>DATNPU010000062.1:0-22023 GCA_036703105.1 Microcoleaceae cyanobacterium
CCGTGGGAAATACTCGCTGTTGAAAAACATTGATCGCTTCCCGATTCTGCGGTTGGTACAGATTCAGCGGTAACACTGTGACGCCGAGTTCTCTCCAGTTGGTCACTCTGGCTTGGTAAAGCTCTTGCAGTTGTTCCAGCGAAATGGTTCCCTTAAGTTCTGTAGGCAACCCTTTGTCGCGATTAGAGTAGTTATAGGCCACAATAACCGCCAAGCCATCATAGGCGATCGTCACAGCTTCTAGATCATCCGGTATCGAGGTAATCAGCGGGACAACGGCAAATGCCGCAGCCCCCGACTGTACTTGGGCGATCGCGGCTTCAGGTGATTCTGTCGGTTGAAAATTGAGGTTAAGTTTGGGTTGAGCTAGTTGCAGCCGTTGTTCTAAGGTTTGGCCTTTTTGAATTAAATTAGGCTGCTGTAGTACATAATGCCAAATTCCGTCCTTCGCCGCTGTGTAGCGAAACGTGCCAGGAGGAATGCCACCCACATCTTGCAATCGTGTAACCTGATGCGCGATCGTGGGTTTAAGTCGTGAGTTAGAGGATTCCAGCCAAATTAGCCAGGCCAGCAGGATCAACCCCAGTACGCCCACCAAGGGCCAGAGCCAGCGAGGGCGGCGAGCTTTGGTGATTGGCAATTCCTCCGCAGCGCTGGGCAGGACTATAAGGCTTAGAGGGGGCGATTGGGCTAATTCGCGCCGTGCTACCTCTGCACTTTCAAACGGAGTCTCTAACTCCATTAATCGCAAAATAAAGTGTTTCAGAAATGGGTCAGTGGTTGGCCAGTGATTAGCCTCTCTGGGATCGAGGCGTTCTCCAGTAGGGGTAGATGCCCTACCGGCTAACAGATAAAAAGCAACATAGCCCAAATCGACTAAGTCCTGGGCAATCAATAGCGGGGTGGCATTGGCTTGGAGGGGAACAAACAACCGCTCCCACAATGCTAGATCGCAAAGATAGATGAAATATGCGGCGTCGAAGGCAGGAAATGAGGCTCGATGGCTGCCTGGTAGAGTCGTTAGTCCACTGCGATCGTGATTAGAATCGGATGGACTGGTAGTGAGCAAACTTTCGGATTGTAAAGCCGCTGTTTGTAAGCTGAGATCTGGTGCAGTGGGACTGCCGAGGAGGAGGCTATGTAAACTCACATTGCCGTGAGCGATCCCTGTTTGCATGACTCCAGATGGTAAACGGTACTTTTGCCCATGCAAAAACTCTAAGGTTTGTAAGACTTGATTCAGCACCCACCGTACCTCGGCATTTGTGAATGCCCCTTGGCGTAAATACTGGCTCAACGCCGGGTAAGCACCTGATTCAGGCATGACTAGATAGCAGCGATTCTCCAGGTCATCCACGATCGCATCCAGCGGTAACACCAACCGAGAATCCTGCACCCGCCCATCTGCTAAGCTCAGTCCGGCCAAATTTTCAAATGCAGCTTTCTGTTGCCGCATCATTGTTGCATCAAAATACAGCGAGGGCAGGACATATTCCTTAATCACCACAGGCTGATTACTGCCCAACTGGATAGCTCGATACAAGCGCCCATTACCCCGCTGCCCCAACCAGCTTTCGATTTGATAGCGGCCTCGTTGCCCCTGTAATCCGGCTTTGGGGGGCAGCAAGGTAGGAAACCCGCAGAGCAGGCATTGTTTGATGCGATTCCCTTCTGGGGCGATCGGCTGACACAGAGTGCAGCTTAACGGTTCACCCTGCTGGCAGGTGTAGCGGGGATAGAGCGAACTGAACACGCGTGGGTAAACTGTGTGGTCAGCCGCAGGCACGATCGGCAGCGGCGGATCGAGTTCTAGTTGCACTTCTTCCACGGTGGGTTGTAACCACTGCCAGCGACACAATGCCTGCATCCGTTGTTGCCGCACGTTTAATGGATAGCCTCTGAGAGCTAGGCCATACCGTTTTACTCCCGCCCTGGCAATCTTGCGTGGCAAGTGTTTAAGAGTCATGAATCGCCTTACCTGATAACCTGAAGGAACCGATTCAGTTGAATCGGTTTTCTCTACTGTCTCTTAAACTTTCAACCATTGTGAGGAATTGCTGCAAATTTTTAATACACGGCGTTCTCAAAAATCTGTCTGTTATCCTAAGGCAAGCGACATGGTTTAAAGGACGCAAAAATTTTATGGCACAACAAGAAGTAACTCGCTTGTTCAGAGCAGTACAGGAAAATTCAGAGTTACGCGATCGCCTCAATGCTGCCCCTGATCTAGATACACTGGTACAACTGGCAGAGCGACATGGCTATTGCTTCACGGTAGAAGAATGGCAATCGGTCACTAATTTCTCGGTGGAAGAATACGAGTGCGAGCTTTCGGAGATTCCAGGCATTTAAGGTTGAGTGGTTTTGCTCGGTGAGGAATAGTGGACGCTTGAGGAATGCGTCTCTCTTTGCTGTGGGTTAGATCGCTATAACGGCGATCGATTTAACTCATGGCAATGTGCTGTTGAGACATAATTGCAGCCTCTCTTGACTCGTTGCTGGCTCACTTGCGATCGGGACGGAGGGTCGATTCGGCATATTTGGTGAGATGTTGCAGACGTTTGCTGATAATGGCTAGTAGCCCGATCGCCAGGGCAGGACTTCTCTGCAATAAACTCTCTAGCCGTTGAGCTTCTAATACTAAAACAATCGTAGGCTCGCTAGCCGCAATCACGGTTGCAGATCGCGGTGATTTGGTTAATACTCCCAATTCTCCTGTAGTTTCACCAACGGAAATGGTATTAATGATTTGTGTGGACTGATCGGCGCGCACAATTTGCACATGGGCAGAACCACTAAATAAAATCAACACTTCTGTACTGCGATCGCCGACTCGACAAATGATCTCATCCAGGTGGTATGAGCGAGACTGACAGGAGAATGCCACATCAATCAACGTGGTTAAAGGTAATTGATTAAAGAATGGACTTTCAGATAAACAGAAGAGTTTGGCAAGAGTTGTTAATGGTTGAGTGGGACGTTCAGAGGTCAGGGTAGCTTCTGGTTGTCCAATCGCCTGCGCAACTTCTTGCACAAATTGCGGTTGGGATGTTCGCAACAGTTCCGTGGCCGCACGGATGGCTAACGGATCATCAACCTGTTGCAATGCGTAGAGGCTAAGGGCGCGCATTAGCGGTTCTAAATCATCTTGTAAAATCTGATTCAGTACGGCTTTCAAACTGCTACTGGCAGAATTAGCTATAGTTGGGGGCCACCCTTGGCTCACTGGTTGATTCAGCAGCGCAAAAACTTCAGGGGCAAGCCGGTGCTGCCAATGGCCATCACGATCGTCAGATGGTTGTAATACAGTCGGCAACAAATCATGCGTGATCGTATGCATATCTTGTGCCAGAATCGAGGCGTCTTCACTAGTTTTTAAGATTTCCAGCATAGAGAGTAATCGCTGCAAAATCATGATCTGCCGATTCGCGATCGCGGTTCTCAATAGTTTGTAAACTGATTGATCAGGTTCCGGTGGCTGGGTTTGCAACACCTGCACTTGTACGGACATGGCTTGAAATTGCTGCAACAAGTTTTCTGCTTGCGTCAGCACTCTATGCTGCCCAAACCCTTCACTTAAAATCTGGTCATGTTCCTCATCGGTAATCCGATATTCTCGCTTCAAGGCCGTGATGCGATCGCGTTTGTCCGCTAATGCGGCATCCATTGGAGTGCCTTGATCGACCAGATCTTGTAGCAAAGATGCCAAACCTTGGTGATAGCTGTCGAGTCGGAACTGATTCTCCAAACTCATCGACTGCATCGTATCGAACAATGTGGGATCTTCAATGCCTAAGTTGGCTAGCATACTGTAGTGCTCGGTTTCACTAATTCCCAAGCTGGTCTGAAGCTCCTGGAGCAAGGCACTTTCGGCTGACGAAACAATTCCGTCTTTAATGGCACCTTGTAACACTCCTTTATAAACTTCCAACTTTTGACTTTGACTCACATCTGGCAACACTTTTGCCAATACATAGACTTCATCTGGTTTGAGTTCTGCACTACTGCGATTGAGCAGTTTCGCCAAGTCAATGCCTTGTTTATCTAACTGCCGTCGTAGTGTATTAGCTAGCCCTTCTCGGGAATATTGCTCGGCACTGCGCCAGAATGTTCGATGCCACCAAATACTACTGACCAGTACAATAAAGGCGCTAAATACTTGCTGTTGCCATGCTGGTAATAGATTAATGGTGGGACGACTACCAAAAATCCAAAATAAGTTCCAGGCGACAAACGTGCAGCAGGTGAATAACCGATGGGTCAGTTGCCCTGGGTCTAGAGACTGGCCCCGCCGTTGGAGATAGCGGCGGTAGGCGGTTTCCGTTAGGCTCCCTAACCCGTAGGATAAACCGACAAATAACGCTAAAGTTAGTGGTACAGCGATCAGTTTAGGAATCGGGATGGCGTGTCCCCAAAGGTAGAAACCTGGATTCCACATGGTATTGAGGATGTGTTCTTCATGGCTCCAGGCGCCGGAGTAGTAGTAATTCCAGTTACCGGCATAGAACAAGAAGGAAAAATAAAAGCTAAAAACCAATCCAATGTAGCCGTAGTAAACGAATCGACGATCGCGCTGGGTAATGCGATCCCAGTACGATCGCTCCGCATCAATATCGATACAAGGTGATTGACAGCCGACACAAGCACTTTTTTCTTGTTTGGTTTGGGCATCTACCGTGCGACAAATGGATTGGGTTAAACCGCGTTGCGCGTCTAGATGAGCTTTGCTGCCGAGTAAGCCACGGGGGCCAGTAAAAATCATTTCGACCGGAGCCATTGGGCAAAAATATTGACACCAACTTTTTCCGGAGTAGAGATAGCCCACCCCGATCGCGGCGAGAATCGTCCCAATCAAAAAACTGCCCAAGGCCCAGCGATCGGAATTAATTAATAAAATTCGGGCTACTAAACCAAGACATAACAGTCCGAACTGAAGGTAAAGAAAGTTGCGGCCTAACCAGGACTTTTGCTCGATCGAAACCAATTCATAACGAGTTTTGCCAGTGCTGCTCACCCGTTTACGTTTGCGCTGGATCCCCAAGGCTCTAGGGATTTGGGAAAAGAATGATAATGGACAAACTCGCCGCCAAAATTCGTGACCTAAGACAAAAATACTCAGTAATCCGGCGGGAACCACCATCGCCCAAAAAATTCGTGCGCCCAGACCATACGGCTGTTCTGGCAAACAGGCTCCTTGCACCTGAAGACAACGAGTCGGATCTAGTGCGGCCTCTAGATCCAACCGAAACGGGCTAAACAGGGCATCCGGTTGAGTCAGGTAGACGCTAATGGGGTCGTAGAACAAGGAGGCAATTAGCAAAGACCAAGCAATTGCTAACCCCCAACGAATGCGATGTACGACTCGTTCCGAGAGCTGATTTAACATAATGTTTCCCACTCGTCACCGCTGTCTGCGGCTTTAGCACCTGATCTTATGGCCATCCGGCATGGTTGCACCACACAGGTTGGCTCCCTCCAATACCGCCTCTGTGAGAATCGCATTGGTTAAATTGGCTCCACTCAGATTGCTTTGAGTTAAGACGGCTCCTTGCAGGTTGGCCCCACTAAGATCAGCTTTGCTGAGATTGGTATTACGTAAAATAGAACCGCTCAGATTTGCGTTGTTCAATGTGGCTCCCTGCAAATTAGTGTGACTCAGATCGACCTGATGCAAATCACTGCCACTCAAGTCAAGGCCCGGCAAATTCAACCCGCTCAGATTACCTTTGTTGACTTTGATGCCTGACAGCCGCACGGCCTCTAAGCGACTTCCCTGCACAATGGCTTCACTCAAGGTGGCTTGGCTAAGGTCGGCCCCGGTCAGATCGCTGTTCAAAAATCTTGCTCCAGTCAAGTTGGCCTCGCGGAAATCCGTCGATCGCAGGGTGGCGCGACGAAAGGTGGCTCGGGTGAGATTAGCTTGGTTTAATTGGGCGTTGGTCCAGTTGCCATCGTTAACGGTAACACTATTGAGATTGGCGGTTTGTAAGTAGGAATTCGTCAGATCAATTTGGCTTAAGTTGGCTCTGTCTAAGCTAGCTCCCCGTAAATCCGTGGATCGGAAACTGCTTTGTTTCAGATTTCCTAAAGTTAAGTTAGCTGTGCGCAAATCGCTCATGAAGAAGCTCGATCGCTGGAGATTCGATTGACTTAAATTGGCCCCACTGACCATCGCGGTTTCGACGATCGCGCCTTCTAGGTTTGCTTCTGCCAGCTTGGCGTTCCGCAGATCAGCGTCAGCAAGATAAGCTTCTTTCAAATCGGCGGCAGTCAAATCCTGATCGCCTGCTCCTTGACTGACCAGCAATCGTACTAGTTGCCATTTCTTCGCCATGACTGTGCGATCGCTAATGATGGAATTTCGTAGCTTCGTCCCTTCTAGCGAGGCTCCATCCAGGTTCGCGTCCTCCAGATTGGCATTCCGTAAATCAGCTCCCTTCAGGTTAGCCTGTTTCAAATAAGCCCCTTTCAGGTTGGCTCCATTTAAATTGGCGCCTCGCAAGTTGGCTCCCTTTAAATTAGCTTTTTCTAGAAAGAAGCCTCGGAGATTGGCATTGACTAAATCACACCCTTCGCACTGACGGGTTTCTTTGAGCCGCTTGACCTGATCGGCATTAGCGGCACATACCGATGTGGCAATCAATAACGACAGGACAGGGGTAATGTTGATCAAGCCCTGGAGTAGCAGAATCGCTAGACGATTCATGATGGAGATGCCATAAATGAACAAGAACCGCGATCGCATTCAGTAACTGGGTGTATTACAGTATTGCCTAAGGCGGGTTTTAAAATCAGGGTGCCAGCATGATAGGCTTGCAAACGAGTAGGCACCGCAATCGACCAACGTAGCTGGATAGCTGGAAGATCATCCTGGAATTTGATAATAATACAGTTTTGCGTGAAAGAAGATAATCTATGCGACGTGGTTTAAAGCGGTTTAGCCTGACTCTCCTAATGATGCTGTATGGGGTTGGGCAGGCCAATTTTGCGCCTGCAATCGCCGCTCCCCTCTCTTCACAGCCAACGCTGCTCGCTCAAAAAGCGCTTCAAGAAAAATTAAAAGATTTCAACTACTGGTCGGATTTATGTACCCTGCAAGCTGACTCGGGTAAATACGAAGATGCTCTGGCCTCCTGTGAACAGGCGATCCTGCTGCGCCCCAAAGATCCCGTCATCTGGGCGGATCACAGTGGCGTGTTGCTCCAAATGAAAAAGTATCCAGAAGCGATCGCCTCGGCTGAAAAATCCCTGGGGTTCAATCCTAAAACCTCTTTGGCTTTGGCGTATCAGTGTATGGCATTTGCGGCGTTGGGGCGCACCGAGGAAGGATTGGATCAATGTACTAAGGCGTTGCGAGTAGATGGGAATTGGGGTAAGCGATCGCCAGCGATCGCCTGGTTTAATCGCGGGTTAATTTTGCGCCAGTTGAACCAGAATGATCAAGCCCTGATTGCGTTTGAGCGAACCTTGCTGCTCGACCCTAAGAACACTGAGGCCCAAGCGTATCGGTGTGAGTTGCTGTCTAAGTTAGGCAAGCAAGGTGAGGCGATCGCCGCTTGCAACCAGGCGATTACCGGAGGGCAACCTGGGAATGAGCAAGCTACGGCTTTGGCGTTGGCCAATCGAGCGGGAGCTAACCGCCAACTGAATCAACTCAGTACTGCGGTTGCTGACTATGATCGGGCCATTAGTTTGAATCCCAATGATCCCGCACTCTGGGCGGCCCAAGCGATGGTGTTAGAGCAGCTGTCCCAATTTAATGAAGCGCTCACGTCCTACGATCGAGCTGTGCAACTCAATCCTAAATCCTCCCTGGCTCTGGTAGGACGTTGCACGATGCTGAATGTATTGTCCCAGTACGATAAAGCCTTGGAAGCCTGCGATCAGGCCATTCAAGGAGATGGGGTTTGGCAAGCGGCAGGGGCGGCACAGGCCTGGAACCAGCGCAGTAAAGCGCTCACCGGCTTAGGTAAATATGAGGATGCCTTGGCCTCTTCCAGTCGGGCAACGGGCATCAAGCCGGACTATGCCGAAGCCTGGAGCGATCGCAGTGTGGTGTTATGGTACCTCCAGCAATATGATGAGGCGATCGCGGCCACGCGGGAAGCTCTGCGGCTGAATCCTAACTATGCCCAAGCCTGGTTGAATCAGGCTGCCATCTTAAGGACTTTAAAGCAATTTGCCAATGCTCTAGCCGCCTACGACACGGCATTGAAGCTAGATCCCACTAATTCCAATGGATGGGCTAACCGCAGTGCGGTCTTGTGGCGATTAAAACAGTATCCCGCCGCGATCGCCTCAGCCGATAAAGCGATTCAATTTAATCCTCGATCGTTTCAAGGTTGGCATAACCGCGGAGTCGTTTTACTGGAGTTGGGGAAGACGGCCGAAGCCCTCATAGCCTACGAGCGGGCGGTAGAAATTAACCCCAAAAGTCCTGAAGCCTTGACAGGAAAAGGGATTGCCTTATTCCGTTTAAAAAAGTATCCGGAGGCGATCGCGGCCTTGCAAGCATCCCTGGCGCTCAATCCAGAACAACCGATCGCTCAGGAAGCCCTAAAAACAGCACAACAAAATCAACAAAAGAAATCTGCCAGTCAATCAAAGCTGTAATGACTCATCCCTCCTAGCTTCTGAACCAGCCTGGTAAACAACACGGGTTGGATGAGTCTGCTGAGTTGAAGGTAGGTTAAATCGGTCTGCTACTATTTTTGATTGGTTTCTGAGCCAGTTGATTGCGGCTCGATCTGTAACCCTAACTGACTTTTAGCCTGTGTCACTGTGAACTCTAAACTGTTCTTTCCGGCAGTTAATAAGGCTTTACCGGCTTCAGAGGCGACGCGATCGCCCGATCCTTCTGTACTAGATAGGGTGCTGTTCCACCAGGCTCTGACATTACGACCAGCCCCCACTGAGGCTTGCCACCCCCATTCACCGACTACAACCACTAAACAAATTGTTAACCAAACTAGTAAAGCGGCTTCTACAAGAATTTTCCAGGTGACAGCCACAGCATTTTGATAGGTAGCGAACGTGTCAGCCGAGGTAATTAACTGTAAAACTTTAGCCGCTTGGGCTTGAATTCGATCCATGCAGTACTCCTTGCTGAAACAGGTTGCTAAACTGAGGGCATTTTAGCAACCCGGCTAACCTGTTTAAGCTTAAAAGTACTAAGTATTGAGTACTGAGTGCTCAGAAAAACGTTAATCCTCAGTACTCAACTCGCCGCACTACCTCAATCAGAGTTTGAGGGGTTTAAGACAGACCTCCGCTGAACTGATTAGACTTTTTACAAAAATTAATTGTTTCACTATAAAAAATTAACTTTTATAGAGCAGCAGAAAATAGAGTTTAGCGTCGGTAATGGATTAATGGAATCGGAGTTCAAAGTAGAATTTAGCCGTTTGATGGAACTAGACCAGAGAATACTTTTCATTTAATAAGTTTGATGCTAGGGTGCTTTGCGAGGATACTTTCTTCCTAAGGAGCGCGAGTATTCTGGCTAACACTCATATCGATTTGGATGAGCATTCGGTTGGCTATTCATCATCTATTGTTTCCAGGTAATCACGATGTCAAAACGCAAAATTCTCCGTGGTAACGCTAAGTCAGAACAAAGCTTGACTTCAGATGAAGGATTAATTGGGATTGGGTTGCTCTCGATGGCGTTAGATGGTGAAATTGAGAGCGTCGAAACAGAACTACTGATTGAACTTTTAGACTCGATCGACTATTTCGAGGAATATTCTGAAGAGGAAATCGACGAATCTTTGGAAAAAATCAAAAGTATTGCGCGAGAGGAAGGAGGGGCTGTTTTATTTAATACAGCATTAGCTGCTCTAACCGATGAGGAATACCAGGAAGCTGGATTAATGATTGCGATGTTAGTGGTCTCTGTGGATGGTGAAATTCCTGAGGAAGAGGAAGAATATCTAACAGAAATTCAGCAGCAATTAGGCATCTCGGATGAGCGATATGATGAGCTAATTGATGAATTATTTGGAGATGAGGAAGAGTACGACGAGGACGAGGAGGAGGAGGAGTAAATTGAGGGATAATATTCTCCTAAAAGATTACAACTTCCTGCCACGCCGTTGCTGGCGGACTAGTACCTTAATCTAAGGTTAGTTATATGCTCCCACTCTAGTAAATTTACAAATTAGGATGATTGGGAGCAATCTTCGGATAACGATCGCACAATAGAGTCAGGATCAAGCCCATCCTCAAGAGTTCTTCATCTTTCCGCTGTACTGTGAGAACCGTAGGATGCTGACTCCACAGGAAAAACAGAAGGGCACTCTCATGGCGATCAGACCGAAGATTGAACAACTCTATCACTGTCGGATTCCTGGCCAGATCTTTGGGGTCTGGAACCTTCAGTGTCACCTGCATATCTACTATCCCCACCCGGAACAGCAAACGGTCATTATTTCAGATATGCGATCGGAAGGGAACTGGTTTATTCCTTACCAAGTTGAATTTCTGATCAATCAAATTATTAATGAATTTCACCTCAATCCTGACCTCCTGGTTTGGATCGAACATTATTCTTCCCGGCTCCGCAAATCATCGTGGTCAGATTTTAGCCAGGTGGAATTTCAATGGCATTCTGGCAAAGCAGTTAATCCCCAATGGAAGGATATTAATCAAACGTTAGCTCGATCGCTAGCCGGAGAAGCATTACACTTAGCTGTGGTCTAGCCGCGTCAATTGCCGGAACCTAAGTGGTTTATAGAAGGGTTGCCAAGGTAACTCTTAACCAATGGGATTAATGTTCTGAACAGAATATGCAGAATTGTTGAGAATCATTGCTTCAGTAGAATTTAGGTGGTGTCTTCAGAATTTCCTCAGAAGCGCCATTTAGATTGGGAGAGCACAGGAGATTAACTGATAAAAGTTAACTCCAGTTCGTAATCAATTTTCTACTGTCAAAGGTTACTTGAATTTGCTCTTCCAGTTATGTCCTTCTTCTACGCCACGATCGCAGAAGTCTTACCCGTTGGCATCTTTTATGCTGATACTGAGGGGCGCTATCAGTACGTCAATGCTTGCTGGAGTGAAATGGCAGGCATTAATTGTGCTGAAGCCCAGGGAGATGGTTGGATGCAAGCAATTCATCCTGCCGATCGTCAGCGAGTTATGCGGGAATGGCATCAAATTACTCGTCAGAATCAGTCTTGCCGTTCTGAGTACCGCTTTCAGCGCCCTAATGGTCAAATCACTTGGGTCTTAGCCCAGGTTGCTGCCGAGTACACACCAACTGGTGACGTCAAAGGTTACGTCGGCAGTGTTACTGATATTACAGATATTACCGATCGCAAACAGGCTGAAGCCCAACTGCGGGAAATGAGTGTGGCTCTGGAAAATGCGGTATCTGGAATTTCCCGCTTAGATCACCGAGGGTGCTATGTGTTTGTTAACCACGCCTATGCTAGCATTTCGGGCTACCAGGCTCACGAGATGATTGGGATGCCCTGGCAGCAGACTGTTCATCCTGATGATGTGGAACAGATGATGGTGGCTTATCAGCAGATGCAGCAAACGGGCAAAGTGGAGATTGAAGCTAGAGGTATTCGTCCTACGGGTGAGCTGTTTTATAAACAGTTAGTCATGATCGCGATTCAGAATGAGCAGGGGCAGTGTGTTGGCCATCACTGTTTTATGAAGGATGTTAGCGATCGTAAACACGCTGAAGTCGCCCTCCAGCAACGGGAACAGGAATTTCGGGCTTTGGTAGAAAATGCGCCCGATATTATCATGCGGCTCGATCGCCATTACCGCTATCTCTACATTAATCCCACGGTTGAGTATCAGTCGGGCATTCCCACAACCGCATTTTTGGGTAAAACGGTTTACGATCTCAATCCCTCTGAAGCCATGGCCACCCTCTGGTGTACAGCAATTGATCGTGTATTTGCGACGGGAGAACCCCAGGCTATCGAATTTGAGATTCCGACCACAGCCGGAATTACTTATTACTTATCTCGCATCGTGCCAGAATTTGCCCCTGATGGTTCAGTGCAAACGATTCTGGCGATCGCCCGTGACATTAGCGATCGCAAACGCACCGAAGAAGCGTTACAGGTTTCGCAAGCCCGATTTGCTGGCATTTTAGAAATTGCCAATGATGCCATTATTTCGATCGATGCCAATCAGTGCATTACCTTATTTAATCAAGGCGCAGAAAAGATTTTTGGCTATGCCGCCGCCGAAGTGTTAGAGCAGCCTCTTGATCTTCTGTTACCCGATCGCTTCACTCAGCATCACCATCATGTCCAGACCTTTGGGCAGTCCAGTGGGAAAGCTCGCCGGATGGCTGAACGAGGTGAAATCTTTGGTCGTCGTAAAGATGGTAGTGAATTTCCGGCAGAAGCCTCGATCTCTAAATTGGAGATCAATGGGGAAGTGATCTTTACCGCGATTCTGCGGGATATTTCCGAGCGTAAGCAGGTGGAAGTGGCATTGCGTGAAAGTGAAGCCCGCTTCCAGGCTTTTATGAACTATAGCCCGGCTCCGGCCTGGATTACTGATGCTGCTGGCGTTGTTTTATACCTCAACCAACCCTACTTCAAAACCTTCCAACTGTTTGATCTACCGCCGATCGGTCAATCAGTACGCGACCTCTTTCCAGCGGATATTGCCCAACAGTTTATCGATAATATTCAAACCGTTGTGCAAACGGGTAAAGTGCTAGAAACGATCGAGGTGGCGCCCTTCATTGACGGCACAATTCGAGATTTTTTGATCTACAAATTCCCAATTCCTACTACGGCGGGACAGGTATTGATTGGGGGGATTGCCGTTGATATCACCGATCGTCGCAAAGCCGAAGAAGCCTTAATTGAAAGTGAAGCCACTAAACAAGCAATCATTGAAGCTATTCCCGATCTGCTAATTCGAATGCGCGCTGATGGTACGTATCTCGACTTTATTGAAGGGGATGAATCTAACTTGATCAATCCAGATCTGAGCCGGCAGAGAGGCAATAACCAGGAGGTTTTGCCAACTGATGCTGCTCAGATCCGAATGTGCTATAGCCAGCAAGCGTTGCGAACGGGCAAGGTACAAGTGTATGAACATGAGCTGTTGATTCAAGGTCAGAGTTGTTATGAAGAAGTGCGGATTGTTCCACTGCGCTCTGATGAAGTGTTGATCATGGTGCGAAATATCACCGATCGCAAACAAGCTGAAATTGAACTCAAACACCAAAAAGAAATTCTTCAGGCCATGTTTGATCACATTCCCCTGATGGTGGCCTTGTCAGATCAAGAGCACCGGATGGAATTCATCAATCCTGAACTACAACGCATTCTGGGGCGATCGTTAACCGACTATCAGCAGCGCAATGTTCTGGCCGAATGTTATCCCGACCCCACCTACCAGCAAATGGTCTTAGAGCATATCAAAGCGGCGGATGGGAAATGGCAAGACTACATTACCCTAACGGCTGCTGGTCAAGCATTACATACCTCTTGGGCCAATGTGCGGCTCTCTAATGGCTATCACATTGGCATTGGTCAAAACATTACTGAACGCAAGCAAACTGAATTAGAACTGCAACAAGCTAAAGAAGTGGCTGAACTGGCTAACCAAGCCAAAAGTCGGTTTCTCGCCAACATGAGTCATGAATTACGGACTCCGCTCAATGTGATTCTGGGTTTTGCCCAAATCATGAGTCATGACTGTTCTCTGTCTGCTGAGCAACAGGAAAATTTGCAAATTATTCGTCGCAGTAGTGATCACCTCCTTAGCTTAATTAACGATGTCTTGGATTTATCCAAAATCGAAGCGGGACATGTAGAGATTGACTATGCCAGTACTAATTTACTGAGCTTATTGGACTCTCTCCAAAGTATGTTTCGGCAACGAGCTAACACCAAAGCGCTCCAGTTTAAGCTCGACCTTGCCCCCAATCTTCCCCACCACATCATTACTGACCCGAACAAACTGCGGCAGGTATTGATTAACCTCCTCAGCAATGCGATTAAATTTACCCAACAGGGCAGTATTACCCTGCGAGTTACCACAGAGACAACTCTCGCGATCGCGGCCTCTCTATCTAGTGATCCGGCCACTCAATGGCTAGTCATGGAAGTGCAGGATACAGGTAGCGGGATTGCCAGTAGCGAGCTTGAAACGATCTTCGACGCCTTTGTGCAAGCTTCCACAGGTAAAAAAGTGACGGGTGGCACTGGGTTAGGACTGACCATCAGCCGCAATCTGATCCAACTGATGGGAGGTGATTTAACGGTTAGCAGCGTGATTGAGCAGGGCAGCACGTTCCGCATCAGCCTACCTGTGCAACTGGCAACCACTAGCGATAGTGCTCCGGTACAGCCCAGTTTGCGGGTGATTGGGTTAGCTCCTGGTCAGCCAACCTATCGCATTCTCGTGGTCGATGACCAGCCGGAAAACCGCTTATTGCTAGTCAAACTGTTGACACAATTAGGGATGGAAGTGCAGGAGGCAGCCAATGGTCAGGAGGCGATCGCTTGTTGGCAACAGTGGCAACCTCACCTGATCTGGATGGATATTCGGATGCCTGTTATTGATGGCTATGAGGCCACCCGACAACTGCGCGAGTTAGAACACCAAGGTGCAGAGTTGGCCACCAAAATCATTGCCTTGACCGCTCAAGCGTCTCGCAGCGATCGCTCTCTGGCCTTGGCGGCGGGGTGCAACGACTACGTGAGTAAGCCGTTTCAAGCCGAAGAGTTGCTAGCGAAGATGACAGAACATTTGGGGGTACACTACGTTTACGCCGACCCGACCCAGTCTGATGAACCCGTCCTACCGCTACCGTCTCCAGGTCTCCCTGCTCGATCCGCAGAGACATCACCCCAGCTCCACCCTGCAATGCGATTAGCCACTATGCCCTCTACCTGGAAGATCGCCCTTGTTGATGCCGCTTTCTGTTGTGACGATCTTACTGTTCATCGTCTTGTTGCCCAGTTGCCAACAGAATTAGCTGACCTGGCTACTACACTAACTCAATTGACCGATAACTTTGAGTTCGAGGAAATTCTTCAGTTATTGCCCGCTGATGTCCCTACATAAACTATCGATCGTCCTGCCATTGCCCCCTAGTTGATCCATTTTTGTGCCAGCGTCATGAAACCTTTGAAGTCTGCTAAACTACCCGAATTGACCATATCTGAGCTGATGATGTGGTCAAGTTGTGAGCAGGAGTCGATTCTGTCTCCTGGCTACATTCAGCCTCACGGTATTCTCTTATTGTTGCAAGAAGCAGACCTAACCATTCTGCAAGTTAGCGAGAATATAGAGTCGGAATTTCAGGTAGCGGCTTCAGATCTCCTGGGTCAGCCATTACAGTATTTATTTCCTCCAGTCCAAGTTAAAAAAATTCTAAATTATCTGGCTCACGATAATTTAGAAGCTTGCAATCCCTTTGAACTTAAAACGTCCCGTTGTTATACGACTCAAGCAGGAAAACATCCGAAATCCCAGCTCTTCAAAGGGATCATGCATCGGACGACGCTGGGGGTGATTCTGGAATTAGAACCGCAGCGATCGCCAAAATACACGAATCCGATTCAGTTCTATCACTATCTCAAAACCTCAACGGCTCACCTGCGCAATGCGACTAGCTTGACTGAAGTAGCCGCCACGTTAGCCAAAGAAGTGAGAGCCATGACTGGCTTCGATCGCGTGATGGTCTATCAATTTCAAGCAGACTTAAGTGGGGTGGTGATTGCCGAAGAAAAACAACCGGATTTAGAAAGCTATCTGGGTCTACACTATCCCGCGATCGATATTCCCACAACGGCTCGCAAACTGTTTTATCAGAACTGGCTGCGGATGATTCCGGATATCAATTACCAACCCGTTCCCCTGATTCCGGCTAATAAACCTCTGGACTTAAGTGCGGCTGGTTTACGCGGCGTGGCACCACCGCATGTGGAATATTTGCAGAATATGGGGGTAGCTGCCTCCATGACTATTTCGTTAATCGACGAGAAAAAGCTCTGGGGACTGATTGCCTGCCATCACTACACGCCTAAATTAATTGATTACGAAACCCGGAAGGCCTGCGAATTTTTAGGTCAGTTTGCGTCGATCGAACTGGCGCATCAACAAGATCAGGAACTCAGCTTTTATCGGGCTCAAGTGAAATCAATTCAGGACAATTTACGCCAAGCTTTATTACAGGATTCCAATTTTATTGAGCAGGTCTTAATCCGTCATGCCAATAATCTGTTAGCACTCGTTCATGCTCAGGGAGCCGCCATTCTCTTAGATCAGCAACTGACTTTAATTGGTCAAACTCCCACTGAAGCCGAAGTTCGGCATCTCGTTACCTGGTTAGTAGAGCATAACCGAGAAACCGTATTTGCTACCGATACCCTGTCTAGTCTTGACCCAGTCGCTAGCCAATTTAAACAGCAGGCCAGTGGTGTGCTAGCCATTTCGATCGTGCTGAACCATACGAAGCAAAAATCCTACCATTTGCTGTGGTTTAGACCAGAACAGGTGCAAACTGTAAACTGGGCTGGAAATCCCCATGATGCCTTGAGCATTAATGAAATCGGACAGCTACAGCTTTCGCCGCGCAAGTCCTTTGAACTGTGGAAAGAAACGGTACGTGAGAGGTCAACTGCCTGGCAAACCGCTGAAGTAGAGGCTGCCTTGGAAATGCGCAATACCTTGATGCTGGCTGTTTTGGAGTTTTCTCAGGTGGCTTTAGAGCAGACAGCGGAACGTGCCGCGATCGCGAATCGGGCTAAGAGTCAGTTTTTGGCCAAAATGAGTCATGAACTGCGGACTCCACTGAATGCCATTTTGGGCTTTACCCAATTGATGCATCGCGATCGATCTCTCTCGGATGAATTCCGCAATCATCTAGATATCGTTAGCCGTAGCGGTGAACATCTGCTGACGCTAATTAATGATGTGCTGGAAATGTCCAAAATTGAAGCGGGGCAAATGGTACTCACCCCAAGTTGCTTCGATCTACATCGGTTAATTTATTCAATCAAAAATTTATTTGCTCTCAAAGCTTCTAGTAAAGGATTAGAACTGATTGTTGATTTCCATCCTGCGCTGCCTCAGTACATCTGTGGGGACGAAGGCAAACTGCGCCAACTTCTGATCAACTTGTTAGGCAATGCGATCAAGTTCACCTCGATCGGGCATGTGGCTCTGTACGCTAAAGTAGTCGCCAATTCTCAATCAGAAACCTTTGGTTCAGCCTCAACTTCAAATCCCATTACGATCGTGTTTAAAGTTGAGGACACTGGCCCGGGCATTCCCCATCAAGAGTTTGGGGCAATCTTTGAAGCCTTTATGCAGACTGAAAAGGGCCGACAAGCTCAGGGTACAGGATTGGGCTTATCCATCAGCCGTCAATTTGCTCGCCTCATGGGGGGTGATATCACGGTGCAAAGTGTTTTAGAGCAGGGGTCAATCTTTACCTGCCAAGTGGAACTGAGCGCGATCGATGAGATTGATGTCTTACCTACCACCACCCCTCGTTATGTGATTGGTCAAGAACCTGGGCAACCAACGTACCGCATTTTGATCGCTGAAGATAATTTAGAAAATCGTCAACTGATGGTCAAGCTATTAGAGACGATCGGATTTGAAGTCCGAACGGCCGAAACTGGCTCTGAGGCGATCGAGATTTGGCAGGACTGGCAACCTCATTTAATTTGGATGGATATCCAAATGCCCGTTATGCATGGAGATGAAGCAACCCGACAGATTCGGGCGTTGGAAAAAGCTCGGGCAAATAATTCTCACACCAAGATTATTGCTATTACCGCTAACGCCTTCAAAAATGATCAGGAGGCCAGTCTTCAGGCAGGCTGCGATGACTATATTGCCAAACCCTTTAGTGAAACCGTTTTGTTCGACAAAATGGCTTATTACTTAGGAGTGCGCTATCGTTACGCCGAAGAACAACCCAAATCGCAGGTAGCCGTATCAACTCAATTGCCTACTGCCCAAGACCTCCAGGTGATGCCATTGGAGTGGATGGCGCAAGTTCACGAAGCAGCGCTTGATTTGGATGATGCCAGACTTTATGAACTGATTCGCAAAATTCCCACCGATCGTCAAGAGCTCTCCCTTGCCCTAACAACTCTGGTCGATAACTTCCGATTTGAATTTTTGATTGACTTGACTCAACCCAGGTAGGAACCAGTATGGTGATGACTCAATCACAGCCCACCCCTCAGACAACTCTTGCCAATATCCTATTGGTGGATGACACGCCCGATAACCTGCGCCTACTAGCCAAAATGCTGGAATCTCAGGGGTATAAGGTGCGGAAAACTACAAGCGGCAAAATGGCGCTACAATCGGCGCACCGGGAACCACCAGATTTAATCCTGCTGGACATCAACATGCCAGAGATGAATGGTTATGAAGTTTGCCAGCAATTAAAAGCTTCGGAAACCACCCAGCAGATTCCTGTGATTTTTATCAGCGCGTTAGATCAACTGGGAGATAAAGTTCGAGCGTTTGATTTAGGGGGGTTAGACTACATTACCAAGCCTTTTCAGGAACAAGAAGTCTTGGTACGAGTCAGAAATCAATTGCTGATCCAACAACAACAACGCCAATTGTTAGAACAAAATCAACAATTGCAACAGGAAATTCAAGAACGCCAGCGAGCGGAAGCGGAAGTTAGACAACTCAATACCAACCTGGAAAAAAAAGTTTACCTGCGGACGCTGGAATTACAGCAGTCCCTTAATTTTGAAGCGACGCTCAAACGGATTTCTGATAAGGTGCGTGACTCTCTCGATCCACACCAAATCTTACAATCTGCTGTAGAAGAGTTGGCGAAAGCCTTGGAGGTTCATTGTTGTGATGCGGTTCTCTATAGTCCCGATCATCTGACTTCAACGATCCGCTATCAGCATGTGCAGCCCGGTCTACCTGCCACTCAAGGACAAACATTGTTTACTGCTGATGTTCCCGAACTCTATGAACAATTACAGCAAAAATTCTATTTTTCCTTTTGCCAAATTCAACCCAGTCCAATTCGCAATCATTCTGCTATCCTGGCCTGTCCAATTTTCGATGATCAAGTCGAGCAGCAGGGAACATTAGGCGATTTATGGTTGTTCAAACCTCTGAATGCTGAATTTATTGAGCCGGAAATTCATTTAGTTGAGCAGGTCGCCAATCAATGCGCGATCGCCCTGCGCCAAGCCCGATTATATGAAGCGGCTCAAGCCCAGGTTCAGGAGTTACAACGCTTAAGCCAACTGAAAGATGATTTTCTCTACACCATTTCTCACGAACTACGAACTCCGATCGCTAACATCAAACAAATCATTGAAATGTTAACCATTTTGACGAATTGTGGTCGCAGCTGCACTGTAGAGAACTCTCAGCGAACAATCGACAGCGATCGCATTGAGCAATACTTTTCCATCTTGCAGGAGGAATGCGATCGTGAACTAGAGCTGATTGAAGATCTGCTAAAACTACAACATCTAGAAGCTGGAACGTACCCGATTGAGCCGACGACTGTAAATCTGCGCGACTGGATTCCCCATGCACTAGAACCGTTTCAAATCCGAACTCGTGACCAACAGCAACAGTTGCAATTACAGTTAGCCGATGACCTATCGCCTGTGGCGATCGATCTACCCAGTTTCAGTCGCATTATTCAAGAGTTAATTAACAATGCCTGCAAGTATACTCCTCCTGGAGAAAGAATTACGGTAACGGTTAACACCTTGACGGGTGATGCAACGAGCGAAACCCCACCCGTTTTGTTGGTAAGTGTTAGCAATACTGGAGTTGAAATTGCAGAAGCAGAGCAATCTCGCATCTTTGATAAGTTTTACCGCATCCCCAACAATGATCCCTGGAAATATGGGGGCACTGGCTTGGGTTTAGCTCTAGTGAAAAAATTAGTTGAGCAATTGAACGGGAGAATTTGGGTGGAAAGTGCGGATCACTTGACCTGCCTAACCGTAGCATTGCCCTTGTAGGTTCAGATTCGGTTAGAGTGTCAGCACCTATACAAGTGAATATTGCAGATATTTAATTTTCTTTGCGAGTGAGTCAATCATTTTAGTGATAATTAAGGGGAGGAGCCAGAGTTGATTTGGGCAAACTCAACTCTATCTCTGTTGCTAGACTGCTGTTCCACCTATATCTTCATGACTTTCCGGCTTTCTAAACGCTGGTTTAATCAATTTGAGAGGAAAGTTTCGCTTCGCCTGGTGCTAATCGTACCGTTTGTGCTGCAAACAGTTGGAGCGGTGGGCGTGGTCGGATACTTGTCCTTCAAAAATGGACAGGAAGCGGTAGAGAATCTGGCTCACCAAATTATGAATCAGGTGAGCGATCGCATTACCCAAAAGCTCCATGCTTGCCTGGATACCCCTTACCAAATTAATCGGCTGAATGCTGACGCGGTTCGGTATGGCTGGACTGATGCAAACAATTTGGCTACTTTAGAAAAATTTTTGGCCATTCGGTTAGAGCAATATCAGGTAGCTGCCGGAATCCAGTTTGCCAATCCTGCTGGCAGTTTTAGAGCGGTTAGTCGATCGCCAGAACCGATTCTAGAGGTGGCTGATGCGGATACTTCCCAAAGATTATATCGGTACAAACTAGAACCAAATGGGCAGCGTGGTATCCAACTACCCACCATCCCTAACTTCGATTTTCAGGCTGATCATGCCTGGTATCGACAGGCCACTACAACGAGACAAATCGGATGGAGCCAGCCGTTACAATCGACAATCAATAATCAATTGGTGATTACGGCCTTTCAGCCGGTGTATCAGCCAACAACCAAGGCGTTAATTGGGGTTTTCGCAGTCAATTTGGGGCTTGATCACATTAGTGATTTTCTCCAGACCATTAATGTTGGTCACTCGGGGGCGGTTTTTATCATCGAGCGCAACGGTCAACTCATTGCCGCCTCAACCCAAGAAAAGTTATTTCGCTTGCTTAAAAACACACATCCTCAACAATTACGGCGGTTTAGCCTGCAAGATAGCCGGAATGACCTGAGTCGGCAGACAGGGCAGTATTTACGCGATCACGTTCCTGATTTCGCTACGGTCAATACCAGCCAACCCTTCGAGTTTGTGGTGGATGGAGAAGTGCATTTTGGGCAAGTCACGCCGTTTAAAGACAAGCATGGACTGGACTGGTTAATTGTTACGGTAGTCCCCGCTTCCGAGTTTATGCAGCAGATCTATGACAACACTCACACCACCATGTTGTTATGTCTGGCTGCCCTGGCTATGGCGATTCTATTTAGCCTGCTGACCGCCTCTTGGATTGCTCAACCCATCTTGCGGTTAGCCCGTGCTAGCCGGAATTTAATGCTGGGTCGCTGGGACTATCCGTTAAAGGAAGATACCTGGTTGACCGAATTAGAAGTGTTAAATCACTCCTTTAACCAAATGGTGCAGGAGATCGAACGCTCATTTGACCATGTCCAAGCCGCGTTAGAAGAATCGAAAGAAAAATTTACAACTGTATTTCGGGCTAGTCCTGATCCGATCGCGATTATTGCGCTGGCCGAAAACCGCATTCTCGATGTGAATAACCGTTTGGTTGAATTTTACGGGTATTCCTATGACGAGTTGCTCGGTCACACTCCTTTAGAACTTAAGCTCTGGTTGCATCCAGCTGATTGTCAGCAATTCCAAACCTTACTTCAGGCCCAAGGTAGCGTTCGGAATCTAGAAGTTGAGCAATGCTTGAGATCGGGGACGATTCGCACCGTTTTACTTTCAGCCGAAGTCTGCAACCTGGAAGGTAAAGAATATGCGATCGTGGTGACTCGGGATATTAGCGATCGTAAACGGGTTGAGGCGGAATGGCGGCAAGCAGAAGCGGCACTGCGACAAAGTGAGGAGCGGTATCGGGCGATTGTGCAAGATCAGACCGAATTGATCTGCCGATATTTACCAGATACCACAATTCTATTTGCCAATGAGGCGTATTGTCGTTACTTTAACATCGACCCGGAAACCGTGATTGGGAGTAGCTATCAGCCCATCATTTTTGCGGCCGATCGAG
>DATNPU010000067.1:0-2433 GCA_036703105.1 Microcoleaceae cyanobacterium
CGCAATTCTTGCAATGTAGCCGCTAAATGTTTGGCTTGTTCAGCACTTTCAGCCGCTTGCTGTTGGGTTTGGGCATAGAGATGCGCCTGCTGAATCGAAATCGCCAATTGATCCGCCACCGCTTGGGCCAGCTTTTGATCATTCTTTGACCAGTACCGCACCTGCGAACACTGATTGAGATAAAGAATCGCGTATAGAGTGTCCTTAGATTGAGAAGGCACAACTAGCGAGGATTTAATCTGCGCTTTCTGATACTCCAGGTTGTCTGTGCCAATGCGATCGTCCTGAGTGACATCACGAATCACCACTCGACGGCGATGCTGAATCACCCATTGGGTAATCGGCCCATTCGGATCAAAGTCATTGAGCGAAGAAGGAAAGGGCGATCGACAGACTTCATAGAGATGGCGACAACTAACCTGGGCCAGTTCTCCTGCCCCAATATCCTGTTCCACCAAATGCACCAGACAACGATCGACCTGTAGCGCGTCTAACAATTGCCCGATCGCGCCCGTTAGAATCTTTTCTAATTCAAAGCTTTGTCGAGTTTGAGCCGTAATTTGATTGACAAGCCGTTCGCGGCGGGCTTGCTGCTGCATTTGTTCGTAAAGCTGGGCCTGACTAACCGCTGTTTCCACTTGCTGCGCGATCGCCTGTAAAAAGTCAACTTCTGCGGCGGCCCAATGGCGTGGCTGTTCTGTCAGGCAAGCAATAAACCCGATCGAACCTTCCTGGGTTTTTAAGGGAACTAAGACATTGGCAACGGCACCCCAAATTGGGCAGACCGATGGGGCTGGTTGGCCCCGCACAGTATTTACCCAGTGCTGAAACCAGTGATTTAGAGCTGATCCCGTCGCACCCGTACCATGATTGACGATTAACTCACCACTAGCGATCGCGGTTGCGGCCATGCCGAAGGTTTCTAAGGGAAAATACCCCAGCATAGAAGAAGAATCCGCCTCGCGGTGGGGTAAAGGGCTACATTTACCCGGTTTACGAATGGATTCGCAGACGACTAACACGCGATTTGTGTCGTGAAAATACCAAAAAAAACTGCAACGATCGAGCTGCAATAGTCCAGCAATCTCATCCAATACCGTTTGCAGTACCACTTTTAGCTCTAGCGATGTGCGAGCCCGATCGACAATTCGGCGCAGTAATGCGCTTTGTTTCTCAGGATGCCGGAGCCAAGACAGGGAATGGCGATCGATAGGTTGATACTCTCGAAGTATCTGTGGATCAAGAATAAAGGAAGGGATCATGGACGTTAGCAAATCCTGATTAATCGCAGCGAAGGTAATAAGAACCCCTGGAAAACGATGCCACCGAAGATCACAATTCAGGCATTGAGTCGATTAGCCACAACGACCATCACCTGAGGTACCGACAACATTCCAGATATTAAACACAGGGCTATTTATAAAACTTAACTTTTATGAAACTTCGCTTGTTGAGGCAAATGGATCCCTGATATCAACGTAAGACCACAGATTGACGTATGTTTAATTGTTGCATTTATTTTCAATGCTTAATAGAAAATTACACCGATCTGGTCACTACATGATCCGCAATTCTAAGCAAATTCAGATTTGCCAAATTGTATTCAAGTTAACGGAAGTTAACAGCTTATTATTCCTTTACGATCAAGTCACCTCTGTCTCTACGGATCCTAATTAGCTCATGCACCTGCTCCAATTCAGTACCTCTCATTACTGCCGAAAAGCCCGCTTAGCTCTGGGCTATAAACAAATCCCCTACACAGTTGAGAACTTAACCCCCGGTCTGCATACCTTTCGGCTCAAACCCCTGACTGGCTTAACGACGATGCCAGTCCTCCTACCAGAACTGGAAGGTTATCCCACTGCGATCGGGGATTCCAGCCAGGTGATCCAGTTTCTAGAAACCTATCAACCGGAACCGGCCTTACTGCCAGTCGATCCCGTCCTGCATACCCAAGCCCTCGTTTTGGAAGACTGGTTAGATGAAAGCATTGGTACAGCGACTCGGTTTGTCTACTATCACTTTCGATCGGGGCCTGGTAAACAAATTGATCCCTCCTTCTCCAGTCAATTAGTGATCCAGGTAGTGCGGCGGCAATATCGGATTAACGAGGCTGCCGTGGCTCTGGCTGAAAAGCGGCTGGCTCTGGCACTGACTGAATTAGGCTATCGTTGGCAAGCGCAGCCCTATTTAGTTGGCGATCAATTCAGCGTGGCCGATTTAACCGCCGCCGCTCTGCTCAGTCCTCTCGCCCTCATTCCTGACTATCGCCAACAGTATCCCTGGCTGTTCGATCGCATTGCTGAAGTACACCAGCGTTGTCGTGAACCGCTGCCGCCGGGATTAAGTTGATCAGGCTTCACTCTGCGATCGTTGGGTGGTCAAAGCATGGTAGGCGCTAGCAAAATCATCCATCGCAATCTGGATGGTGGC
>DATNPU010000096.1:0-9195 GCA_036703105.1 Microcoleaceae cyanobacterium
CACTCAAAAATGATAGAAGCTGTTTACGGTGCATAGAATCATCTCTCGATCGAGACGCTTGAGATCAGAGTTGGTAAAACCATACCAACCTTAGCTAGTTTTTCCAACTAAATTGGTAACAAAATACTCAGAACCGACCAAGGATGATGACATTGCAAGCCACTGAAGAGGAACACTAACGGCTGGAAGAAGCCGACCACCTATCTCAACGCAGCAAAACTGAAGTCCGACGGGTTACCAACCTTGATCTACGGCTAAGGCATACTAGGCTGAAATCACGCCTAGTGAAAGAGTGTGAATCATTAATATTGGAATTATCAATCCAATTAGAAAACTATAAAAGTGAAATTGATGTGAAATGCTTCTCAGTCGATCGAAAGAAGTAAACCTTAAGTCGTGTGGTAGAGGTGAGTTTCAGCCATACCTTGTACCGTGAGATAGAGGATTTTGGAAACCGATAGGTGTGGGAAATCATGAGTTACTCTCCCTACTTACTCAAAGGTCAAAAAGCATTAGTAACCGGAGCAAGTTCCGGTATTGGTGAAGCCGCGGCTCGGTGTCTGGCAAAGGCTGGTGCTGCTGTGGTGGTTAACTACCACTCCGAACAGGAAGCCGCCGAAAAAATTGTGCATGATATTAGGGCTGAAGGGGGTGAAGCGATCGCGATCGGGGCCAATGTTGCCAAAGAAGATGATGTTAAAGCGATGTTTGCTCAGATGTTGCGAGAGTTTGGCACGATCGATATTCTCGTCAACAATGCTGGCATCCAGAAAGATGCTGCCCTTGTGGAGATGACATTAGCGGATTGGGATTTAGTCATTGGTGTGAATTTAACTGGACAGTTTCTTTGCGCCCGTGAAGCCGTGAAAGAGTTCTTGCGGCGAGGGGTAAAACCGGACGTTTCCTGTGCGGCAGGAAAGATGATCTGCATGAGTTCAGTCCATGAGGTAATCCCCTGGGCGGGGCATGTTAACTATGCTTCCAGTAAGGGTGGCATCGATATGTTGATGAAAAGTATGGCACAGGAATTGGCACCGCAAAAGATTCGGATTAACAGCATTGCCCCCGGAGCGATTCAGACTCAAATCAATACTGCCGCTTGGAGTACACCAGAGGCAAAAGCCAAATTGCTGCAACTAATTCCAGCCGGACGAGTCGGCATTCCAGACGATATCGGGAAAGCAGTCGTCTGGTTAGCGTCGGATGATTCCGATTATGTGAATGGCACTACATTGTTTGTTGATGGTGGCATGACCTTGTATCCAGGGTTTGCTAAAGGTGGGTAAATTATGCCAACCAAAGTGTCGGTCAATTCTGGACAAATTGCCATTAACGATGGTTCTACCTTTTTAGTTACAGATTCCTATGGTTGGATTGATGACAATGTAGCTTAGGGTTTCTTTGTCGCAGACACACGGTTGATTTCCTACTATGAGATATCGATTAACCGCGATCGCTTGCTATTACTAGCATCCAGCCCAATCAATCATCACAGCGCGCTCTATCAATTCACGAATCCTGAATTCCGTACCGTGCAGGGCATAATTCCCAACGGTCAGTTAATGATTGGCATTCGCCGTGACATTGTTGGCGGCATGCATGAAGATATTGATATTACAAATTACTATTCAGAGCCTGTTGAATTCCAGTTGATGTTGGCAATTCGGTCTGATTTTGCCGATATTTTTGAAGTGAAGTCACAACAAATTTTGACACGAGGTGAAACCGAAACCATTTGGCAGGATGGCAAACTCACCACTACCTACCGCAATGGCTCGTTTTATCGGGGATTGATTACCCAACCGGAATGCGCCAGTTCTAAACCGCGTTATGCCAATGGTCGGTTGTTCTTCGATGTGTTGCTAGAACCGGGGCAAACCTGGCACACCTGCATTAATTTTGCCGCGATCGTCGGCGATGAAACGATTTATCCTCAGAAAACCTGTGCCGTTGAACATGCTACGGAAGCCAAGCAGATCAGCAATGATTTTCTAACGCAAGCTACTAAATTACGCTCATCTAATGCTGAAGTCGCCGCCTATTACCAGCCGGCCCTGGTGGATATGGCTGCCCTGCGGATCAAAGTGGAGGCCAACGGGCACGATTTCTGGATGCCTGCGGCTGGAATCCCCTGGTTTGTAGCCGTGTTTGGCCGGGATTCGGTGGTCGTGAGTATGCAAACGATGGCGGTCTATCATGAATTTGCCTATGGCACGTTGCTGCGACTGGCCCAACTGCAAGCAAAGGAGGTCGATGACTGGCGCGATGCCCAACCCGGAAAAATGCTGCACGAACTGCGGCGCGATGAATTGACGCAACTCAAGCAGCTCCCTTATACCCCTTACTACGGCACGATCGACACTACGATTCTTTGGATTGTTACCCTGTTTGAAGCCTATCAGTGGAGCCACAATCAAACGCTGTTGCAGCAATGCCGCTCGCCACTGGAAAAAGCCCTGGCCTGGATTGAGCAGTACGGTGACGTTGATGGGGATGGATTTGTTGAGTATCAAACTCATTCCTCGGTGGGATTGCGAAACCAGGGCTGGAAAGATTCCGGCGATGCGATCGTGTATCCTGATGGTCAGCAAGTGGAACCGCCGATCGCTCTCTGTGAAGTCCAGGGATATGTTTATAACGCCTGGAAGGATGCCGCCACAATCTATGACATTTTGGGAGAATCAGAGCAGGCAAAGCGGTTGCGGCAGAAAGCAGATGAGTTATACCAGCGATTTAACGATCGCTTCTGGATGGAAGATGAAGGATTTTACTGTCTCGGTTTGGATAGCCAAAAACAACAAATTCGCACGATCTCCTCGAATGCCGGACATCTCTTATGGTCAGGTATTGTTCCGGAAGACCGGGCCGAGCGTTTGGTGAAGCGGCTATTTCAGCCTGATCTTTGGTGTGGTTGGGGTATTCGTACCCTATCTAGCAATAATCCTGCCTACAATCCGATCAGCTATCAATTAGGCAGTGTCTGGCCCCACGATAATTCCGCGATCGCAATGGGTCTAAAGCGATATGGCTATCACCAGGAAGCTAACCGAATTGCTGAAGGCATTTTTGCGGCTGCGAGCTATTTTGAGGCTGGACGTATGCCGGAGTTGTTTGGTGGCATTGAACGGCAACCCGGTCGATTTCCAGTGCCCTATCCCGATGCCAACGTGCCCCAAGCCTGGGCGGCTGGCTCAATCTTTTTGCTGATTCGCGCCATGTTAGGGTTAGAGGCCGATGCACCTGGACGATTATTAACCGTTCAACCTGTTTTGCCGGATTGGTTGCCTGATGTGGAATTGGTCAATTTAAGAGTAGATGAAGCAACGGTAACGCTGCGGTTTTGGCGTGAAGCTGAACGCACTCAATGGCAAGTGCTGCATCTGGAGGGTAAGTTAACGGTCTGTGCTAAGAATAGCTGTACAGGCGCGATCGTGTGATTACTACTGTTTTTTTCTAATGCTCGATCACGCTCTGAGCCAGTTAAGTTTTAATTTAGTCACAAAAATTTCACATTTGCTTTTTTATAATATTCGCTAGATCAACTAGGCTACTAAGCGCTCAAACGTGATCAATCCTAACTACCCTAAGCGGACATTGTTTTAATATCTCTTTAAATAGCGTTTTAGTCTCACCATTCCAAGCAAGTATTCGATTACTAAACGACATTGGGACAATAAGGCAATCAAAATTTACAACTTAGCTTTCCTCTAGGATTCGCTAATGTTCGATCTGGCACTCAGTGATGCCAAATCAAAAGCTGATTAATCTATTGGGCAAGCTAGTAATTAGTCATGCAAAAAAAGCTGGATTAATTTACATCATCGGAGTTGAATCAATGCGATCGAGGCATGAATGCTGGCAGTTTAGTCGGCAAGTTGTGGGCGGCATCATCATTACTTTACTGACCAGCCTGGTTGGCAAGAGTCCTGCCGATGCTCAAATCACCTCAGATGGCACACTTTCAACCACAGTCTCCCAATTTGGCAATAATTTTATCATTACAAATGGCGATCGAGCCGGTAATAACTTATTTCATAGCTTTAGCCAATTTTCTGTGCCCACCGGTGGTGCAGCATTCTTCAATAATGCTCCTGATGTGCAGAACATTATTAGCCGAGTCACCGGCGGCAGCATTTCTACTATAGATGGTTTGATTAGAGCTAATGGACTAGCGAATTTATTTTTAATTAATCCAGCTGGCATTATCTTCGGTCCCAACGCTTCTGTATTTGTAGGTGGTTCCTTTGTAGCGAGCACGGCCAACAATGTGCTCTTTGCTGATGGCACTCGCTTCAATACCACCGATTCAACCTCTACACCGCTCCTGACCATCAGTACGCCGATCGGGTTGCAATTGGGCGCGAATGCTGGGGCAATTCAAATGCAAGGCACCCCCGCTCCTAATTTTTTTCTGCGTCCACCCCAACTCTTTTTCGCCAAAAGTGTCGCCTTGATTGGCAGTGACCTTAACTTCAATGGCACTAGCTTATTCGTACCCGACGGGCGGCTGGATTTATGGGCAGTCCGTAATGCCGAAGTTACCCTTGATCCGCAAACCGGTTGGCAATTAACGAGTCCAATGGCAACGGCTGACTGGGGCACCATTACCCTCCGCCAATCCTCCTATCTAGACACCAGTGGCGCGACGGGTGGGGCAATCAATATTCGGGGGCGAGGACTCACTCTGGCAGACGGTTCCGGTATTGCTTCGACTACAGGTGCATTTGGGCAAGGCAAAGGCATTAACGTTAAAACGACTGAGTTTGTCGATTTATTAGGCATCTCTGATCCACAAAACTACTTTACACCTGGCATTTATACCAGTGTCACAGGCAGCAATGCGAAAGCGGGCGATATCACGATCGAAACCGGGCGACTCCGGATTACCAATGCTGCCTGGTTACAATCGCTGATCAGTTATGCGTTTGACCCTGTAACCTTTCAACTGATTCCAATTAACAATTCTAAAAGTGGTGATATCACTGTTCGAGCCGCTGATATCGAGGTGATTGGCTACAGTCCATTTGTGAATGCCTTTACTGGTATCCAATCTCCCAGTGCCATTACCACCCTAGTCTCGGGAGGTTACAACAATGAAAGTGGCAAAATTACCATTGATGCCGATCGCGTCAGATTACTGCGTGGTGGACGGATTAGCACTGATTTAATCGGGAGCTTTGGGTTCTCTAACCCTGAAATGATCTTTACCAGCGGCAAGGCTGGCGATATTGCCATCCGAGCAACTGAGCGCCTAGAAATCGAGGGTGTCATCCCGTCTGGTCTAACGGCGGCTGTGATTACTTCCATCCAACCCGGTACGCAAGGTCAGAGCGGCAACATTACGATCGATACGGGCAATCTTGCGATCTCCAACGGAGGGGCGATCTCCAGTGCCCTATCTGGGTATGGGGCGGCAGGCAACATCAATATTCGAGCCACCGAAACATCGGTGAGTGATCCACAGATCGACAGCATTAGTAACACGGTTAGTGGCATCACCGTTTCTGTTGCCGAAGGTGCGATCGGTCAGGGGGGCAATATTACCTTGCGTGGCGATCGGCTGCGGGTCTTTAATGGTGGCCAAATTACCTCATCCAGTTTAGGTCAGGGTTCCGCCGGTAATGTCACCGTACAGGTGAATCAAATTGATGTTGAGGGTAGTCATCCGCTGCCCAATGGGAGCCAACTTCCTAGCAGTATCTCGGCCTCCTCTGCCAGTCGCTTCGCTGCCGGTTCGGTGAATGTTACCGCCGATACCGTTCAGGTACGGAATGGCGCTGAATTGACAGTCAGTAACTCGGGGAGCGGCGATGCTGGCAACCTGAATATCAGTGCTCGCAAGGTGTTTCTCGATCAGCGAGCGAGCTTACGGGCAGAAGTGAATGGGGGTAGTCAAGGAAATATTCAACTGCAAGCCAAAGATCTGTTACTACTACGACATGGCAGCAATATCACGACGAATGCTCGGGGTGCTTCTACGGGCGGCAACATTACGATTCAAGCGGGTTTCATTGTAGCGGTTCTGCAAGAGAACAGCGATATTGTGGCAAACGCGGTTTTGGGAAGTGGCGGTAACATCCAAATCACGACTCAAGGGATCTTTGGCTTAAAGTATCAACCACAATTGACTCCTAACAGCGATATTACGGCTAGCTCTCAATTCGGCGTGAATGGTTCAGTTCAGATCAATACGATCGATGTTGACCCTAGCTCCGGGTTAGTCCAACTGCCTAGCAACTTGGCTGATCCCTCTCAAGAAATTGCGACGGGCTGCTCAAATGGGCAGAGCAGCCGATTCGTGGCCACCGGTCGGGGCGGTGTCCCCCAGAATCCCACTCAGCAAGTGATGAACGATCGCACCTGGAATGATCTCCGGGATTTGTCGGCCTATCGCCAGCCCGGCAGCACTGTCGTACAAGCACCTATGCCACCACCAACCGTCATTGTTGAAGCGACAGGCTGGCAGCATCATGCGGATGGCTCGATCGAATTAGTCACCCAGCAATCCCCAGCCGTTGTTCCTCAGTTTATTAACTGTAGTGGTCAACCTGAAACCACCGCTTTACAGCCATAAGCTAGATCAAGCCACGGTAGATCAGCGGGCTGAATGAAACCATTTTGGGAAATCTAAACTAATCAAAATACAGCCATAGTGTGTCCGGATGCCGAGACTTTGCGACGAGTCAATTCACGCCTTCAGCCCCTATCGAGGATGACCCCGATGCTCAAAGCCCTGGCTATGTGCCAAATTTGCTTAACCTTATGCGTGGCCTCGATCGGGATAGCTGCTCCTACCGTTGCCCAGATTACTCCCGATGGTACACTCTCCACCACAGTCTCCCAAACTGGAAATGACTTTACGATCAGCAATGGCGATCGAGTTGGCAATAACCTTTTCCATAGCTTTCACCAGTTTTCTGTTCCCACCGGTGGTTCAGCACTCTTCAATAATGCTGCTGATATACAGAACATCATTGGCCGGGTAACTGGCGGTAGCATTTCTAACATTGATGGCTTAATTCGTGCCAATGGTCATGCCAATTTATTTCTGCTTAACCCAAGTGGCATTCTGTTTGGTCCCAATGCCCAGTTAAACATCGGTGGTTCCTTCATCGCTACCACCGCAACCAGTATCCGGTTTGCTGATGGCGTAGAATTTGGTGCCAATAATGCGGCTACCCCCCCTTTATTGACAATTAGCGTCCCGATCGGGTTGCAAATGGGGAGTAATCCAGCGGCGATCGAGGTCCAAGGAACAGGTCATGCTGTCACCTCCGATACTATCCTGGCCCCTTTGATTCGGAATCCGAGTGCTGCCGAACTGAGGGTACAGCCCGGTAATAGTCTGGCACTGGTTGGGGGCAACCTGACTCTGACTGGGGCTACGCTGAACGCCCCCCAAGGTCGGATTGAACTGGGGAGTTTAAGCGCCTCTGGTCTGGTCAGCTTAACTCCAATCTCTCAGGGCTATCAATTGGGGTACGAGAACGGTCAACGGTTTGGCGACATTCAACTGACTCAGAAATCCTTGCTGACTGTAGGAGCATTGCCTAGTGTAGGGGCATTCAATGCCGGGTCAATGCAGCTACAAGGACGACGCATTCAATTGAGTGATGGGTCACTGGTGCTATCCAGTAATCTGGGAAGCCTGCCTGGTGGTGAAATGCTTTTGCAGGCTTCAGACGCGATCGAGGTGGTGGGTGCAGCACCTAATGCGTCAATCACCTCCGGTATTCGGTCAGAAGCATTGAATATTGGCACAGGGTCAGCTATTCAGATCATCGCTCCCCGCTTAACCCTGGCTCAAGGTGCAGGAATTAACACTACTGCCTATAGATTTGCCTCTAGTGGCGATGTTCGGATTACAGCAGATGTTGTAGAAGTCTTGGGTTCCTCGAGCATCAACCCTACAGGGGTGACATCCCTCACGACAAGTTCCCGCAGTAGCAGAGCCGCAGGTAATCTCTCTATCACCAGTAATAGCCTATTAGTTTCTGGAGGAGCCGGAGTCTCTTCCGTGGCGTTTGCGGCTGGCTCCACCGGACAAGTCACGGTTCGCAGCACCGACACAACCATTGCTGGAGCCAATTTCGCGGGGCTCTATAGCAACATTAGTGCTATTACCTATGGCACAGGCAATGTCCAGACCTTGACTCTGGATACAGCCCGGTTGCAAGTTCTGAATGGGGGCGCGATCGCGACGACATCGTGGTTGATTGGTGAAGCTGGCAATGTCAACGTCAATGCTACAGAATCAATTCTAATTAGTGGACGCAGTGTGGATAACAATAGCAGTATTAACTCTGCTGTGATTGATCCAGGGCCACTGATTCGGCAAGCATTTGGCTTACCAAATCTCCTATCCGCAAATGCCGGTACTGTGAAGATCACGACCCCCGACCTCACCCTAACGAATGGCGGAACCGTCAGTGTGACCAATCAAGGGACAGGCAATGGTGGCAAGATCCAAATTGTGACCAACCGACTTTTCCTCGATCGGCAAGGGAGTATTCAAGCTCAAACGGCCTTAGGAGAAAGTGGTGATCTGACGTTACAGGTCAGAGATCTGATGCTACTTCGCCACAATAGCTTAATTAGTGCAACATCGGGTGGCAGAGGAAATGGAGGTAATATTACCATCACCGCACCTATGATTGTTGGCGTCGAGAACAGTGACATTATTGCGAATGCTTTTCAAGGTCGGGGCGGAAATATTCAGATCACGACTCAGTCGTTATTGGGTCTACAGTTTCGGTCTCAACTCACTCCAGATAATGACATCACCGCCAGTTCTCAATTTGGAGTGAATGGTACTGTGCAAGTTAACACGATCGATATTGACCCTAGCTTCGGATTAGTCCAACTGCCTGGTAATCTGGCCGATCCCTCTCAAGAAATTGCGACGGGTTGTTCAAATGGGCAGAGCAGTCGATTCGTGGCCACCGGTCGGGGTGGCGTTCCCCAGAATCCCACTCAGCAGGTGACGAACGATCGCACCTGGAATGATCTCCGAGATTTGTCGGCCTATCGCCAGCCTGGAAATACCGTAGTGCAAGCACCCATGCCACCAACCGTCATCGTTGAAGCAACAGGCTGGCAGCGTCATGTGGATGGCACGATCGAATTAGTGGCCCAGCAATCCCCAGCCGTTGTTCCTCAGTTTATTAACTGTAGTGGTCAACCTGAAACCACCGC
>DATNPU010000097.1:0-5437 GCA_036703105.1 Microcoleaceae cyanobacterium
CCTGCGATCGCTCCTACCGCCGCACAGCGCTCCCCAGTCTGAACTGTCCTTAACTCTACCGACTACTGTAATTCACTGGTTTGATCCACAATCTGGCGATGCCTTAGTCAAACGTGCTTAAACTTCTCCCCACCACCATGATGTTTGGCAGCTGGTATACCGGGTACGATCTCACTTCATCGCAGCCAGTGAATCAGGTGAAACGCATCGTCCCCCGATCTATACTGATTATTCATAGTGTGGCAGATCCGTTTACTCCCGTAGAACAAGCCCAGCAATTAACCCGCGCCGCCCCTCCAGCCGAATATTGGCAGACAACGGCTCCTACTCATGCTGGCAGTTATGCGATTAATCCCCAAGCTTATATGCGTCGAGTCACCACCTTTTTTCATCGTCATTTGCAATAGCGCGATCGCATTACCCAATGATGAATGACTACATCGACATTTATTGTGAACGAGTGACACCTGGGTTATGGGCAGAGCCGCTGAACGCATTATCTAATGTGGCTTTTCTAATGGCGGCATGGGCAATCTGGCGATTAGCTCGACAACAACCCAAAATACCCACTGGTATTTGGATCTTGATGACTTTAGCCATCAGTATTGGCATTGGTAGTGCTCTATTTCATACCTTTGCGACTCAGTGGGCCAATTTACTAGATGTGATTCCGATCGGGCTGTTTCAGCTTACATTTTTGTGGCTTTATAGCCGTCAGGTTATGAGGCTGAAATATTAATATGTCGGGGCATTGGTGGTTGGATTTTTACTAGCGAGTCAGCTCAGCCAACAGTTTCCCCAGCTTCTGAATGGGTCGCTGTCCTATGCCCCTGCATGGTTAACTCTGTTCGGGCTAGGCATATACCATTATCAGCAGCAACGGGAACCCTGGATTCTGTTAGCAGCATCAGGAGTCTTCTTGCTAGCGCTGACTTTCCGCACTCTGGATCAGAGTATTTGTCCTCACGTGTCCATTGAAACTCACTTTCTTTGACATCTGTGTAATGGTGTGTTGTTGTACCTTTCAGCCCGAGCAGTAATCCTTAACTGGTCTGTAAAGGTAAAATCAGAGCTGGCTACTCATCTCAAGCAAGGATAAAGACGGGTTATCACACGATGTCGCCTCAGGGTTGATTTCTAACGTCCTCTGCCTCAGCAGGTGTCGCCACTGACGAAAAAATGACGTTCTTGGCTGCACCAGCGGCTTCTTTAATAAATAGCGGAGGAACCGCTTCACGAGACATTTCCTCAATTTGCTGTTTCAGCTTTGCTACCCGCTCCGGTTGCTGATCGGCCAGGTTAGTCTGCTCGGAAGGGTCTTTTGCCAGGTTGAACAGTTGTACCTGAGACGGTAGAATCACTCGCCACACCAGTTTCCAATCGCCTTGCCGCAGAGCCGCCCGAAATGGCTCGATCCCATAGACAATTTCGTTGCGAATGGCAATCTTTCCGCCCATCAGCGCGGGCCAAACGTTTAATCCATCCAGGGGTTTACTGGGGTTAGACTTGGCACCAGCCAGACTAGTCAGGGTTGGATACCAATCGACAATGTGCATTGGTTGGTTAACCACAGAGCCAGGTTTGATGTACTTTGGCCAGTTAGCCAGGGCCACCACATGAGTGCCGCCTTCAAAGAGGGAGGCTTTTCCGTCCCGGAAAGGGCCATTGTCAGCCGGAATCGTGCCGCCAGAGGTATCGACTTCGCCTGTGACCTTCGCCGATCGCGGGCCACCATTGTCACTCTGAAACACAACCAGGGTATTGTCCCGCATCCCCCGTTTGTCTAGAGCGGCTAATACCTGTCCGATCTGGTCATCCATTGCCGTAATCATCGCTGCATAAGCCCGACGGTTGGGATCGGAGATGGATTTGTAGCGATCGAGATACTCTGGTGGTGCTTGATAAGGGGCATGGGGTGCGGTAAACGCCAGGTACATAAACAGAGGCGTGTTGGGATCATGCGACTGAATCAGCTGGGCGGCATCTTGACCCAATAAAGAGGTAACATAGCCCTCTTCCTTGACGATCTGATTGTTGCGATACCAATCCACTGTTCCATGAGCCGAGTGCGTAAAGTAGTCAATTTCGCCCAGAATCGGCCCGTATTGATAATCAAATCCTCGTTGCCGAGGCCAGTATTTACGATCGGCATGGCCAAGATGCCATTTGCCGACGATCGCCGTCTTGTAGCCCACTTCTTTTAAAGCCTGAGGCAACAACCACTCATCGGTGGCTAAACCATAAGTCCCGGCGGAGGGAATCACGGCCGTTTGCAGACCATACCGATGGGGATATCGTCCCGTTAGCAAGGCTGCCCTTGATGGGGTACACATGGGATGAGCGTAGTATTGCTCCAACCGCGCTCCGGTCTGCGCCAGACGATCGAGATTGGGGGTTTTAATATCGGAACCGTGGAAGCCCACATCTTTCCAACCCTGATCATCCGACATGATGTAGAGGATATGGGGACGCACTGGCTTCGACTGAGCGACAGCGAATGGCATCCAGCTCCGGCTACCAAAAACCAGCACCAAAATCAGGACAATGAGCAGCCCTAATCCTCTGCTCATCCAGCGTTTTCCCGGCATTGCAATCAGGAAGAATTTCATGTCTACTCTTGATCCCCTCAGACAAACAACTAAAACATCACCGTCATACGCAGATGCGCAATCACATCGACACCGTTGCTGGCATCCTGATGCGGATCGATCAGCACGATTGTTCAGACATGGGGCTTCACCTGATTCCACTCAATCCAGAAAATTCCCCTTCGAGAAATAATAGAGGTAAATTGGCAACGTGAATATCCCAAAATCGCAAGTTCACAAAAATTGGCGATCGCGCTTGGTCAAACAAGCCAATGACGATATGCAAGCGCATCTTGACCAACCACTAGACCTCTTCAAAAATAAGCCGGGAGATCGCAGGATAAAGGAAGTTGAGTGGCTTCCGTGAGACATGCAGCAAGCATTCTTCAATTCTAGAAATTCATCTCTTTTGCGTTGTCACGAAGAAGAGCAACACGATCGGGAGCAACGCCACAAAGCCTAGAGAGCTAAGCTGTGTCACATTATTGAATAGTGAGAAATGGTGAGTTTGCGTCAGGTGAAAGATGAAGGGCGGCACTGCGAAGGCAAGCCAACTGACCAACGCAACCTGAATTAATTGCCGTTCAAGTAGAACCGCTGCCGCAGTCAGCAGTACCCCAAAGCCAAGATTATTTGCACCATAGTCCCGAATCAGGTGTTCGTTGTAGGGACCTAAGATTGAAATCCGATGTCTACCAGGGAAAGGAAAGATTTCATAGAAGTGGTAGGGAGAAAAGAAAGCCCAGAAGCCAATGAATAGAGGAACAACTGCTAGGAGCCATAAACTCCACTGAAGCCAACTACCCCGCATTAAATGTTGATCGAATTTGCTGTTCATACGTTCAGTAACCTGGAGGATGTTGAAGTGTGCCAATGACCTGATCAAGCTGTTGAGCGATCGCAATTAATTCCATCTCTCTCCACCGCTTGCCCACAATCTGAATGCCAATCGGTAGTCCATTTTGCGTCTGCCCAATGGGAAGGACGATGACTGGATGCCCACTCAAATTAAACGGCATGGTGTACGCTCCATTGGCAAGGCCATACGGGTAAGCTCTGCCATCAACCTCAACTGCACTCCAGGCAGGACGATGGGTAAATGCAGCGGTTGCAGCCACGGGTACTAACCAAACATCCCATGACTCCAATGCCGTATCCAGTTGAGCAATGAAGCGATCGCGCTCTGTCAGCATTTCAAAATATCCCTTCAAACTGGGATTGAGTAGCTCTGGAAGAAAGCGGCTGAAGTCGCCTAATTGTCTGAGTTTCTTGTCACCTTGAGTGGCCGTACGAGCAATTAAGCCTAAACTACGTTGGATGTTGTAGCGATCTCTCGGTTGAGCATAGGTGTTGTTATAGACTGCAACTCGCATGTACAGATTCAACATCTTTGAGGTGTCAAAGCCTGGGGGAAGCCAACGTTCTACCTTAGCACCTGTATTCGCCAATGTTTGAGCCGTTTTCTGCATGACGATTCGGATATCAGAGGCAATTGGAACTTCGCTCCACTCATCAATCCAGGCAATCTTGAGATCAGACCATGCTTTGCCTGAAGGCGTATCCAGGGGAACTGGAGGAACATCTGGACGGCGCACATCTGCTCCTGCAATCAGCGAAAAGCAAAGTCGAATGTCTGCTAAGGATCGCGCAAAACATCCAACGGTCATCATCTGGCGAACACACAATGGCATACCCGGAACTTCAGGAATCATGCCTGCGGTAGAAATGCGGCGATCGGTGGATTTAAGTCCATAAACACCACAAAAGTGAGCGGGTTGACGCACAGACCCGCCAAAATCATTGCCCAGATCGAGGGGGGAAAGTCCCGTTGCGATCGCGGCGGCACTGCCCCCTGAACTTCCTCCAGGTGTGTAGGCTAAATTCCAGGGATTGTTGACTGGCGGAAACAGAGAATTGATACTCTGGTAATCGGCGGCGAGTTCTGCCATGTTGGTTTTTCCCAGGATAATCGCTCCTGCGGCTCTCAGTCTGGCAACGACTGTTGCATCCTGCTGGGGGATGTAATCTTTAAGGGGAATATAGCCTGCGGTTGTACGGAGTCCAGCCGTTTCAAAAATGTCTTTGATCGTGACCGGAACGCCATGTAATGCGCCCCAATCTTCCCCTTTTGCAAGCGCCTCATCTGCCTGCTTCGCTCTAGGTCGGGCATTTTCCTCATCAAGGATGCAGATGGCATTCAGTTTCGAGTTGTGTTGCGCAATTTGTTCCAGATGCGCGTCCAAAAGTTCGACCGCAGAAATTTGGCGATCGCGAATCATTTGAGCCATGTCAACAACAGACTTAAACACAAGCTCGTTCATGACATTTCCTCTAATTCGGTGAAATACTTTGCCTTTCCTGATTATTCTTTTTGGATAGTTGGCTCAAAAACAATTCCCAGCCAACTTTGCCATACTTTTGGTCGGGGCAGAGTTGCGCTCCTGTACGAAAGGCTTGTGCGATTTTGCCAGGAATGGGAACTTCTACAACGCTCCGTCTCCGTCCAGTTGCTTTGAAATACGCTCTAGCCAGCTCGGCTGCTGTCCGAATTTCGGGTCCACCCATGTCGCTGACTCGCCCAGCAGGTGCGGCAAGAGCCAGTTCCACCAGGCGATCGGCAACTTCACTCGCTTGAATAGGTTGGAGCAAGAAACCTTTAGGTATGAGCATGACAGGAAGGCGATCGAGAGCTTGAATCAGCGTCAGAATAAACTCATGAAACTGCGTCGCTCTGAGGATGCTCCAGGGAATTGCAGCCTGTTCAATCATTTGTTCAACTTCAAGCTTCATTGCGTAGTAAGGGTAGGGATTGCGATCGACTCCAACGATTGAGACATAAACAATGTGAG
>DATNPU010000100.1:0-9495 GCA_036703105.1 Microcoleaceae cyanobacterium
CCGCCTGTACTAAGCTGTCTGCTTTCAGCAGTACCAGCATTGACGCATACAAAAAGGCCTGCCCAGACTGGGACAGACTTTTATCATAAGCTTCCCGGCCATTTAAGGCTGGAGCCAACTCAGTCAAAAACCGATCAATCACGTCAATCACTTTGACATCCCAGGGATCAATCTCTCCCCGTTCTGCCAAATCAATCAGCAGCGCGATCGCGTCCTGTGCTAAAGAAGCCGTCATCGTGAGGCCACCTATCGATAAGTAAGCCGGACAAAATAAATCGCTGCTAACACAATTAGCAACAGCAGCCCTATAGGAACCCACAGGCTCCAGGGATTGAGTGGAGTAATTAGATCAACAGCTGACATGCCTGGATCCTAGCTGATTTATATCCGATCGCCACATATTCTCAGTGCGATCGCTTATTGAGTCACCAGTTCTGCATCCGTCGTGGGTGCCAAATCTGAGGCCGCAGATAGCAGCGGCTGCGGCTGTTGTTGCAACTCGGCCTCAAACCGCTGCAAGCTTTCCTCCAACTCTTGAATCCGCTTATCTCTCGCCTTTAGCTCCTTCCGCATTGCCAGCGCATTCTGAACCTGGCTCCAAACACTAAACACCCAAGCCAACACCGCTCCTGTGCCCATTGCCAACATTAGCTCTACGGACAGCGGCGCTTCCACTTGGACATCCTTCACCACTCGGATCAAGGTTGGTTGGTCATTCTGAATCGCAAACATGACCAATGCTAAACAAATCACAAACAGGATCAAGAAGTTAATTTGTTTCATATGTCAGCCATTATCTATAAATTCAACCGTCAGCCACCAGCAAGCAGCAGTTTATTATAGCTATTGTCGGGTATTCAGACCCTTTAGAGCCGGGTGACATTAAACTTCAACAATCGTTACTCCTCATCACTCCCATCTCCCTCACCCAATTAAGTCCTCATCCTCTTCCCACCGTTCCTCATCCAACTGATTCACCCCCCGCACAATATCCAGAGTCGTTTTAATCGTGCCTGCGATCGGAACGGCAATCACAACTCCTAAAAATCCAGCCACCTGAAGACCAGTCAACAGGGCCACGAAAATCCAGATCGGGTTAAGTCCGGTAAAACTGCCCATCATCTTGGGAGCTAGCACATTATCACGAACCTGATGTACTCCCGTAGCCAGCACAAACACCCAGAACGCCAACCCCACATTCTGAAACATCACCAGGATCGTGACTAGAGTAATCCCTAAAGCCGCCCCAATAAACGGAATCAGTTCGGATACACCAATGACGATCGCGAACAAGAGCGCATAGGGCACCCGTAAAGCCAGAAACATAGGGATCAATACGGCTGTCACAAACAGAGCTAGCAGAAGCTGACTGATGAAAAAGTTATGAAAATTCAACCAGAGGGAGCGGCTAAACGGAATGCCATATTGGGCGGGCAGGAGATTGATCAAGCCATTCCACAGGCGATCGCCGTAGACCAGCATGTAGAAGGCTAACACTAAGATCAGAATGACATTCAGCAGACCGCCCAATGTGCCTAACGCTAATACCAACGCTTGGCTAGGTAAGGTTGGGAGTTGCTGTTCAATCTGGTTATTGATACGCCCACTAAATCCCCTCAAGTCCAGCGGTAGGTTACGTTGCTTAGCGAAATTATCAAATGCTTCCAGATTTTGGCGGCTGGCCTCTAACCAGGCTGGAATTTTTTGGAGCACTTGCCCCGTTTGATCTATCACACTTGGCAGCAACGTCACCCCTAAGAACAGCAAGAGGGTGAGAGTGAGGAACAAAACCACAATCACAGCTCGGGTACGGGGTAACCCAGTTCGCTCAAACAACCGCACCGGGTAGTTAAGTAACAACGCCAGTAGCGCTGAGGCCACCAGAACAGTAATTAAATTCTCAAAGTAGCGATAGATCTGACTCAGGAGCCAGAGATTGAGGGCGATGATTGGTCCGCTCAAACCAATGATCAGCAGGCGTTGTAGATTGGGTGAACGGTTCATCGTAGACCCTGTTGCGATCGCGTAGTGAGTAAATGACAGTTAACCAGGCGTGACTAATGCTTTCTTAGCGCGACGGGAGGACTTGAGATACATTCCAAGGCCGACCAGCAGCAGAATTATGACAGTACCAATGCCTAACCAGTTAGGCATCCAAAAGGTCGCTTCCAAGTGGTTTTTGTCACCGGGAACCAGCCGCCAGAGCATGTTAGTCCCATCCGGAGAGGCGATCGGAGGCAGGGTATCGGTCGAGATCGCGCTTTGAGCGCCCCAAGGTGTATTCAGCCTGAACTCTAAATCGATTAAGGAAGTCGGGCTGACCAAGACATTCCCTTCTGCCGAGGTCACGCCTAGCGATCGCACATCCAGGTCATAGGCTAGATGATCGCGTTCCACTAGCAGGAAGTTACTATGGCTGACGGTGAGATGAGAGTCAATTTCGGGTAGCGTTGTGCGCTCAACCGCCGATTGTCCCTGAGCATCCGTAGGATGAAAGAACTGATTAAATTTAGTTTCCAGTTCATCACTGCTGCCAAACGGAATCTGCACCAGCATTTCCTGATCCGATAACCGTTTCACATGGCCACCCAGCGATCTACTCCGTTGCTCGATCGTCTGAAGCCATTCTTGAATGGCCACCCCACCTAAACTACTTAAGCGCTCGCCTAACTGGATATGCTGAACAATTTCACCGCGATTCGGATGGTGGAAGCGGATATTGATGCCGTAGTCTACACAGCCAGTCAGCAGCAAGGGAGCCAGTAGAAGCACTAAGCCAATGCGCCACTGAAACAGCCAACGGAGCCAAGGATGGGGGAAGGAGGATGGCATACAAATTACAAATTACTTAATTTCCAATCTCTAGACTAGTTCGCTTACATCAGCCAGACTAATCCGCCAATAATCAGCAAAGCAGCCAACAGCGCAAACCAGATAAAGCGATTATCCTGCGTATTTACCTGACTGAGATCTTCTGGCTCTAACTGAAAAGCAGGTTTTTCAGTTGACTTGGTGGAAATAGCAGTCGATCCTTTACGATCGCGCACTGCACTATCGCTCAATCCACTCAAGTCTGGAATTTGCGTCACCCACTCAGGCCGAGTTTTGAGCTTCGGGGCCTCCAGGATATACAGGAGCCGCCGACTTTGTTTCCGAGTTTTCAAATCAGGATGGCGAGTGATTTGCTTACAGAGTGCGATCGCTTCGGATTGTTTGCCCGCTGCCTCATAAGCTGTCACCAACCAGATTTGAATTTCTCCGCCTAGAGCAGTATTCATCCCCACGAGAGCTACTGCGGCCTCTAAATGTTGAACGGACTTACGATAGTCTCCCCGTTCAAAGGCGGCTTTTCCAGCCTGATATTCGGTTTGCACCGTGTTGGAATTCTCTGAACTCACGATAGAACTATTGCGACGATCGATGTTAACAGCTACGTTACACCACCAGACTGGGAACAGGCTATGGTAGAAGTAGGGTCAGTGTTTTAATCACAACTTATCAGACCGAGGCCGTCATCTACCCCCATCATTGTTCTCCTTTGTAGGTCACCTCGTATGTCTAAACTTCATCGACCTTGGCAATCATCTTACCTACTACCTGTTGCTACCTTGTTAGGCGCGGCCGCTGTAACCATTGGCGTCATTCCTACCCTTGCCCAGGAAATGAAGCCTGTAGAAGCACAACAGATCGAGCGGCATACATCCGGGGTTAGTTACTCGATCACTCCTGGTGTGGGTTATTATGGTGCGCCCATCTACAGTGGCCCAGTTTATGGCTCAGTTAGTGCAGTGACCATTGGGCCAGAGGGAGCCAGTTTTTCGGTTAGCACTCCCGTAGTCACAGGCTACCCAGTCAGGTACCCCGGAGGTTATCCAGTTCCCTACCCTGTGGGCTATCCCAATGCTTATCCGGGTGGGTATGGTAGATCGATCAATAATTCTGTGCTAGTCAATCCGACGATTATTAATAGTCAGATTAAAAACTCTACCCTGGTCAATCCGACGATCGTTTCACCTCAGCGTCCGGCAGTGTATCGAGCGGCTCCCTACTATGGCTCTGGTCGCTCAGTCATTCGTTATCCAGCGATCGAAGTTTATCCCACCGTTTACGGCTACTAGGCTCTGCTTTAACCCCCTCAAGCTCCGGTTGAGGCAGTGCTAAGAACTGAATAATTACTATATTCTCAGCACTTAGCACTCAGCACTCAGCACTTTATAAAGCACATCCTAGGATTGCACCATATTCAGCAACGTCACTTCCCACGTCAGTCGAGGCTGCACAAATTGTCGTAAGTATTGGCGAGCTTTCTCTAACTGCTGCACGATCACTTGGGTCGTAGGCGTAGTTGGCAAAGCCTGCCAGTAGTACTGCTGCAAATAATCTATCAGCCAGATTTGGGCATCTGATTCCAACGTGCTAGCAATCTGACGCGCTAAGGTCAAAGCGTCCCGAGCTGATCGCGGCGGCTGAGCCACAGCTTGCAAAAGTTCTGCCGGAATGGTCTGCAATTGTTGCCAATGAGCGATCGCAGCGCCCGGACTCCCCTGAGCTAATCGTAGAATTTGGGGCTGCTGTAAAATTTCGGCCTGTCCAGTCTGGTGCAATACCTGGGCCATAGCATCGGAGGACAGACGATAGAACGGAATTTTTTGACAGCGAGAGACTAACGTTGGCAGTAACGACTCGACCCCAGGCGCAATTAAGATCAGCGTCGCTTGTCCTGGTTCTTCTAACGTTTTCAGCAATCCATTCCCCGCCGCTTCTGCCATCGTTTCAGCTTGATCCAGCACCACGATCGATCGCTGAGCTTCCAACGGTGGACGGGAGAGGAATTGAGAAATTTCTCGGACCTGCTCTAACCGAATCATCGGAGGCGATTTCCGTTTCACTCCTGCCGCTTCTGCTTCTACCGCCGTCAATCGCTTGCCCTGATGCAAGTAGGTCGGTTCTACCCACAATAAATCTGGGTGGTTATGATGGCTCAACCGCTGGTGTAACCCTTCCGGAGAACCTGAGGTTCCTTGGCTTAATAGCAGTTCGACAAAGCAGCGCGCCGCTAAACTCCGTCCAACTCCAACGGCTCCGGCAAATAAATAGGCTGGTGCAATCCGACGTTTGGTGACGGCCTGGGTCAGCAAAGCAACGGCTTGGGGTTGTCCGATTAAGGGCGAGAAGGGGGACATGGGCAAGAGGTGAGCGATCCGGGGATAGGAGAGTTCAGGAAGGTGGGGAAGATAAAGAGGTAGGGGAGTTCTATAGTTGTCTAGCTCCGTACCATTGGGTCAGGTAGCGATCGAGAACCATTCGGATTTTTGCAGCAACTAGCTCTTCTGGCTGATTGGCATCAATAGTAACAATGCGATCGGGATAGGTTTTCGCTAGGGTAGCAAATCCCTGTTGGACACGTTGATGAAAGGCTAAGTCTGCTTGTTCCATGCGATCACGTTTGCCACGTTGCAGGGTACGAGCTAATCCAGTCTTAGCATCTAAATCCAGCCAGAGGGTCAGGTCACTAGTCAAACCATTGGTGGCAATTTGGTTGAGTTGGTGGATCAGCGCTAAATCAAGTTCGCGTCCGTAGCCTTGATAGGCAATCGTAGAATCGGTATACCGATCGCAAAGAATTAAATCTCCGGCGGCTAATTGTGGACGCAAGTAAACTTCGACATGTTGGGCACGATCGGCGGCATACATTAACAGCTCAGTGCGATCGTGAATCACTTCTTGAGTCGGTGGCTCCAGCAGTAGTTGGCGTAATCCTACACCGAGTTCTGTTCCTCCCGGTTCACGGGTGACTTCCAGATGGCGCACGTACCCCTTGGCTTGTAAATGAGATAACCAACCGCTATCTTGCAGCCACTCGCGCGTTCGCTGGAGTTGAGTCGTTTTGCCGCCACCTTCTACTCCCTCAAAAACAATGAACCGACCTTGCATACCCGCCTCATGATTGCTTGTGTCTGGCTTTATGCATCAAGCCTCGATCAATTGTCCCCTCTAGTGGGAACTTTTTTGTCTGGCTACCAATCGCAAGCAAGATGTGCCACGATGCACTAGACTGTGAAAAACCTTGTCGTGTTTGCTGAGCGGTATCATGGCAATGTTGAACTGAATGTCATTTGTCCGGGAATAGTCATGGCTCGTTACATTGGTTTATTTAGGGTTGCGGTTTCTGTAAACAATCTTCAGCCAATGCTGAATGAAGTTTTGGCCTCCTGCAACTTCGATGTGATTTACGAGACCGGGGACTACTTAATGGCGCGGGAAATCCCCGGTCGCGTTGCCTTTAACCAGCTTGTGGTTGTCGAAGTTTTGATTGACAAAACGACCGCTACCGATCGGGAGGTGCGGATGAAGTTTGTGATTAAAAATGAAGAGTTGCCCCTTCAGGTGGATAACCATTGTCGGCAAGTCTTTAACCAGGTTAGCGAAGCTATTTCCACCAGCCAACATTGGAAGCTCATTGAAGCGGTAGCTGGCTAGACAGGAATATCGCGCTGACTTTACCGTAAGTTAAAGCAATAGTAGGAGGCTAAACCTACTGTTGCCTTGCCTTGACGGTCAATTACCCAACCCTATTCTTCCGGATCACCAACCATCCCCGGACTAATTAATGTGATATCAAAATCATCGGGGGGTTGCGGGACGATCGCATCTCGTTTTAACAAGTAGTAAATCGCTCGCACTTGAGGCCCAAACACCACTTCATCTTCATTCTGTAAGTCGTGGGCCTGAAGCTTCCGACCATTGATCAATAAGCCATTAGCACTAGGCTTACCTTTAAGATTGCCATCTACAATTCGGTAGTAGTAGGTGCCGTCATCGTTCGGTAATTGTACTAAGGTCGCGTGACGACGAGAAACGAATTGGGACACCAGTCGAATATCACATTTGGGATCACGTCCAATCGAATAGACAGGTCCATCTAGGATAAACTCACGCCGTCCTTTATCGTCTTCAATAATTAATAGGTGATTTTGCTGCGGTTCTGAAGGCATTGAACGTTATAACTAGCGATTTTTGCGGTTCAAGGTAGCTAAACAAGGAGAATAATACGACTCAGATGCCTCAGGTGGATGCTGGAGATGATAGCCGACAGGAAAAACCCATAACAACCTTGAGGAAACTGAACCCCACTCTCTGGCAAATAAGGGCAGGATTGAATTGGATGCGAAAGGTAGGCAAGGAAACACCAACTATCAATAGAATTCCCCAAATATTGTAGGCGACTAGCAAAATAAGGTCTGATAGATTTTGCCAAACGGAGATGAAATTGAATTCAAGCCATGATCTAGAACGCAAGCAAATGGCAGGTAGAAAGCTAGATATTGGCAGGAATTTGTGTGAAGCCACAGCCATCCCATTCAAAAACGTAGTCCGGCAAGACCCTTATTCTATCCTGTTCCCAGAGCGATCGCGCATCGCCATCGTTCGGTAAGTCTCTCTAGAATTAAAAACGCTGAACCCGCTAGAGGCAACCATATTAGCCCCTTGAATCAGCCTGACTTCAGCCCCAATCTCAGGCTGATTCATTCTCGACCGGCTCATCTTCTAACGCACTATCCTCCAACGGTTCATCTTCTAGCAAATCATCATCTAGGGGTTCATCCTCCGGAAACCCCACCATATTTGGGCTAATCAAGGTAATGTCAAACTCATCAGGTTCAGGTGGAATGGTGGGCATGGCATCCCGTTTCAACAACCGATAGGTGGCTGATACTTTCGGGCCAAATACCACCTCATCCTGATCTTGAAGATTATGTTTGTAGCGTTTGCGACTGTTGATTAGTAGGCCATTTGAGCTTTTTTGCCCTTTGAGATTACCGTCAACGATGCGGTAATAGTAAGTACCATCCTCGTTCGTTTTTTTAACTAGCGTGGCATGGCGGCGAGAGACAAATTGGGAGACTAACCGAATGTCGCAGTTAGGATCACGACCAATGGAATATTTGGGACCATCCAGAATGAATCCACGTCGTCCCTTATCATCTTCAATAATTAGCAGGTGAGTTTGCTGGGGTTCTGAGGACATGGAACGTTCAGTTGCGCAACTGTATTCGGGGAGCTAACCAGGCTAATTCTACAGACATGGAGATACTAGCCACTTCAGGATAATCGGTCGATCGCAAACCACTCCAATACAGTTATAGATGAGAGGAGCGCGAAGGCGTTGATGGTGGAACAGTCAAATACAGCAACAGGGAACTGGTAACAACACTAACAGAACTAAACGCCATCATAGCGCCTGCGGCGGCGGGACTGAGCGAGAAACCAATGGTTGGCAATAAAATTCCAGCCGCTAGGGGAATCCCCAAAATATTGTAAGCAAAGGCCCAAAACAGATTTTGGCGAATTTTACGAAATGTTGCTTGCCCTAACCGAATAGCTTCTACCACATCCGTTAATCGATCGCGCATCAGAATAATGCCTGCCGTTTCTATCGCCACATCTGTACCTGAATGCAGGGCAATGCCCACATCGGCCTGCGCCAATGCAGGGGCATCATTAATGCCATCCCCGACCATCGCCACCCGATGCCCTTGAGACTGGAGTTGGGCGATCGTTCGGGCTTTCAGATCCGGTTTCACTTCTGCCAAAATCTGACTTGGACGAATACCTAACGGTTGAGCGATCGTATCTGCCACCTCTCGGCGATCGCCAGTCAACAGCATCACTTCTAAACCCATTTGGTGCAATGTCGCGATCGTACTGGCTGCATCGGGTCTGAGGGTATCGGTAACAGCAATCAAGCCAGCAACTAACGATGCTTGCCCCTGTTCACAACTTAACCCTAAATAGACAACCGTTTTGCCCTTCTGGAATAACTGCGTTGCCTGAGCCATCACCGACTCGCTGATTACCATCCCTTGCTGCTCCAGCCAGGACGGAGTGCCTAATATAATCCGAAATGGCTGTGTCAATCTTAGTTCTGCCATGTCCTCTACCACCGTTGCCATTACCCCTGCTCCCGGCTGAGTCACAAAGTCTTGGGCGGATAGCAGGGCTAATTGCTGTTGTTGCGCTTGTTGCTGAATGGCGATCGCTAAAGGATGCCGTGTCCCGCTTTCAACCGTGGCAGCCAGTTGGAGTAGGCGGGAGGGCGATAGGGAAATCAAAGGAATACAGTCTGTAACCTGCGGTGTTCCAGTGGTTAATGTGCCCGTTTTATCCAGAATCACGGTATCCAGGTGATGCACTTGCTCCAGAATATCGCCGCCCCGGATTAACAGACCCCGTTCCGCCCCAATGCCAGAACCAACCAGAATCGCTGTTGGTGTCGCTAAACCTAAGGCACAGGGGCAGGCAACCACCAAAACCGCGATCGCTAATTTGAGACTTAAGAGGAGCGGAGACGGATGAGTTGTATAGGTACTAGAGATGAAATGGTGGAGGAGATTATGACTATGCTCAGTCATCTCTGCTCCATGGGCCATGAATAGGTTGGGCCAGAGATGAGTCCCAATGAAATACCAGAAGCCAAACGTCAACGCGGCGATC
>DATNPU010000172.1:0-5992 GCA_036703105.1 Microcoleaceae cyanobacterium
GTTTTATACTGCGCTGGGTATAGCGGCATTCGTTGCCGTTTGTATCTTTAGCCCAGCCCGCGTCCTATTTGATGAAACCTTTTTGGTGCATACCTTTAATGGACTAGGCGTATATGGCGCTCCGGCTTTTGTGCTGTTATCCACCATCTCTATTTCATTAGGGTTTCCAGGAAATGTGTTGGCGGTAGCTTCTGGAGCCGTGTTTGGCTTTATTTGGGGAACAATCTGGTCCTTATTGGGAGCCACATTAGGCGCTGTAGGGGCCTTTCTGATTGCCCGAATTCTCTTGCATCGGTGGGCAGAAAAGCGGTTCCAACATAATTCCTGGCTAAGACGGATTAATCACGCGATCGGGGAACACCCGATGATTTACATTCTGCTCGTCCGGTTTACACCGCTTTCCCCCTTTAGCCTGGTCAATTTTCTATTTGGACTGACTCCTGTTGACCTGAAAACCTACACGATCGGGACATTTCTGGGATTAATCCCGCTCTACGCCACTTACAACTGGTTAGGAGTGACCGGAAAACAAGCTTTGCAAGGCGGCGATCGAATTCCGTTTGCGTTGGCTTTAGGAACACTCACCTTGCTGACCGTTTTACCGTTGCTCAAGAAAAAGAAGCCAGCTCCAGAAGCTAAGAGCGATCGTGCTTTATCACCCGTCAAGGCAGATTCATTACAGGAATAGGGAATTTTCCGCTCCACCGTTCCCCAAATCTGCCGGAATTCACTACACTCTGAGACAGACACGCGATTTCTGTACTGACTCAACGTTCTCTATGGCAGTTCGTAAAGACACCTTATTTGAGCGCTTCCTGGCTCCAGTTTCCCGTTGGTTTATTAATGAGGCCGAACTGCGTCGCTTGCGTGACACGATCGATTGGGATGCTGCTACGACCCGCTTGAGTCATCCAAATTTGGTTTATCCAGATTATTACAGCAGTCAAAACTTTCATGGCATTAACAAAGGGTATCTCAACCTCAATGCGGCTGTCACCTACGACGCCATTACTCAATACGCCTTGCCCCCTGGTGAATCCTTAGTCCGGCAGAGCTTACTCGACACAATTAAAACCATACCCCGCCGCATTTTAGACTTGGGGTGTGGCACAGGTTCCACGACGCTTTTGCTCAAACGCAAATTTCCTGATGCTGAAGTGATTGGGCTAGATTTATCGCCCTACATGCTGGCAATGGCGGAATATAAAGCTACCCAAGCGGGGCTGGAAATTCATTGGCGCCACGGATTAGCAGAACATACTGGCTTACCCGATACCTCGTTTGATTTAGTCACAGCATCACTTCTATTTCACGAAACTCCACCAACTATTTCTAGACTGATTTTGCGCGAAGCTTATCGCTTGCTAACGACCGGCGGTGAAGTATTGGTACTGGATGGCAACCAAAAAATGTTACGCCAAACCGAGTGGCTGACCCAAATCTTCGAAGAACCTTACATTCAAGCTTATGCGGCTGAAAGTATAGATGCCTGGATGGGCGCAACGGGATTTGGGGCGATTCAAACCCATGATTTGTGGTGGTTGCATCAAATCTCACGGGGTGTAAAACCGTTACCTGGTCAAGCGATCGAATTCACTCCTGCGGCCGTAGAAAATATGGGTCGGGGACAGTGGGTGATGGGTTAGTTGCAGAACCAGGTCTGGAAAAAATTGGAGTTGGTTAGCAGAATGAAGAGGACTAACAGCTAACCTAGACCGATTTATTGAGAGAAAATCATGCGCCTAAACCGTAAACGGCTAACGCTATGGACGATCTCCCTACTATGCCTGATTGGGCTAACCGCCCAGGCGATCGCCGATAAACCATCGTCTAAAACGATCGTTACGGCCCGTTCTGCCAATCAATTTGTGGATAGTCTTTGTGTCACCACCCACTGGAGTTACACAGATACGCCCTATGCTCAACGCTATCCAGACGTGAAACAAAAACTGGTGCAATCTGGTATTCAGCATGTGCGAGATGGGTTGTATCAAGATCGGGCACAGGATTTAGGCAAACAGAATATTCGTATGACGATCGTGGCGGATGTTCCCAACTACAAGGATGGCAACGATCGCACCATCCAAGATATCGTGAATCAAATTAAAACGAGTAATGCGGCTGGCGCTAAGATTGACGCGGTAGAAGGCCCCAATGAAGCCGATTTATTTTGGGATGCGTCTCGCTTCAATAAAAAGTACAAAGGGCAAGGATTCCCGCAGGGATTAATAGCCTTTCAGAAAGATTTATATGCGGCGATCAAACGCGATCCAGCTACCCAATCGCTCAAGGTGATCGGGCCTTCTTTAGGCGTTACCTACGACCCTGGTGCTGGCAAACCAAATCCTTTGGCTCCTGGTAGCCTAGCTCCAGTGGTTGATTGGGGTAACTTTCATCCGTATCCGGGTGGCAATCCCTTCAACACACCCTTCGACTACAACACGATTCAAAAATACTACTGGAATAGTAATTTTCCTTCCATCCATATTGGCGAACATCCTTACTTATTTGATGTTTATCGCACTCCATTTCAACCAAAACCAATGGCTGCCACTGAAACGGGCTATTCTACCTATAAAGGTGGCATTTCAGAAGCAGTTCAAGTCAAGTATTTACCGCGATTGTTTCTGGAATTTTTTAGTAAAGGAATTCCCCGTACCTGTGCCTATGAATTTGTGGATGAATTTGTGGATCGCGATCGCACGAATCGAGAGGCCAATTTTGGGTTATTGCGGCAAGATTTAAGTCCCAAGCCTGCCTATGTGGCGATGAAAAATCTCATTCAATTCCTGCAAGATCCCGGCGCCACCTTTACTCCTGGTCAATTAGCTTATGAGATTACCCCCCATCCAGTTAAAAATTACCGAGAGCCGAATTCGGGGGTTGTGACCAACTATGATCGCACTCAAGATGTCCATTCTTTGTTACTGCAAAAGCGCGATCGCAGTTTCTATTTAGCCCTCTGGCATGAAGTCTCTAGTTACGACACGAGCCGCAATCCGCCCCGATTGATTCAACCGCCCGCCATGCCGGTCACCGTGAAGTTTAATCAACCAATTCGCAGTGCGACTCTCTATACACTAGAACTGGATGGCACATTCAAACGTTCCACAATCAAACTCAGTAATCATCAACTGGAGCTATCAGTTCCCGATCGAGTTGTAATCATCAAAATTGGCTAATTCCTGCCAATCATGAATCGCAAGAAACGGGTGGTGTTGTCCCACAACAATCGCTACAGTGAGAGGTACATTGATGATGTGAGCTTGGGCTGATCACATGAACTCCTCGATCGAAGATGTCACTGACACTAGTACAACCTATGAGCGCATTGCTAAAGCGATCACGTTTATGCGGCAACATCATTTAAGCCAACCTGATCTGAAAACTCTGGCTCAGCACGTCCATCTTAGCGAGTACCACTTTCAGCGGTTGTTTACAGCTTGGGCTGGAATTAGTCCCAAGCGCTTTGCCCAATATCTCACGGTTGAATATGCCAAAGCAAAAATTACCGAAACGAAAAGCTTGTTGGATTTAACGATAGAAACAGGCTTATCCAGTCCAGGCCGCTTACATGATTTGTTTGTCAAACTAGAAGCTATGTCGCCTGGTGAATTTAAAGCGGGAGGCGCCGGATTGCAAATTCGCTATGGAATTCACACCACACCGTTTGGGCCTTGTTTAATTGCTACAACAACTCGTGGCATTTGTAATTTACAGTTTTTGGATAATGCAGATGAAACAATAGCTGCACATTATTTACGAATAGTATGGCCCGATGCTGACATTGTTTGTGATCAGCAAGTGACAGAAGCAATTCACGATCGTATCTTTACTCCTGCCGTTGACCATGCTCCTTTAATTCTTCATATCAAAGGCACTAATTTCCAAATTCAGGTTTGGCGAGCATTGTTGCAAATTCCTTTTGCTGGAATCACTACCTATCAAGGGCTGGCGACCTCGGTTGGGCGACCCACTGCCGCTAGAGCGATCGGGAACGCGATCGGGAGTAATCCCATTGCCTACTTGATCCCCTGTCATCGAGTGATTCGGGAGTCGGGGGAACTAGGGGGGTATCGATGGGGCCTAGACCGTAAGGTGATGCTTTTAGGTTGGGAGGCCAGTCGCGCTACTTAGTCGTTCATCGCCACACAAATACGGTTGTTTTATCAACTTGATGTTCTACATACTGTTCGTGACAAAGATGCTGGGGTAAGTATGCGATCGCTCGATGCCGAGTAAAGCGGCTCCACAAGCCTGGATAGGAAGGAGATTCTTTCTCTGCCTGGTCAATGGTGGGATGGAAGACAAACACAATATCTTCCAGTTCACGATCGCAGAATCCCAACTCTTCGCACAGCGCCCGTCTGGCAGCCAAGGCCGGTACTTCTCCTTGTAGGATTTTTTCGGAGACGCCCCACAAGTTACGTTCTCGCCGCCGGCCATCCCGGAACTCTTGATAGGCTTCAAACAGTTTTCGATCGGAAAACTGCGATCGGGCATCGCCTTGAACCTGGATACAAATTAACTCAACCTCACGAATGGGTTTGCCATCGCTCCAGGTAATCACACACTCACCGCGATCGATTTCACGGAGTAGTGTGTCCCAGGACTTAGCATCACCAACTCCATACTGGGAACGATCTAAAACCTGTTCTAACCGTTTTTCGAGATCCATCGCTGTGACTGCCCCCTCGGAACTGTGCTATCCTCACATCCGCACCAGTTTAACAGCCTAAAACCTCGGCTTAAAGCTGTTGGCAAAGCGCACCCACTGCTCAATTTTTCCACCTGTAATATTTAAAATGGGGACATTCATGGTTCTAGACGATCCCCCTGATTCCTCATACGAAAAGTAAATCGGTGTTTGCTCTGGTTGACCCAAACCATACGCGATCGCAATATCATTGGCTAATTGGCAGCTAATCGTAAAGTTGCCCATGTTCACCGAGCCACCTCCCGCAGAGTAAGACCAGGTCGTACCCGGAGAAAGCCGACCAGAAGCACACATAAAGTGCGTCACCTCAAACATTTTGGCAATGTGGACATCATAAACTCTCAGTTTGCCGCCATAGGCTGGACGGGTGGTGTCGGTATCAGGCACAGTCAGACTGAACATACCCTCCCCGGTGCTAATCGTCATTGGGAGTGCTGTAGAAGCTTGCGTTGGTGGTGACACCGCAATCTGACAAGCTGCCGCCGGAGCCAATAACAGGAATATGCTCTTCCAAACGCTTTTCTTCATTTCGCATCCTAGACAAAAGGGATCTTTTTCAGTGTTCCCATATCAGCAAGGCGAATTTATAGGTTTCCGGGAAACCGCGATCGCGATCTGTAGAAATCTATATTTGAAATCCGATAGATGCAATTCAAGGAATCATGCCACTATGCCACAATTCCTCTCACGACAACTAATAGTTTTCAGTAGTGGTGCTCTGATCATGCTCGTCAGTTGTAGTAACCAACCGCAGACAAACTTGCCGGTACAGTCCACTGAAGCTTCTCCTACTGAAGCTCCGGCTGTAGAGGCTCAATCAACTCCTAGCACCAAGACAGGCCATGGACTATCTCCAGCGCAAGTAGCAAAATTAACGAAATTACCGATTCAGATCGTGGCTCCAACTGCTCTGCCACCCGGCTTTCGAGTAGTAAGTGCTGATGGAGATAACGTGAAATTAGCCAATGGTGATGATGATGCGGGGTATTCGATCTCCTATCAGGGAGATGACGGGACTTGTTTTGTAATTAATTCTTCTCAAGATGGGCCACGTCGATTAAAGCAAATTGGGCAAGTGGAGTCGGCTGTAGGCACCATCAAGATGTATGAGGAAATCTATGAGGGTAGACGCTCAGTTCAAAGCTTTATCCCAGTCAAAGGTAATCCGGTGATGCTCTCTCCAGTTTTGCAGTTTAAGCCAGACAATGGCACTCATGAAGCGTGTAAAGCGCTCGATCTCGCTGAATATGAACGTATTCTCCAATCGATCGAGAT
>DATNPU010000104.1:0-4466 GCA_036703105.1 Microcoleaceae cyanobacterium
ATGCAAGCAGCGGTTCCGGTGCTACCTGACGACACGACCGAAACCTTACAAGCTCGAATTCAGGTGCAGGAACATCGACTTTTTCCTCAAGCGATCGCGCTAGCCGCCCACCAACAGTTAACAATAAATCACAATGAATAATAGACAGTGAAGAGAAATTAGTCGGCAATGATGATTGATCACGGGTCATTGATCATTGATGATTATTTCCTATACTGTTTCATCTCTCGTTACACCTCATGGATGTGATTGCCCTAACTCAACTGCTGCTGAATGGGATCGCGGTCGGCAGCATTATCGCTTTAGCGGCCGTTGGGTTAACCCTAACTTACGGGATTCTGCGGCTATCTAATTTTGCCCACGGTGATTTAATGACGTTGGGAGCTTACCTGACACTACTGGCCAATGGCATCGGTATCAACATCTGGCTCTCAGTACTGTTAGGTTGTGCCGCCACGATCGCAGGCGTATTACTGAGTGAAAAGCTGATCTGGTCACCCATGCGGTTTAAACGGGCCACTTCAACGACGCTGATCATTATTTCGATCGGGTTAGCGCTGTTTATTCGGAATGGCATCATTCTATTTTGGGGTGGCAGCAACCAACGTTATGACTTGCCGGTCGCAGAAGCGGTGCAATTTGGGGGGCTACGTCTGCCCTTTTACGACATTGTCGTGATTGGGCTAGCGATTGCCGCGATCGCCGCCCTCCACTATTTGCTGCAAAATACCAAGATTGGCAAAGCCATGCGAGCCGTTGCCGATGACCTCGATTTGGCGAGAGTATCTGGGATTGATGTCGATCGTGTCGTACTTTGGACTTGGGTCATTGCTGGCGGCTTAACCGCTTTAGGCGGTAGTATGTTGGGCTTAACCGAAGGCGTCCGACCAAATATGGGGTGGTTTTTGCTGCTGCCTATGTTTGCCGCCGTGATTCTGGGCGGAATTGGCAATCCCTATGGCGCGATCGCAGGTGCATTAGTGATTGGCATTGGGCAGGAAGTCAGCACCTACTGGCTCCCAACCGAGTACAAACTTGGGGTGGCTCTAGTGATGATGGTGCTCGTGCTGTTATTCCGACCACAAGGGCTATTTAAGGGTACGCTTTAGCGTAGTGTGCATAAAACACAAGAGGGACGAACGCTGTTCGCCCCTACCTGCATGAAATTTGGGATCTGGCTAAAACGACGATCCAGATTTACGGTCAATTAAATATTGATGATATGAGCATAGATAGCGGCAACGAAGAAGTTAATTGCCAAAAGTAGAATCGCCCAGCTAGCACGGAAGGTATAGGTCGGTTTTTTTCCAGGGGTTGCCATAAAGGGTCTCCTAAAGTATCAACTGCTTAAAGAAATACCAAAGATCGTTCCCCCTTTGTTAGCTTGCCAGACGATTCTTAATAAGCTGAAATACTTCCTTCAGCTACTTTCTCCAGCATGGTAAGAACTGCGCACTAATGGCCCCGATCGCACATGGGAAAAGCCTAGTTCACGGGCAATTTGTCCCAGGTGATCGAATTCGGCGGGTGTCCAATATTTCTGCACGGGTAAATGCTCCAACGACGGACGCAAATATTGCCCGATCGTGACGCGATCGCAGCCAACCGATCGCAGATCTTGCAAGGTTTCTACCACTTCTGCTTCGGTTTCCCCATGTCCCAACATTAGCCCCGATTTGGTTGGGAGAGTGGGATCAAGCTGCTTCACCAGTTCCAGTACTCGCAGCGATCGTTCATACTTCGCACCCCGGCGGACTGGAGCCTGGAGTCGTCGCACCGTTTCAATATTGTGGTTATAGCAGGCCGGATGAGCTGAAACGATCGTGGCCACCCGTTGCTGCTGGAGATCATCTGAAGTTAAAGGCTGGGATGGATTTGGATCCCGTCCGCCCCAAAAATCTGGAGTCAATACCTCAACTTGGGTGGCTGGATTTACCTGCCGGATCGCATTCATCGTCGCAACGAACCAACTAGCGCCTTGATCCGGTAAATCATCCCGCGCAACCGAGGTTAAGACGACATACTGTAACCCTAACAGTTTTACCGATTCTGCCACTTTGGTCGGTTCATCGGGATCAAGCGGCATCGGCGCATGTCCCTTATCCACCTGGCAAAACCCACAGGCACGGGTACAAGTTGGCCCCATTAATAGAAAGGTCGCCGTTTTTTGGGCATAACACTCACCACGATTGGGGCAACGACCTTCCTCACAAATCGTGTGAATTCCCCGTTGTTTAATAATGCGCTGCACCGTTGAAAGCTCACTGGCTTTGCCGATCGAACGACGCAACCACTCCGGTATACTTTTTACGTCCAATTTAGCTTGAGACGCTGATAATGAAGTGAGGCTTTGATTGGTCGGAACAGTCATAAAAATGGGAATACTTCCCTTTAGTGGGTATCAACAAATGCCCCGACTGTAACATAGAAGCTAGACTAGTGGATGCAATCACGCGATCGCTGGGTCAACTGAAAACCAGTCCCTTTGGTAGATTATTACTATTTACAAACTTAACGAGGCATCTTTAATCGGTCTCTCTACTCTAGGACATTATTCTCAAAGCCAGCTTAACCGCGATCGTGTTGAAACTTGCTTCTTTTAGCTTTCAGCGCATCCCGCAATTACCAACCCGAGGAGTTCAGTTGTGGCAAGTCACAAAATCCTGGTTATTGACGATAGCAACGTGATCCGGAACATGGTACGCGACATGTTACCCAAAGGTAACTTCGAGGTTCTGGAGGCAAAAGATGGCGTTCAAGGACTCAGCCTGATTCAGCAAGAGCGCCCTAACCTAATCATGCTCGACTTCCTGCTCCCTCGGATGAGTGGTTGGGAAGTGTACCAACATATTCAGAGTCAACCCGATTTACAGAGCATTCCGCTAGTGCTGATGTCGGGTCGGAAAGAGGAAGTCACTGAGAAACTACAAGAACCGTTTGAGTTCTTTGAGTTTGTGCAAAAACCCTTTGATCAAAAGGAACTGTTTGAAGCCATCAAGATCGCGATGGCCAAGTCGAAGAGACGCCCCCCTGCTCCCGTTCCTGTTGCAGCAGCAGGAACAGCCCAAGCAACGGCCGGAGGCGGAGACATTCAGGCGCTCAACGAGAAAATCGCTAAAATGCAAGCTGAAATTGACGGCTTGAAGAAGCAGATGGCGCAGATCCTTGCATTCATCAAGCAAAAGCTGAAGTAAAGTTCGGCTGGGCTTAACGTTCTGACTGAACTTTTTAGCTCTCCCACCGAGAACTGAATCAGTGGGAGTTTTTTGCTTGGCTAATCCAATTCCCGCCGACCTTCCAGTGCTCTAGCCAGAGTGACTTCATCGGCATATTCCAGGTCGCCTCCCATTGGCAACCCGAACGCAATCCGAGTCACTTTAGTAAACGGTTTCAGCAAGTGACCCACATATAATGTCGTGGTCTCACCTTCCACACTGGGACTAATCGCCATAATTACTTCAGCAATAGTTTGCTGACTCACCCGACGAACTAACGGCTGAATATGTAACTGTTCCGGCCCAATACCATCCATCGGAGAAATTAATCCGCCGAGGACATGATACTTACCTCGATATTCACGAGTTTTTTCTAAAGCAATCACATCTTTAGAGTCGGCGACGACACAAATGAGATTGTTGTCACGGTTGGGCGCGCGGCAAATTTCGCAAACTGGATCGGCGGACAAATGAAAGCAAACAGAACAGTAACCCACTTGCGTTTTGGCTTCCATTAGCGCCATTGCCAGAGCTTTGACTTCTTCCTCGGGGCGCTTCAAGATATGTAATGCCAATCGTTGGGCGGTTTTGGGGCCAACCCCCGGCAAGCGTTGCAATTGCTCGATCAGACGAGCTAAGGGACGAGTATAAATTGTGGCATCTCCTCCAGATCTATTTTGATCTTAGCGTTGAGTAGCCAGAAGGGGAGGGTAGAATTGTCCTCCCCCCTCAAGCATTTCAGGCAGGGTAGTTTAACCAGGCGGCCAGTGCATCGATCGCCCACCCAGGATATGTAAATGCAGATGATTCACGGTTTGTCCGCCATCGTCACCATTATTGATCACCACTCGATAGCCATTCGTTAGCCCGGCTTGTTCTGCCACCCGTTTCACGGTCAGTAGCAAATGTCCCATTAAGGCATGGTCTGGCGATTCGGCATCCGATAGGCGGGCGATCGGTTGCTTGGGGATCACCAGAATATGCACGGGAGCCTGGGGATTCACATCTCGAAAGGCAAGCGCCAGATTATCTTCATACACGATATCGGCGGGGATTTCCTTACGAATGATCTTGCCAAAGATCGTATCCGTTGTTTCGCTAGTCATACTGTCCTCAAATCACGGCATCGCTAGTGATGAAATTCTAAAGGGTAATGAGAAGTTGCTCACGGTTTTTTGTGGCCCGATCGTTCCTCAGATTTCGCGATCGATAGCCACTCACTTTTCATCCAGCCACGCGTGATCACTAGTG
>DATNPU010000106.1:0-18992 GCA_036703105.1 Microcoleaceae cyanobacterium
TACTAGCATTAAACCCAGTGTAATTAACACTCCATTTTACAATAAAGGCTTAACTAAACTAGGAGTGAAGCCCACCGGAATCCCCCCCTATTATGATCCTAAATTAGTAGCAGAAGCGATTCTCTACACCGCAGAACATCCCACTCGTGATTTCATTGTTGGGGATGTTGGCAGAGTCTTAGATATTATGCAGCGGATCTCTCCAGGATTAGTTGATTCAATCCTAGTATTGATTGGCTTTCCCCTACAACGTACGAATGAGCCGAAGACCGCTGATGCGCCAAATAATCTCTATCAACCTACACCAGAATACGATCGAGTTGATGGCGATTTTAATCAGTTTGTCATTCCTAGTGTGACCGATTGGTTAGACCGAAATCCTTTATTTAAAGGGATTGCAGTTACAGGTATGGCCGTTGGCGCCATTGCCTTAGCCCAGTGGGCAACTCACTTTATGACTGGGGAAGCGCAGCTTTAGAACTTATATTGTTATCTCAAGCTAAGTGAATAACAATTCAATCATCCAGAGAAGATAGAAAATTGTATCCATAGAGCGATCGCCATATGAGTCAGTCTCAATCGCATCAACAAAATTCATCTGATAAGGATAATAGTTCACCTCAAGATCAACAACCCGAAGCTGGTACTCGTGATTTTGAGGAGGAGGAAATCCGCCAAAGTTCACCAATGAATCGACGGATGAGTGATAAATCAGAAGAAGCGCCTGAAGAAGCTTAAGAGTTCGTCATGAATAAATATGATGTTGTGATCATTGGCGCAGGCCATAATGCGCTAGTTTGTGCAGCCTATTTGTTAAAAGCAGGTTATAGTGTGCTGCTTTTAGAAAAGAATTCAATTCCGGGTGGAGCCGCTACCACCGAAGAATTGATGCCCGACTTAGCACCCGGATTCCAATTTAATCCTTGTGCGATCGATCACATCTTTATCCATTTAGGATCTGTGATTCAAGAATTGGAATTAACTAAATATGGCTTAAACTACCTATTCTGTGATCCAGTCGTATTCTGTCCCCATCCCGATGGAAAATATTTCTTGGCGCATCGATCAGTAGAAGCAACCTGTGCAGAAATCGCTCGCTATAGTCCGCGAGATGCTGAGAAATATGCTGAATTTACTGATTTTTGGCAACGGGTGATTGGCATGTTAACCCCCGTCTTTAATGCCCCACCCAAATCACTGATTGATATGGCAGGCAATTTCGATTTAGCTAAATTAAAAGATGGGTTATCGTTCTTTGGCTCGGTAAATGAAACATTGGATTTAGTCCGAACCATGTTTACTAGCCCGATCGATATTATTAATGAATACTTCGACTCGGAATTTCTCAAAGCTCCCTTAGCCCGGCTCGCCGCAGAACTGAGTACACCTCCCTCCCAAAAAAACATGGCCGTCGGTTCAATTATGATGTCTCTACGGCACCATCCCGGTATGGCCCGTCCTGAAGGCGGAACGGGAGCATTAACAACCGCTTTAGTTCGCTGTGTTCAAGATTTAGGTGGCAAGATTCTGACTGAACAAATTGTGCAAAAAGTATTAATTGATGATGGTAAAGCGATCGGGGTGCGATTAACTAATGGCCAGGAATACCGGGCTGAATCTGGCGTAATTTCTAGCTTGGATGCTCAACGTTTGTTTCTCCAATTAGTTGATCCAGCTGATGTGGATGCTACAGATGCTCAGTTGCGCGATCGGGTCGCTCGCCGCATTACAAATCACAATGAAGCCATTCTCAAAATTGACTGTGCTTTATCAGAACCTCCTCGGTTTGTGAACCATAATCATCAGGACGAACATTTAATGGGCGCTGTATTAATTGCAGACTCAGTTACCCAAGTCGAACTTGCTCATACAGATCCCAATATTGGCCGAATTCCCCTCGATGATCCATCAATGTATGTGGTTGTGCCAACCATCCTCGATCCCTCTATGGCTCCAGCCGGAAAACATACCTTGTGGATTGAATTCTTTGCTCCCTATCAAATTGCCGGGGCTGAAGGAACTGGACTTAATGGTACGGGTTGGACAGAAGAGTTGAAACAGCAAGTTGCCGATCGCGTCTTAGATAAACTGGCTGATTATGCTCCCAATGTGAAATCGGCTATGATTGCCCGTCACATCGAAAGTCCACCAGAATTAGAGCAACGAATTGGTGTCGCCAAGGGCAACTATTATCACCTGGATATGACCTTTGATCAGATGATGTTCTTCCGGCCTTTACCAGAATTAGCCAACTACCAAACCCCGATCGCGGGACTGTTTCTAACCGGAGCTGGTACTCATCCCGGTGGTTCTATTTCAGGGCTGCCAGGACGGAACTGTGCTCGGGTATTCTTACATACTCAGCAACCGCTAACCCAGAGCCTACAGGATGCTGGAAATACTCTAAAGTCGGCAGCCAAATCTGTTTTTCGGACTTCTAAATCCGTTTGAGAATCCTCGTGACATCTAATACTTAAGTAGTTCCTTTAGCTCATTAATATGCTGTAATTAAACTTCGGGCAGCTAGCTCATAGGGCTACTTTCACAATCTTTACTAACTAGCAGCTTGAACCGTTCTACAGAATATTTATTTTTCTGAAGATTATTTCTTTTAAAAGTATGCTACGCTACTTTCATATAAGATTCAGAGACAATTTAATTCACATTTCTACATGCTTGGTTTTGATCGGGGATGGAGCAACCAAAAACAACTTCAGTTCTAAATAGCTAGTCAGAATTGATTTTCCCTAAATAACTCCAATTTGCACTCCACTGTAACATCCATAGGTTAAGTTCAGTTAACCAGTTTAACTCTGCCCCAAGCTAGAGGCTGAGTCCGATTAACTTTGACATGATTGAGAAAAATCTGTTCAGAACAAGATTATGTATCAGAATCTTAATCAAAAAGCCATTCTAGAGCGTCTGATTATGCAACCGATCGATTATCAAGCTGGAGCCAAACAGGTTGCATTCGACCTCGATCGCCAGGATTCACAGATTAATACCTACTCGCAAAAACACAAACGGTAAGATTTAATCTCCTAATTAATTACTCTTCAGTTTCACTTAACTCTCCTAAACAAGCAGCAAACCAAATTGTCAAAATAATCGCAGCAACAGTAAGCATAGGATTCCAGCAATTAAAAATTGCTAACTCACAACGAATACCTTTATTACAAATGGTGGTGAGATATGCTTCATCTTTCTAGTGAAATACTTGCTAGCTTGCCTTTTGAGAGAGTTATAGCGGTAGGTTTTATCCACTCTCTACAACACAACTGATAGTTCATTCACAACTTGGATTCTCCCCTTCCGTAAGCCATACAGCAGACGATCGATACAACTCATTTCTTCGTCGCTAATTGACTCATCTAACAATGCAGCCATCAGACCATAGCGATCGGCTAAGGTCATTTTTCCAGTGATGCTAGCGTGGGCAAATAAGTCAGAAATGGCTGTGGGCAACAAGCTGATGGGGGACATGAGAAAGGATGGAACTCGATACTTTTAGCATCAAGGCTTTCTGGGTGGGCTGAGGTGACGATCGCCCCGGCTTCAATGTGATACTACCAACCGGGCTGACGTGATGTCTCCAGGTAGGTAGGGTGATAGGGATCACGGTTACAGACAGTCAGCCAGTCGAAAACACATCCGCACAGTGAATCTGGATTTACCACGACCTACTTGCTTAATTATCTGTAATATTTCTCGCCCCCTAACGAACGGCGATCGAGGGACACACTAGGGTAATGTGGAAAAAGTGACTTCTAAAGCCAATTTGAATTTCTGATATATGGCCACCGCATCCCCCGTTTCCAGTCCTGCCCGTACCATTCGCATTGGTTCCCGGAAAAGCCAACTTGCCTTGGTGCAAACCGAGTGGGTGCAGGCTGAACTTCAAAAGGCATTCCCCGATCGGACGTTTGAAGTCCATACCATGAGTACTCAAGGCGACAAGATCCTCGACGTTGCTTTGGCAAAAATCGGTGACAAAGGACTATTTACCAAAGAATTAGAAGTAGGGATGATTAATGGCGACATTGATTTTGCCGTCCATTCCCTCAAAGATCTACCTACCCGCTTACCAGAAGGACTAGTTCTGGGTTGCGTCACCGAGCGTGAAAATCCCGCCGATGCCTTAGTTGTGCACGAAAAGCATAAGGACAAGCAGCTAGACACTCTACCAGCAGGCGCTGTAATTGGCACCTCTTCGCTGCGACGGCTAGCCCAACTGCGTCACCACTACCCCCATCTCAGCTTTAAGGATGTGCGGGGCAACCTGAATACCCGTTTGAGCAAGCTGGATGCGGGGGAATACGATGCTCTGATTCTGGCGGTTGCTGGACTACATCGCCTCGGCATGGGCGATCGCATTCATCAAGTCATTCCGGATGAAGTTTCCCTACATGCGGTTGGACAAGGTGCCCTAGGCATCGAATGTCGGGGGGATGATGCAGAAGTCCTGGAGTTACTGAAAGCGCTTCAACACCAACCGACTGCCGATCGCTGCTATGCCGAACGAGCGTTCCTTCGGGAACTTGAAGGCGGGTGCCAAGTGCCGATCGGGGTTAATACCGTTCTGAATGGCGATCAGCTTACCTTAACCGGGATCGTTGCCAGTCTAGATGGGCAGCAAGTCGTCAAAGACAGTATTACGGGAGCCGCTAGCGAGGCTGAACGCTTAGGTACTGAGCTAGCTCAACGGATGCGTCAGCAAGGCGCACAAACGATTCTAGATAACATTCTGGCTACGCTCGATCGGCAGTAAGCCATCTCCAGCCTGAACTACAAAAAAGCGGTAGACCCAGAAATCGTTCTGAATCTACCGCTTTTTTAGTTATTCATGGACACGGGTAACAGCTAGTTAACTAGCAAGGTACTCTCGCACATTGGCCTTGCGACGACGAAGGCTATCTAGAGCTTGCCGCTCTAATTGGCGAACCCGTTCTCGGCTCAGATTCAGACGTTCACCTACTTTGGCCAGAGACAGTTCATGCCCATCTTCTAAGCCATAACGTAGGGTTAGAACTTGACGCTGTTGCGGCGTTAAATCCGCCATCAAGGTAGCTAAATCCTGACGCAGGGATTCTTGAGCCATGTAATGCTCTGGAGAAGGCCCCTCGTCTTCCAGCAAATCTTGCAGTTCAGTGTCTTGATTATCACCGACCCGCAGATCGAGCGAGACAGGTTGCCGTGACAAAGTGAGAAACTCCCGAATTTGCGCAGGTTCGAGTTCGAGTTCTGCTGCAATCTCCGCCGCAGTCGCACTTCGACCCAGCTTTTGGGCCAGTTCGCGTTGGGTTTTCTTAATCTTGTTCAGCTTCTCAGTAATGTGAATAGGTAGCCGGATCGTCCGGGCCTGCTGGGCGATCGCCCGAGTAATTGCTTGCCGAATCCACCAGTAGGCATAGGTCGAGAACTTATAACCGCGAGTCGGATCGAATTTTTCGACTCCTCGCTCCAAGCCCATCGTGCCTTCCTGAATCAAATCCAGAAACTCAAGATTCCGCTTTTGGTACTTCTTCGCGATCGACACCACCAAGCGCAGATTCGCCTCAATCATTTTCTGCTTGGCGCGCTGACCTTTCCGCATAATATCCTTCAGGTCAGTTTCGCTTAAATGAGCATGTTCAGCTAACTCTTGCTCAGTCGGTTCGTGATCTAACTTTTTGGCAAGAGCAGTTTTCTTTTCTTGCAATGCCATCATTTGCTGCACCTGCTTTCCATAAACAATCTCTTGTTCGTGGGTCAGCATCGGAACGCGACCAATTTCGTGTAGGTAAGTGCGAACCATATCTGCCGTGAAGGTAGACTTAGGCGCTTTAGGGGTTGTGGTGGCAGTGGTCATGGGATGCGCAAACTCCGTAAGACAAGGAACAGGGAAAGACTTAACTGGCGTGAAAGGAAACTTTGTCTGGAGCGGCTCTGCTCCACAGAATCGCTCGGAATTGGTTAATGTGAGGTAGGGGAATGCTAATAACTAGGGGCTAAATTCCTCAAGCGTTGCAACCACGCTCTAGAGTGACGATGCTGCCGACTAATAGAAAGCTAGAGAACTCAAATAAGTAAAAGAACAACGCTAATGAGGCAGATCAAGGGGAAGCACTTACCTCTAAACCAACTCTAACTCGTAATCGTTATGAGTTCATACTTTAATTGTATACTACATTATAGACGGAGGGAAAGGATTTTAGTTTCATCCTATGGGATGAATCAAGTGGGTGATCTTTGGGGTTGTTGCGAAAAACACTACTCCTGTAACGTATTGCCAGTATGATCACTCATTGACTAGACTAGAATTACGCTTCACCTCTATATCTATAGTGCCTGGCTCCCTTCGGTCTGAACAGTCTCAGATGAGATGAGATAACCGAACTTTTTGGACGGTTGTACCAGTGCATCGTTGGAAACCTCCAGCTAGATTGGACTTTAGCGAATCGCTTGCAAAGTGGATAGTGGCTGATTGGAGCTGAATCCGTTCAATTGAGTAGCACCTCTCTGACACTAGTCCTAGTTGCTCCCTGTTTGCACGAAACTAATCGATTAATATCACTCCGATGTGAAGGCTGTACGACTGTGATATGTCAGTCTGTCAGGTGAGAAAATTGGGCAGAAATAGCATCTTGAACTTAGAATCCTAAGTCGGCTTTAGCCGCTTTAGCCGCCTTCAGCACCAGGGCATCTGGTAATTCTTCCCAGGCCGTATCTCCCACTTCTGCATAGAACGTTTCATCGTAAGCCCGTGTTCGCACTACGACTGGCATCGGTACAGCATGACCTAGCAGTAAGGCTTGCTGCTTTGAGTCCAGTTTGGCTAATACCGATCGTAAGCTTTGTGCCCCGGAAACTCCGGTAAAAATCGCATCAATATCTTTTTCATCATTCAGCAAGGCCGTAATGCGAGTCCCAATTTGAGACATTACCTCGTTATCAATGCCCGAAGGCCGTTGATCAACGACTAATAGGGTAACAAAGTACTTCCGCATTTCTCGGGCGATCGTGCCAAAGATCGTTTGGCCAACAGTGGCCGGGTCAAGAAAACGGTGGGCTTCTTCGATCGTCACGACTAATTGCCGAGGGCGATCGCTGACATTCTTGGTTTGCAAAAACTTTTCAGCTTTCAACACATAGCTGGCATGGATACGACGAGCAATAATGTTCGTAGCCAGCATGTAAGATAACAAATTTGACTGGGAGCCAAACTCAATCACCACATGCTTTCCAGCATCCAAAGAATCCAGAATTTGCCCCACATAATTCTGGGTGCAGGTATTCCGAATATATTTCAAGTCATCCAGGCGGGTAAGCTTCCGTTGCAACGCCATGATCGACGATTTGCTGCCCATCTTGGTTTCGCAAAACTCTTGAATTTCCCCATTGCCCATCGACAACAAGCGGGTAATCCACGCCTTGCCAAACTCATTCCGGAGAATAATCGCATTTTCCAAGCTAGCTTCCGACAGGTTTAACTCTCCCCGTACCAGCGCCAAATCTTCAACTTCGATCTGGTCATAGCTAATGTAAAGTTCCTGAGCATCCCGCACTCCCCGCCGCCGAGTGGAATCTGGATCAAGAGTATAGATCTGAACTTGCCCTGGAAATAGTTGTCGTAACCCTTTCACAGTACTGAACTGCTTACCTTCCCGTGCGGCCTCCCAACCGTATTCCGAATGCATGTCGAAAATCAGATTGACAGCCGCTTGCTTGCGAATAATCCCAGACAACAATAAACGAGTGAGAAAGGATTTCCCAGTCCCTGATTTACCAAAGACACCATTACTTCGTTCTACAAATCGATCGAGATCCAGACAAACGGGCACATCCATATCGATCGGCTGGCCAATGGCAAAATTTCGTCGGTGCGGATCATCTTCCCACCCAAACACCGCCCGAAAATCCCATTCACTAGCATCATAAACCTGGCTAAAGTGACTAGGAATTGTTTTCACCGGGAGCAGCTCGATCGCGGCACTCGATTGCGCCTGATAGGAAGCCGCTTTAGTGGATCTAGGTTCCTCTGCTTGCTGTGGTCGCTCTTGACCGTCACCGCGATCGCCTTCTGGCGTCATCATCAGCATGGGTGTCAGGTTCACCGTACCAAAGGTACCAGTTCCCGCCAACACTTCTTGCAGGAACGTATTGGTTGGATCAGGAGGATTGGCCAAAATGCGTGAACTGGCAGTGCCAAGGGCCACATCGGTCAACATGCAGAAGAAGCGCGAGCGTCGTCCCTGCACTACCACAAACTTACCGACCCGCATGTCTTCTACTGAAACATCCGGATGCAGCCGAACTTCTAAGCCCTGACTGAGAGAACCTTGAATTACTGAGCCAAGCGGTTGCTCTAACGTCATGCGACCAGACCAGAAAAGGTAGCAGCGATCGTACTGGAGTTCTTTTAATAATACAATAGTTCTAGAAGAGAATTAATACGGACGTTCTGCTAGGCTCTCATGGCTGGAGTTACTCGCTCAGGAGTAACACGAGTTTTTGCAAGGGCAGGTTTTGCGGAGAATACTGCGATAACCAGACTCAGATCACTGCTAAACCTGCCCCTACTCAACTACTTTTTCCAAGTAGTTAATCAACTACTACTCAATGTCGATCGAGGTAGGCCCAGAGCCGCTACCAGTGGTAGTCGTTAACGGTTTGCGGTAATCGGCATATAGTTGCTCCCGCCAGGAGAAAAAGGGTTCAAAGACGCCAACATCAGCAATGCCAGGTAAGCCTCTGCCTTTGAGAGATTCGGGAATGTTCAAATAATTGCCTGCGGGGAATTTCAGGTACATCGATAATCCAGCAACGGCAAAATCTGCCAGCGTTGGCTGATCCGTAATCAAATAGGGTTGTTGCATCAACATAAAGCAGAGGGCCGTCAAATTATGCTCAATCGCGACTTTCGCATCTTTGACAATGCCACCAAATCCCAGCGAGCTGAAGAGATCCCCCGGAACAGCACCCACTAATGTTCTGAGGATATCAGGGGTCGTACTTGGTAGCACCGAAGTACGCAGACTGGAATCTTGCCCCATCGCAGTGATCAGGCATTTACGGACATTGATGCCAAAAATCTCATCTGCCCACTGTTCCATTAGCAAGCACTGCCCGCGCAATTTGGGATCGCTGGGGATCACAGGTTTATCAGGATACTGCTTGTCCAAATATTCCGCGATCGCCGTGGAATCGGGAATAATTTCATTGCCATCCTTAAGCACAGGCACTTGGCGATGACCAGACATCCGCACCAGTTCAAGCTGACCGATCCCCGGTGTCACTTCAATCTTCCGGTAGGCCAATCCTTTGTAATCCAGGATTAACCGTACCTTTTCCACATAGTGGGACATCTCAAATTGATATAGTTCCAGCACAGTTATCTCCTAGTTATGCAAGTACCTATTGGGCAATAACCTAATCATGCAATTCCTATTGTGCAGGTTTCATTGGGCAATTGCATATTGTCACCCAGTAGCAGGCCAAGTCTACGCCCAAGCGGCATAGACAGATCAAACCAATGGCAGAGAACGAATAACTCAGATATTTCTAAACTTCAACAATAACAGTAACCTCATTTGAATTCAGATGAATTCGGAGATGAGATCTGTCTATCTAAGAAATAACTCTCAACTCTACTTTTGCTTTTGAGAGGTAGTTTTTAGAGTGCCAGATCGGGGCTTTACTTATGCAGCAGTTAAAGGAGCTATCAATGAGTACGAAAAAGAATCTGAATTTAGCTAAAAAGATGACGGCCTTCGTTAGCGTCGTCACCGCTAGCGCGTTTGTTGGGCTACCTGCGATGGCTCAAATGGGAAGTTTTGGCTCCTCCAGCAATCAGGCCCAAAATTCCGGTGGTAGTCAGTATCCAGCCGATTGTGTACCGATGAGCAGTAGTAGTACGCAGTCTAGTTCTATGTCTGCGCAAACTCTCCAAAACTCGAATCAAAATCTGCAAAACCAGGCAGATCCTCGCAGCAATGTTAATCAGGGTTCTTATATCAGTGGTACCAATGGCTCAGTAATTAACCGTGGTGCTGGCGGCGGTGCTGGTGGCGTCGGTGGTGAATATCCTAGCAATACAAGTAGTTCTACAATGAACTCTGGTAGCAGCACTTATTCTAACAATTCTATGGGTTCCAATCAGAATTCATCGACTGAGGAACAGAGCCGCTTCTACAATAATCAGAATGGCAATCGCAACCGAGTTACGAACTCATTTGAAATGGGTACTAATACCAGCGAAATGGGAACGGGAGAGAACTCGATTACCGACCCCAGTAACATGAACGATCGGACTCAAGCCGGTAATTACAGTAGCCAGCAAAACAACTCTAACCGGAGTATGAACTACGATAACAACCGTAGCGATGCTGGCTATAGCCCGAATGGCTATCAACAAGGTGGAGTTCTGGGGTATACCCATTCGACTACGATTGGTGGTAACGTCTTAGCTTTTGGCGGAGCAACCACTGGCGGACAAGCTCGGCAAATGGTTGAAGCATCTCGTCGCTTTGATGATCAGGCTCGTTCGTACTCTGCGAATAATGCTAATTACAACTCTAGCTATAACTCTGGTTCTAACGCCTCTAGCTATAGCAGTTCTAATCGGATGAATAGCAGCAATTACAACTCTACTAGCTCTACCGGTAGCCCCATTAACAATAACCAATACAACGATAGCTACCGCAACTCAAACCAGACCTACAACAGTAACTCTGGAGCTGACTATAACAACACCAGTCAGTCGAGTACTAGTAGCTCAACGAGCAGCGATCGCTTAGCTGGAACCAGCGGTACTTGCCCTCCCGGAATGATGCGCAGAAGCCAGAATACCCCTGGAATGCGGCAACAAAGCAACTACCAAAATCCGTCAATTCAGCAAAGTGACTCGAATGCACCTGATTTCCGCAACAACCGTCCTTCATCGGGTGTAGACAACACGCTGACGAATCAGACCGGCCCTGGTGTGCGCAATGACGTTGATCCCAACACCCAAGCTGTTCCCGGCCAAGGTGGTGCTGGCCAAGTGCGCCAACAGAACGGGACATCTCGGTAGAAGTAGTCTCGTGGGGTAAAAGTAGCGGGTAATTATCTCGATCGCCATAAGTATCGATCGTAATTGAGTGCTACTTCCCCATCGTCTTTGATTGCAGGTCAGGATAGGTAGGTGGTAAACGGTGAACAGTGTTTCCCGAATGCCATCTACCTTTTATAGTGAAGGTTGAGATCGCTAACTGCTATAGCTATCCTCCAACAACATGACGGAAGCATCGACGATCGTGGTCACAGTAAAACTATTTGCGGCTTATCAGGAGGCCTGTGGGGTACCGGAATTGCAAATGCAATTACCATCAGGAACTCCAGTCGTAGGGGTGCGCGATCGCTTGATTGCTGATTATCCGCAACTGGCTGAATGGCAAGACTTAACCCGATTTGGAATTAATCTGCAATTTGTTGAGCCGGATACGTTGTTGCAATCCGGGGACGAAGTGGTATTGATTCCACCGGTCAGTGGCGGTTAGAGCCCTAACTGGGTCAAGTCATAATCGGGCTACCATGATGATGAATTAAATACCAGGTTCCCCCCATACATTCAAATAGATTAGTTGCGATCGAGGTGGCCCGTCCTTGCCGACTACCCAAAACCTGCAAGACATTTTCCAGCAGCACTACATACGCCAGCTGATTGCTCACATCGACTCGGAGAATCTCGGTTTCAATCTCTAGGTAAGCGGTGCCCCGAAAAATTTTCTCCCAAGATAAGCGAATGGCCTCCCAACCTTGCAACGCCTCCCGGCCAGGATGGATACACAAACAATCCGTGCCATGCGACCAGATTGCTACCATCGCGTCCAAGTCTTTTTTCTCAAACGCTCGGTAAAAGGATTGATTAGCAGCCAGAACAGCAGATTCAGAAGTCATAACTTTCTGCAACAGAACGTAATGTAAAGAGTGCGAAGACAGGCAACAGAACGTGGGAGACTTTTAAGAATCGAAACAATTCTGTTGTTTGCTATAACGCGATCCTTGAAAATTCTCGCTTAGTTAAGCCTATGTTTCCAGTTCATCGCCCTCGACGTCTCCGTAGCCATCCTCAGCTCCGCCGGATGGTACGCGAAACTGTACTGACTACCAGCGACCTGATCTACCCGTTGTTTGCAGTACCGGGTGAAGCGATCGCGAATGAAGTTCGCTCCATGCCGGGTGTCTTCCAATTGTCGATCGACAAAATTGTGGAAGAAGCCAAAGAAGTTTACGACCTGGGCATTCCTGCCATCATTTTGTTCGGAATTCCAGCGGATAAGGATACCGATGCAACGGGCGCCTGGCATGACTGTGGCATTGTCCAGAAAGCAGCGACAGCGGTTAAAGAAGCTGTACCTGACTTGATTGTGGTGGCTGATACCTGCCTGTGTGAGTACACCTCTCATGGTCACTGTGGTTACCTGGAAGTAGGTGATTTAACTGGGCGCGTCCTCAACGATCCCACTCTGGAACTTTTAAAGAAAACGGCCGTTTCTCAGGCCAAAGCCGGAGCCGATATCATTGCGCCTTCCGGGATGATGGATGGCTTTGTCGCCGCCATTCGAGAAGGGTTAGATGAAGCAGGTTTTGAAGACATCCCGATCCTGTCCTATGCCGCCAAGTATGCCTCCGCTTACTATGGACCATTCCGAGATGCGGCAGAATCGACTCCGCAATTTGGCGATCGTCGCACCTACCAAATGGATCCTGGTAATGGGCGGGAAGCGCTAAAAGAAATTGCCCTCGACATCGCTGAAGGGGCAGATATGCTGATGGTGAAGCCGGCTTTGGCTTACATGGATATTATTTGGCGAGTCAAGGAAGCAACCAATCTCCCGGTTGCCGCTTACAACGTCTCTGGGGAATACGCCATGATCAAAGCCGCTGCGCTCAATGGCTGGATTGATGAGCAACGGGTTGTGATGGAAACCTTAACCAGCTTTAAGCGATCGGGCGCTGATCTGATCCTGACCTATCACGCTAAAGACGCTGCTCGGTGGCTCAATGCCTAATTGATAGCCTTGTAAGAAGGAGGGCGAAGTAGTCAGTCACTAGACTCTACAACTCCGGAGATTTCCGTTCACAACCTTCGCCCTCTTTTAGCATTAACAGGCGGCTGTGGCAAATAAAGCTGATTCGATCCGATCGAGGGCTTTGTCAAAATCATCGTTGACAATCTGAATATCAAATTCATTCGCCGCATCAATTTCTGCTTGAGCACGGGCTAACCGACGCGCGATCGCATCTTCCGTATCCTGGCCTCGGTTCCGAATTCGGAATTCTAACTCCGGTATAGAGGGTGGCAGGATAAAAATTCGCAGAGCCTCGGGATAGGTTTGGCGAATTTGTCGGGCCCCTTCCAATTCAATTTCTAAAATTACCCAATTGCCGTGACGGATTTGGGCTTCCACCGTCGATCGCGGAGTGCCATAGAGATTTCCAGCAAACTCAGCCCACTCCAGTAATTCACCGTTGGCAATCATCCGTTCAAAGGCACTGCGGCTGACAAAATGGTAACTAACACCATCAATCTCGCCTGGTCGAGGCGATCGTGTGGTGGCAGACACGGAGACGTACAGTTCTGGGTGGCGGGCAAGCAGCGCCCGGACTAGAGTGCCTTTGCCCACTCCACTGGGTCCAGTTAAAACCACTAATCTGCTCATAATTCCCACGGTTCCCAAACGAAAGACAATGATTTATTAATCATCTCTTAGGGTTTCATCCCTGTATAGCGCTATTAGTCTAATCTTCCCCGTGAGCATCCTTAGTCACCAAAAATCGGTTCGCGACCGTTTCGGGTTGAATCGCGGATAGAATGACATGACCGGAATCGGTAATGATGACAGCCCGGGTCCGTCGCCCATAGGTCGCATCAATTAATTGCTTACTATCCCTCGCATCTGTAATGATCCGCTTAATCGGAGCAGACTCTGGGCTAACAATCGCAACCACACGGCTAGCAGACACAATGTTGCCAAATCCAATATTAATCAGCTTGATATCCATAAAGGCTGATGACGTAAATTGATGAGGAGTAAGGGTAAATGTCGATCTCCTGAGAGGAGCAATGATTAACCTGTCGCCAACCTTTAACACGCAAAGATTGGAAAACTCATACCGCGATCGTAGTCTATAAAAATCGGGTCTAACAACCAAAACTTGAGAATCGAGCGCATTTTTTGCGATCTCAACGATCTTTTAACGTCTTTTTGACCTTTCACGCTGTCCTAGAATTCTTTTGGCGCGATCGCCCCCTTCTACCGTGCAACCTGTTGACTTTACTACCCTAACGGCAATTTATACTGATCTGCGCACCAACTGGCTCCCAGCCCGGTTAGAGCAGGTATATCAGCGCGATCGCCATACCTTATATTTGGGACTCCGGACCTTAGAACGGCGGGGTTGGTTACTACTCTCCTGGCATCCGCAAGCGGCGCGGCTATGTATCAGCAATCCGCCGCCTCGCACTCCCGATACCTTTACCTTCAGTCAACAACTGCGCCATCAAATTGGTAATTTGGCGTTGATTGCGATCGAAACGATCGCCCCTTGGGAACGGGTCTTAGATCTTCAGTTTGGTCGGCGGCCTGGCGAACCGGCATTATGGCATCTCTATATTGAGATCATGGGCAAATACAGTAACGTGATTCTGGCGACTCAGGAAAACCAGATCGTCACTGCCGCCCACCAGGTTAGTAGTCAGCAATCGAGTGTGCGTCCAATCCAGACCGGGCAACCTTACGAAATTCCACCCAAGCTGACCGATCCAATTCCCAGCCTCAGCGAATCCTGCGATCGTTGGCGAGAGCGCATCAGTCTAGTCCCCGGCAACCTCCGGCGAAATTTGGTCAAAACCTATCGAGGCTTGAGTTCAGCTTTAGTACTAGCGATGCTACACAGAGCGGAACTGGATCCCGAGAAAACTACAGATACCCTAACGATCGCCGAGTGGGAACGATTATTTCAACATTGGCAGAAATGGCTACACACCATAGAAACGGGTAGCTTCCAACCCGGCTGGACAGACACCGGCTATACGGTGATGGGATGGAATATTAGCCAACCCATCGCCAATGTGCAAGAACTCATCGATCGCTACTACGCCGACCAAGGCGATCGTCAAGAATTTGTTCAACGGCAGCATCAGATCACCCAAAAACTCCAGACTGTTCTAGAAAAGTTACGGCTGAAAGCTAAAGGGTTTCAAGACCGCTTGCAACAATCCGATCAAGCAGATCGATCGCGGGAACAAGCCGATCTCCTGATGGCCCATCTACACCTGTGGCAACCGGGCATGACCGCGATCGAGCTACCCGACTTTGACTCTGGAAAACCCGTTAGCATTCCACTCAACCCAGAGAAAAATGCAGTTCAGAATGCTCAGGCATTGTATAAGCAACATCAAAAACTGAAACGGGCCAGACAGGCGATCGAACCTTTATTAACAGAGGTCAATGCTGAAATTGCCTACCTCGAACAAATTGAAGCGGAGATGGCAGAACTCAGTAACTATCAGACTGTCGAAGATCTACAAGTATTGACCGAAATTCGGGAAGAACTGATCCAGCAACACTATTTAGAGGATCCAGAGTATCGAGGTAGCAGCGATGGCAAATCGCCCGATGCTCAAAGCCAACCCTATCGGTACCAGACTGCCAACGGGCTAGAAGTGCTGGTCGGGCGTAATAATCGCCAAAATGATCAGCTGACTTTTCGGCTGGCCGGAGATTATGATCTCTGGTTTCATAGCCAGGAGATTTCTGGCAGCCATGTCTTGTTGCGCTTTAACCCTGGTGATGTACCGGATGACAGCGATCGTCAATTTGCAGCGGATCTAGCAGCTTACTACAGTCGCGCCCGCCAAAGTGAGCAAGTTCCGGTGGTCTATACAGAGCCAAAAAACGTCTATAAACCGAAAGGAGCCAAACCGGGAATGACGGTTTACAAGCACGAGCGCGTCATCTGGGGGCATCCGCAGCGAGGTAGACATTTTGTCAGAAAATGATGAAGTTTTGTCAAAAAAAGTTTGTGTATCTTGTTACAATACATCCAAATGGGGGATTAATAACATAGAAGCCCGCTGCATGTTTGGGAACGCGCAGGTGGGTTTCCTCCACTGAGAGAACAACGTAGATATTCCACCGACCAGCCGCAATGCTGGTCTTTTTTATTTTTGTTGAGGAACGGGAATTAAATAATTTCAATATTTTCTCGTACAGGCGTTAGCGCCATCATGCCATTAGGCTATACGGCCGTTCGCCCCTTCAGAAGACAAAATATTCAGTCTGGTTTAAAGTCTGCACTCCTAAGGAGCAAGGCTTAAATAAGTCAGAGAATTTGTTCATTAGTAGAGGCAAACGGCCGTAGAGAAAAATAGCGGGATTACTTAATTCTGATTCCTTACCATGACTTGCATCGCTGGATCGATGTAACTACCGCTTCATGACTTAGAATAATAATCATTCTAAAATGAGAATGAGTCTCATCCTTAAAACTAATTGCCTGGTGCCCAAATAGTTCTATGCCTCACCGTAGTCTCAATCGAGTTGTGATGGCCTCGCTGGTGGTGTCGGTAGTGACGTTCGGTGGCTGTGCTACCCCTACCACTCCACCCTCTAGCCAACCGAGCAATTCGGCAGTCATGACGACCACCGAGGCCAAACAGCTAAGAGTTGTCACGACCTTTCTCCCCGTCTATTTATTTACAAAAGCCGTGGCGGGAGATGCCGCGCAGGTCGAAATTTTAATTCCGCCAGGGACAGAAGTCCATGAATACCAGTCCACCCCCGCAGCAGTGAGGACGATCGCTCAGGCAGATATCCTGGTCAAAAATGGGCTAGGAATTGAAGAGTTTTTGGACAATACGCTTAAAAGTGCCGAAAACCAATCGCTGAGAGTGATTGATGCCAGCCAGGGAATTACCACGATCGCAGAATCCTCAACCGTCGTGCATCCGGCAGGACAGGGAACAGATACCCATCAAGACCAGCACAATAACCATAGCCATGCTGAGGGAAACCCACATGTTTGGCTCGATCCTGTCCTAGCCCAGAAACAAGTGGAAAACATTCGAGATGGGTTAATTGCCGCCGATCCAACTAATCGGAAGGTCTATCAAGCCAATGCGACGGCTTATCTGGAAAAACTAGCTGCCTTAAATCGTCAATTTATTCAAAGCTTACAGCCCTACCGCGATCGTCGATTTGTCACCTTTCACGATGCCTTTCCCTACCTGGCTAAACGCTACCAACTTCAGCAAGTCGCTGTGGTAGAGATTCCTGACGATCAATTAGCCCCGCAAGATCTGCAAACAGTTATGAAGACAGTTGAACAATTTAAGGTCAAAGCGATCTTTAGTGAACCGGGAGTTGATAATCGCTTGGTGACAAACCTCTCCCAAGATTTACAGCTAACGGTGTATCCACTCGACTCCCTAGAAGCGGGCCAACTTGATCCCCAATACTACTTTACGGTTATGCAAGGGAACTTAAAAAAGCTGGAAACAGCCTTTCAGCAATAGCCTCCTGTTACTTACGCTCTCATCCTGCTCTCAATTATTCACTCCTGTCTCACTCGCCATCATGAGTTCAGAATCTGCTTTTCCCGATCGCGATGCCCGTCCATCCCACCCTGAAACCATTCCAGTGGTGAAAGTGAATCATTTAACGGTGCGCCGGGGACAACATCTGATCTTGCAAGACATTTCCTTCGAGTTACTGCCTGGAACATCCGTGGCGATCGTGGGGCCGAATGGAGCCGGAAAAAGTACCTTAGTTCAAGCCTTGTTAGGGCTATTGCCCCGTACTGCTGGCACGATCGAAATTTTTGGCCATCCCTTAGCTCGGTTAGGTCAGTTACAGCAACAGATTGGCTATATTCCGCAAAATTTGCTGTTCGATCGCAATTTCCCAATTTCCGTAGCTGAATTCGTGAGCTTGGGCTGGACACCTCGCCAACTCTCGCATCACCTCCCCTTTTTGCCCAACCCCGAGAGACTCACGGCTGTCAACGCCGCCCTCCGTCGCATGAATATCCTGCATTTGCGACGACAAGCGATCGGGACGTTGAGTGGTGGCGAACTGAAACGGATGCTACTAGCCTATTGCCTCGTCTCACCCCGACGACTCCTCGTTTTGGATGAAGCCTTTGCAGAAGTGGACGTCCAGGGAGAGGCTGAATTTCAGGAGCTACTAAAACAGCTGATGTGGGAAGAAGGCTGGACAGTCGTACAAGTCTCCCACGATCTAGATATGGTGACTCAGACCTGCAATCATGTTCTTTGCATTAATCGATCGCTGATTTGCTCCGGTTCTCCCACCGATGCCCTCTCGCCCGATTATCTGGTGGCCACCTACGGAGACAACTTCCAGCGCTACCATCACCATCACTAAGCAATCCCTTTCCATTCCCCTCATCTTCTCCATCTCCCTATCTTCCCCATCCTATATTCATGCCTAACCCCGATCTGCTCAGCCTGCTCCACCTTCCCTTCATGCAACGGGCGATCGTCGGTGGCATTCTCATGGGCTTACTGTGTGGCTTGTTAGGCAGTTTCGTTACCTTACGGCAACTCTCGTTTTTCAGCCATGCTGTTGGTCATGCGGCCTTAGTCGGGATTGCCCTAGGAGTGCTGCTTAATATTGAGCCAACCTGGATGCTGTTACCATTTACCTTGCTCTTCGGAGTGGCCGTGTTGTACTTGATTGATCACACGGATCTCTGGAGCGATAGCATTCTGAACATTGTTTTATCTGGGGCACTGGCGATCGGGGTAATCTTGACCACATTTATCCAGAGCTACCGGGGTAACCTGATTGGCGTCTTGTTTGGTGACATTCTCGCAGTCAATGGAACCGATCTAGCCATCACCGCCGTCTTATTGATCATCAGTAGTGCCATTATCCTAACGACCCTACGGCAGCAAATCCTATTAACCTTGAATCTCGCCGTCGCTCAGGTTCAGGGAGTAGCCG
>DATNPU010000175.1:0-5790 GCA_036703105.1 Microcoleaceae cyanobacterium
CAATAACTGAATCATGTGGGTACAGCTGCCCAAATTCACTGAGGAAAGCAGGATTTAGACGAGTCATCGATCGCAGAATGACTGTCCAACCATAGGCCATCACTGAGGATGAGCCAATCTCATGAGGGCGATGTAGGGTACCCCTGACTCAGGGTTATCCCTGGTTGCCACTTGCTTAAGCCTTTGTATCGTTATATTAACATAATGAGTAGGTATTTTAACTTATTTGTACAGATTATGAGCGACAATGTATGAGCGCACCCCCTCTGGAACCAGGTCGTCGATCGACTGTCCCTGTTGGCAGCGTTGCCGAATCAGGCTGGAGGAAAGAGCAATCGACGTGAGCGATAGCAATTGCCAGCGTAGTTGGATTGATCGCTGGATCAGTTGTTGGGCTACAGCAGCGATCGTGGCTTCAGCCTCATAGCTCCGTGGGGCAATCAGCCAAGTACATTGACTGGCGAGTTCTTCACATCCTTGCCAACGCGGTAAGGTTTGGAACGCGTCGATGCCAATAATCCAATACCAGTTCGTTCTGGGATATTGGATTTGCAAGGCCTGTAAGGTCGCAACCGCAAATGATACCCCACCCCGTTGAGCTTCTAGATCGGAAGCTAGCCATAAAGGGTGATCAGCGATCGCCCGCCGTACCATTTCCAGCCGATGGGGGAACTCTAGTAAAACTTGTGTTTTGTGAGGAGGACAATATGTTGGAACCCAGATCACGCGATCAAGAGCCACCTGGCTCATTGCCGCTTCAGCAATTAAGCGATGCCCCCAATGCACTGGATTGAAGCTACCCCCAAAAATAGCGACATTCATAGGCAGCCAGTTACGTCCCAAACTCAAATCTCAATCAATCCTCTGATCAATCTCTAATTTTAAGAAGTCGCCGGATTGATGATTTGATGGGGTGTGTTCAATAAGTAACTGAGGCCAATTCAACGGTGAGTATGGCGATTACTAGCATAGGGCAGATGAAACCCCTGTCTTCCGTATGTTAATTACTGTCTACTACCAATCAAATTTAGATCTCAATTTTTCTAAAGCCATTAGATTAAACGAAAAAAATTGAGAGGTAGTGATATAACTTTCAGAACACTCGATACAAATGGGCAGACTCCAGCTCTCTCATCATCAAATGCATCTCCAAACCATCACGTTTAGAGGAGAAATATGGTCGATGCCAAAAGTTGCAACTCAGACAATTTATGGGTTCAGAGCAAAATCTGCCTAGAGCAATAAATCCTTAATCAGGCGGTATGCCGAAAAGGTAATTCTTGATATGATAACGCGTGAGAATTGGTACGGTGTGGTGTGTGAGGATCTCAAGATGCCAAATTCTGTCGATTTCGGCGGCAGACCGTTTCACTTTATCGGTATAGGTGGAATCGGAATGTCAGCACTAGCTTACGTATTGGCTAAACGTGGGCTACCTGTATCTGGCTCAGATTTACGCCTCAGCCACATTACTCAACGGCTGCAAGAAAACGGCGCCCATATTTTTTGGAGCCAAGAGCCATCCAACTTAGAGTTTTTTCAATCTAAGCTATCAGCGGCTCAATCCCAAGCTACTCCATCAGGGCGATTATTAACTTCGCCAATCGACGGCAAGGTGACGGAACCTGCGGAGATTAGCAGGGCCGTATCTCTGCCAACGCTACCCCAGGTGATCTGTTCCACCGCCATTCACTCCAACAATCCTGAATATCAAGCGGCACTTGAGCTAAGCTGTCCAATTTTTCACCGTTCCGATGTCCTAGCAGGATTGATGCAGCAGTATCAAGGCATTGCTGTAGCTGGAACGCATGGGAAGACAACCACTAGTAGTTTGATTGGCTACTTGATGGTTCAAGCTGGACTTGATCCAACGATCGTAGTGGGTGGGGAAGTCAATGTCTGGCAGGGAAATGCGCGAGTCGGACAAGGCCCTCATCTAGTCGCTGAAGCCGATGAATCGGATGGCTCTTTAGTCAAATTAGCCGCTCAGATTGGCATCATTACTAATATTGAACTCGATCATCCCGATCATTATAGTAGCCTGGATGAAGTTGTTGATATCTTCAGAACCTTCACGCAGAATTGCCAGACGGTAATTGGTTGCCTGGATTGTCCGACCGTTCGCGATCGCTTACCACCAACCATTAGTTATAGTCTTGATCCAAGCCAGGGAGCCGACTACACCGTTGACTGTATTTCCTACCGGGGAGAAGGAACAACCGCCCGAGTATGGGAGCGGGGAGCAATTCTCGGGCGCTTAAATGTGAAGCTGCTAGGCAAACATAATCTGAGCAACGCCTTAGCCGCTGTAGCCATTGGCCGATTATTAGGGCTGGAGTTTTCGATTATTGCTCAGGCGATCGCCACTTTTGAAGGGGCTCGCCGCCGATTTGAGCGCCGGGGCGAATATAACGGCATCCTCTTCGTTGATGATTATGCCCATCATCCCAGCGAACTCCAAGCGACACTAGCCGCCGCCCGACTGCAAGTGCAGAATAACCCTATTTGTCCCTGGAAACGAGTTGTCGCCATCTTTCAACCCCATCGCTATAGTCGCACTCAAACCTTTCTAGCGGAGTTTGCTGAATCCTTTGGGGATGCTGATGTCGTCATCCTCAGTGATATTTATAGTGCTGGCGAACCGAACCCTGGCAATTTAACGGGTGAACAGGTGGCTAGTTTAGTTGCCCAACACCATCCTCAGGTTTACTACCAACCTTCTCTACCTGAAATTAGCCAGTCTTTAAACCAAGTACTGGTGCCAGGGGATATTGCCCTATTTTTGGGAGCTGGTAATCTCAATCAGTTGATTCCAGAAGTGATGGCGTTTCACCAAGGCGTTGAGCAAAGCCTGTCTCAAACCTGGTGTAACCAAGCTTAACGGTAAAACTAATCACTGATTTGAGCAATTTTGACGAACCAGAACCGATTCAACAGGTTTCTGAATATTGGGGCATAATCGCAGCAACTTCACTATGACTCTCTCTTACAATCCTCCTAAAGTGGCATCCTCTGACGCAGCCAGTTTGCAACCAAAAGTGTCTAAACTCCAACGTTCGACACTGACTGATGGACAGCAAATTCGCCTACCCGGGACAGACTGCCTGATCAAAGCCAACGTTTCTTTAGCCGCGTTTACCTCCTTCCGGGTCGGGGGGCCGGCTGAGTGGTACGTTGCTCCGCAACATCTAGAAGAGTTGCAAGCGAGTTTTGAGTGGGCTTATTGCCAGCGGTTACCGATCACCCTGTTAGGAGCTGGCTCAAATCTACTGATTAGCGATCGGGGCTTACCTGGTTTAGTTATTAGTACTCGACGATTGAGACAGCTAGAATTTGATGCCGAGCTAGGCCAAGTTACCGTTGGGGCAGGGGAACCGATTCCTCGTTTAGCGTGGCAAGCAGCCGATCGCGGCTGGCGAGGCTTGGAATGGTCAGTCGGGATCCCTGGCACTGTAGGCGGGGCCGTCGTGATGAATGCAGGCGCTCACAACAGTTGTGCCGCAGATTATCTAGTGAATGCCCAGATTTTGTTGCCCAACGGCAGCACTAAGTTACTAACTCCAGCAGATCTCAACTACCAGTACCGCACCTCTGCTTTACAAGGCAAAGATTGGTTAGTCACCCAGGCCACATTTCAGTTGCAACCCGGAGCGGATCCGGCTCAGGTGACAGCAGATACCCATCATCATCTAAATCAGCGGCGAGCCACCCAACCTTATCACTTACCCAGTTGTGGTAGTGTGTTTCGGAATCCTGATACTTATAAAGCTGGCTGGCTGATTGAGCAGGTGGGCTTAAAAGGGCATCAAATTGGTGGCGCTCAGATTGCTCAACGTCACGCTAACTTTATTCTCAACTGTGGTGGCGCGACCGCAACCGATATTTTCCAGCTGATCCGGCATGTGCAGCAGCAGGTGGAAAAGCAGTGGTCGCTGCGGCTAGAGCCGGAAGTCAAGATTTTGGGTGAGTTCCAAGCGGCTTAGGCAGACGACTAGGTAAATTTCGCAAAAAATGGCCCTGCTTCGATCGGCAGTGTCATAATGAAACCATTGGTTGTGTACACTCAACTCGTACCTCATTCATAAAATACGTATGGCACAAGGACAGGGATTTGGCTTCGGTCTCGGCAAAATGAAAGAGCTGACAGAAGCCTTTAAAAAAGCTCAACAGGTTCAGGAAGGCGCTAAGCGACTTCAAGAAGAACTGGAGCAAATGGAAATTGAGGGTGAATCTGGGGGTGGACTGGTGAAGGTTGTCCTGAGCGGAAATCAGGAACCCCGCCATGTCACCATCTCGGCAGACGCCCTCAAGGAAAGTCCAGAAACGGTCTCTGACCTGATCTTGACCGCCATGCAGAACGCTTACCGCAAGTCTACGGATACGATGCGGGAAAAAATGGAAGAACTCACCGGTGGCTTGAATCTCCCAGGCATGTAGTGGTTGGCGGCTAAAGCTAAGTGCTAGTGCCTTCTCTGGCTAGCCGCGAATGCTCGTTTGAGGAAAATTAATCCCTCGATCGCAGCTTTAGACAGTCGAAGCCATTTCAAGAGCAGTACAAAGGACTGAGAATTCGATCGGTTGATCCTATATTCTCAGTTCTTTGTCTTGAGTACTGATCGTTTAATTCCCCACCCAGTCATTACCAATGTCTTACAAATTACTATTTGTTTGTTTGGGAAATATTTGTCGCTCTCCATCTGCCGAGGGCATTATGAATCATTTAATTGAACAAGCGGGTTTGAGCGGACAAATTACCTGTGATTCAGCGGGAACCTCAAGTTATCACGTTGGCAGCCCCCCCGATCGTCGCATGACCGCTGCCGCTCAGCAACGCGGCATTCCCTTGGGGAGTCGAGCGCGGCAATTTCATCGGGATGATTTCAGCGAATTTGATTTGATCCTGGCGATGGATCGCGATAATTATGCGGATATTTGCGCCTTAGATCCAAATGGCAAATATCGCCATAAAGTCCAATTAATGTGTGATTTTTGTACCCATCATTCGCTGCGAGAAGTGCCCGATCCCTATTACGGCGGGGCGGAAGGGTTCAATCAGGTCATTGAGCTATTGATGGATGCTTGCACTGGACTCCTAGAGCAAATCAAGCCCCAATTAGCGGCGCGTCAAAGCTGAACCGAGAACTAATCAACTAAATGATGATCCATCGCGAACCGGACAAGTTCAGCCCGGTTATTGGTGTCAGTTTTCCGCAGCAGATTACTCACATATTTTTCGATCGTGCGAGGACTGAGATGCAGGCGATCGCCGATCTGAGTGTTAGGCAAGCCATCTGCTAATAACCGTAATACTTCGTGTTCCCGTTGGGTCAAACTAGGAGCAGGTAATAGAGGGGTACTGGCTGGCTTGGAGCTAGCGGCGGCGGACACGGGGTGAGCCGTTACTTCTAGAGAACGAGAGCGCCACTCCATCTCGATCATTTGTAGCCGTTCTAATAAATTCCGAACAACAGCCCCTAATTCCTGCAACTCAAACGGCTTGGGCAGATAAACATCACACCCTAACTGATATCCCCGGATGCGATCGTACATATCTGTTCGAGCCGTGAGAAAGACAACGGGGAGCAATCGTAGTGCCGGATTTTGCCGCACCTGACGGACAAACTCGTAGCCATCCATTTGGGGCATAGTAATGTCGGTCACAATCAGATGCGGATGATACTTTTCCACCAGATTCAAGGCATCTCGACCATTTTCAGCCGATACGACTAAGTAACCTGCGGCTTCCAGGTAATCTCCGATTGATAAGCGCGTTCCTAAGTCGTCATCCGC
>DATNPU010000131.1:0-3598 GCA_036703105.1 Microcoleaceae cyanobacterium
GAGGTGGCAAGCCGAATCGATCTCTAGCGTTTAATGCCACAACGATCGCGATCCTGGCAGGAGTATTTATTCTGGGGATCGGCATTGGTCTGGGCTTCAACTCGATTGCCAGTACTGTTGGCACAGGTGAAAAGATCGTTAACCAAATTGATTTAGATCTGAAAGCTCCGAACTCAGATGTCTGCGTTCAGTACGGCGCGAGTGCGATCGTCATGAACACCCGAATATTTGTGACGCTAAATCCACTCAACGTCTTTGTCTCTCAACCTACCACCCAACCAGGCTGTGTCCTGCGGACGAATAACTGGTCAATTTTGGAACAACGGGGACTGCTGAAGAACGATCAAGCCCGAGATTGTAAGCAACGGATGAATACCTTCGGGTTTACAGGGCAACTCGAAACCTCACCCGAAATTGACTGTGTCTATCAGAACGATGCTGCCAAGAATTTATTCTTGAATCAACCGGGCCTGAGTGCACCAGAAAACCAACGGTTCTAATTACGCCGGAATCCAGACCGAGACAGAACCACCCCGACAGCGGAATTCCCCCCATCCGGCTTCATTGGTAGTGATGGGGTCTGGCATATGTTTAGTCAGGTCAACAAATACGGTGTTGGGCTGTCCCACTTCCATCCATTTGTAGCCAGCGTCCCCATTACTCATAATCACGGCCATGGGTTGGGGATGCTCCTCACTACCTAAGCGCGTCCAGCCGATCGTATTGGGATGATCCCAATAGTTATATTGCGCCCCATAGGCATAGTACCGCCGCGCATAGAGCAATTTGTCAATTAGCTCCCGATGCGAGTCCAGCCAAATTTCATAGCCGCGATCGACATAGTGGGCACCATAATAATCGGCATAGAACACGCAGGGATAGCCTTCTTGCCGTAACAAGATCAAGGCATAGGCAAGCGGCTTAAACCAAGATTCCACTACCGATTCCAGGGCTTGCAAAGGTTGGGAATCATGATTTTCCACAAAAGTCACAGCTAACGAGGGTTGCTGCTGCATCAGTGTGCCATCCAGAATCCGCCGCATGTCGTAGGTATTTCCAGCTTTACTAGCCGCACTAAGGTTGTAATGTAAGGGCACATCAAACACTGACATGCGGCCACCCGTCACCCCTAAATACCAATGCAGGGCACTGATATCCGCCGACCAATATTCCCCAACTACAAAGAAATTTTTGCCAGCATAGCGGCGTAACTCATCCAGCCATTGCACAAAGAACCAGGATGAGATGTGCTTCAAGGCATCCAGACGAAACCCATCAACTCCAGTAGTATCTAAATACCACTTGCCCCAGTCGGTAATTTCACGGCGTACCTCCTCATTTTCATAATCCAAGTCACACCCCAAGAGAAAGGCAAAATTTCCTTTTTCTAAACTGACAAAGTTATCGAAACTCTTGCCATTGAGGAGATACACGGAACTGCGATCGTCGGGATGGTAATGGTTATAGCTCACCGCATCAAAGTGCCACCAATGCCACTCCAAGCTGGAATGTTTGCCCTGCCGACCGGGAAAGTTGAAATAGGTATAAGCTTCAATCTCTTGAAAATCCCCGTTTTGTTGGTAGCGGTTCTCGGCTTGAAAAGGCGTTGCCATCACCTTTTCGATCGCATCTCCACCATCTTTGTGATTCAAAACAGCATCGGCATACACTTGAATTCCTACCGTTTGTAGCGATCGGATCGCGGCTAAATATTGCTGACGAGTGCCGTATTTCGTCCGAATCGAATCTTTTTGATCAAACTCGCCCAGGTCAAACAGATCGTAAACCCCATAACCAACATCATTCGCCCCACCACTGCCCTTATAGGCAGGTGGCAACCAGAGAGCAGTAAACCCAGCTTCAGCAAGTTCAGCGGCTTTCGCAGCAACGTCATCCCAGTGGCTCCCATCGGCGGGGGTGTACCAGTGGAAGTATTGCATCATCGTGCCGTTCATTTCGGTCATCCTACACCTCTGGGACGAATAGATTTTTCTCTAGTCATCAACTGCCCACCACTATAACGGGTTTGATGATCCACGGATCCTAACCACGTTAACCTGGAGAAATAGCTTACTGAGTCTGGAACAGGTTAAAATTTACTGCCCTTGAGGTAAAAACGATATCCCTATGCCACAGTCCTACTTTGGTTTTGACGAAAATGGTCACAATTCCTTTGAGTTACCAGGCGCACGTCCTCACTACAATCCCGATCGCCCAGGCCAGGTAGAGCATATCCGCTTAGATCTGTCTTTGGATATCCCCAACCATAGCTATCAAGGAACCTGTACCATTCGTCTGAATCCGATTCGTAGTGGTATCGATCGCCTGACCCTAGATGCGGTTAATCTCACGATCAAAACAGTCAAGGTTAAAGATGTTACCCAGTCGTTTGACTACGATGGGGAAGTCCTCAATGTTGCCTTGCAGTCATCGACCCAGGCCGGACAACTGATCGAACTAGCGATCGACTATGAGGTTGAGAAACCCCAGCGGGGCCTGTACTTCATTACCCCTGACTCCCATTATCCCCACAAACCCACCCAAGTTTGGACCCAGGGTGAAGATGAAGATTCCCGCTTCTGGTTTCCCTGCTTCGACTATCCCGGACAACTTGCCACTTCCGAAATCCGGGTACGTGTGCCCAATCCCTTAATGGCGATTTCCAATGGGGAACTGATTCACACCGAAGCGGATGGGGACTACAAGATTTATCACTGGTATCAGCGAGAGGTGCATCCCACCTATCTCATGACCCTGGCGGTGGGTGACTTTGCCGAACTGCAAGATGAGTGGAGCGGCAAACCTGTGACCTACTATGTCGAAAAAGGCCGGGAAACTGAAGCTCGGCTCAGCATGGGCAAAACCCCTCGGATGATTGAGTTTTTCAGTCAGAGGTTTGGCTATCCCTACCCATTCCCAAAATATGCTCAGGTCTGTGTAGACGACTTCATCTTTGGTGGTATGGAGAATACCTCCACCACCTTGCTGACCGATCGCTGTTTGATTGATCAACGCGCCGCGATCGATAACCGCAGTACCGAAAGCCTGGTGGCTCATGAACTGGCGCATCAGTGGTTTGGCGATCTGGTGGTGATCAAGCACTGGTCACACGCCTGGATTAAAGAAGGCATGGCGACCTACTCGGAAGTGTTGTGGACGGAATTCGAGTACGGGGCAGAAGATGCCGCCTACTATCGCCTCAACGAAACTCGCAATTATCTGGATGAAGATGCCTCGCGCTATCGGCGTCCGATCGTTACCCATGTCTATCGGGAAGCGATCGAACTCTACGATCGCCATTTGTATGAGAAAGGGGCTTGTGTCTATCACATGCTCCGTTCCGAGTTGGGCAACGAGTTGTTCTGGAAAACCGTTACTACCTTTGTGAATGACAATGCCCACAAAACGGTGGAAACCGTGGATCTGCTCCGGGCGATCGAAAAAGCTAGTGGACGCAACCTGCTGTTCCTATTCGATCAATTTGTCTTCCGAGGGGGGCACCCCGATTACAAGGTAGCCTACTCTTGGGACGGGGATAGCAATTTGGCTAAACTCACCGTTACCCAAACCCAGGCCAAAGCAGACAGTTCTGGTAGTG
>DATNPU010000133.1:0-4768 GCA_036703105.1 Microcoleaceae cyanobacterium
ATATCTAGAACCTGGGAAAATCGATCACAAAATTGAGGAATATATCGAAGAAGTTTCCAAAGAGATTCAGTTGCGATCGCACATTATTCAGCTAGTTAAGAAACATTTGAAAAATACTGGAGATGATGGCGTAGGAATCGATACTCTTCACGGAGCATACGTTTATTCTGAGCCACCTAAACCATTGAAACGTGAGGAATTAAGAGATATCTTGATCGAGCTTTCTTCTCCATTAGTGGGTCATCTTGGCCGTTACAAGGATAGTGATGGAAGAAATCGCTTCTATTTCCTGCGTGACCTGACGATCGATTAAGACAACCTTGGGTCGATGAGATAGATGGTGGGGCGATCGCGTTTGGTGTGAAGAGAGGGGCGATCGCTGCTCACTTATAAATATCTCCACGAGGGCCGATCATAGTCACAACGTAGGTTTGTTTATCTGTATCTTCAATAAAAAGGATTCGATATTTTCCTACCCGAATTCGACATTCAAGACGACCTTTAAGGGGCTTGATATCTAATACTTCAGGATTTGAAACTAGAGTATCGAGAGCATTAATAATGCGTATTTGCTCATCTCTCGGCATTCGTTCTAAGTATCGTAGAGCTGGCTTTAAGACAATATATTTCCAATCACTCAAGCGTCTATCCCAATAACTTCAATTTCAATTCTTCCGATGAAATACCAGTATCGTGGCCAGCTTGGTAAGCTTGCCAAGCGACTTCACTTTCGGCCAGTTCTTCAATTGGTATCGTTTCATCGCTCTCTTCAACCTCAACAGCAACATGGAGTTTGCTGCTTAGTGCTTCCAATAACTGAAGTTGTTCATCTAGAGTAAGGCGCTCAGCTAACCTTAAAACCTCTTCATAGGTAGGCATCGGCTTGTACCTAAAACGCTTGGGTCATAGATTTAGTATAGAACTGATTTCTCTATAGCTGGAAGGTTAGAGTAGTGGTGATGGGGCGATCGCTAATCAAACCAAATGGTTTGCTCAACATAGTTCCAAATGTCTTGAATTTCGGGAAATTGAATTGCACTCATTGCATGAGAACCCATTTGTTCCAGAAGCAATGCAAGATTCGCGCGAATGGTTGCCGTTTGAGGATGATTCGTTCCTAATATGATTTGACTGAGTGCCAATGCTGCCGCATACAGCGGTTTTGACCATCTGTACTCTCTCTGCCGATAATAAAAATAGGCCAGATTATTTAAAGTCAGGGCTACATCTGGATGAGAAACTCCCAATCGCTCCTTGCGCAACAATAGCAACTTCTTCAGCAACCATTCCACATCGGCATAGCGCTCCTGTTCACCATACAGCGCTACCAACCCATCCAAACAACTAAAAACACACGGATGCGACTCTCCCAATTGCGCCTTCCGCCGATCCACCGTTTCCCATAACAGTGATTCCGCATCCTCATAGCGCCGCTGCTGACTATACAGCGCCACCACATTATTCAGACTCCGCATCACATTCGGGTGTGTTTCTCCCAATAGCTGACGATTCAGTTGCAACGCCTGTAAACAAAACAACTCCGCATCGTCATAGCGCCGCAATTTTGCATATACACCCGACAAATTATTCAGGCTGCTGGCTACTGCTGGATCGGCATCTCCAAACAATCGTTTGTTTAACTCTAACGCCTTCACGTACAGCCATTCGGCCTCCTCGTATCGCTCCCACTCCACATACAATTCTGCTAACTGATTCATACAAGATGCGATCGCCGCATGGTCTTGGCCAAACACCTGTTCATTCAGATGCAACGCTTTAACATAAAACAGTTCTGCATCCTCATAGCGATGCTGAATGCGATAAAACTCAGCCAGTTTGATTAGATTCAGCACCACATCCGGATGCAATTCACCCAATTGGGTCTGAGTTGCCGTCAACCCTTTCTGATACCAAACTTCTGCTAACTCATACAGTCCTTGCCCCTGGTAAAACTGAGCGATGCCAATGAAGTCCCACCCGAAATCCTCATCGCTTACGCTATCGGTCATCTCCCACACCATCAGTTCCAGATTCAGATGCCAATTCGGATAGCAAAGTTCCGAGAGAATGAAATCCCTTTAAACCAATGCTTGCAGCAATGCTTGCAGTTTTAACCGCACCTCTGCCATTTCCCGCTCCGGTTCCGATCCGGCTACAATGCCCGCCCCTGCATACAGCCGCGCATGATGCCCATCCATAAACGCCGATCGAATTCCTACAATAAACTCGGCATTTCCCTGAGCATCTACCCATCCCAGCGGCCCCGCATACAGCGATCGCTCAAACGGTTCCAACCGTCGAATCAGATGACAGGCCATATCTCTCGGCATTCCCGCCACCGCAGGCGTGGGATGCAGCTCTGCCAGGATATCCAGCGGATGCAAATGGTTCGGCAAATCTGCCCGAATGGGAGTATGCAGATGTTGAATATTCGAGAGTTGTAACAACCTTGGCGCAGAAGCAAACTGTGGCTGAATTCCCAATTGCCGCAGCGTTTGCGTTAGAAATTCAACCACCACATGATGTTCATGACGCTCCTTCTTGCTGTTAATTAATCCCTCTGCTAACTCACCATCCTCATGCGTCGTTTTACCTCTGGGAGCCGACCCAGCCAGCGCATCGGTAATGAGAGTGCGATCGCGAATGCTGATCAACCGTTCAGGGCTGGCTCCAATAAAGCTCTGACCCTTGCCATTGCTGATCGAAAACACATAACAATCGGGATGCAGTTGCCGCAAATTGTAAAGCGATCGCGCCCACTGAAATGGAAACCGAGCCGTCACATCGATCGCATGAGCCAGCACAATTTTGTTAATGCGATGGGTGTGAATCGGTTTTAGCGCTGCAATCACCGTTGCCATAAAGCGATCGGTGTCTGTGATATCCCACTGGTTGAGCCGATGCCGCATCTCATCCGGCAGATGAAACACCCCATACCTCGCCAATCGGATCGCCTGAAACTGTTCCCAGATCGTTTCTGTCAAGTGTTCAAGATTCAATCTTGGATGAATCACCCAATTTGTCGTCACCTGACACTCATCGCGTCGCCGCAGGATTTGCCATTGCGGTAAGAACACCGTCGTCGCCGGAAACAAAGACTGAGACGCTGAAACCTGATCAAAAAACGTAAAGCCACAAAAAAAGCGAGGCGGCACAACGGGTAAATCATGCGCCGCTGTTGAAATGAAATGATCTAGATGCGATTGAATAAACTGTCGGGTTTTTTCAAACCGTCTGCTGCCATCTACCTCTAGCGACAGTGCATTCCCGATCGCCGCAACCTTTTCACCAGACAGACTTTGCTCAAAATAAAAGTGGAATTGATTCGGCTGAACCACCTCATGTAACACCGCAAGTGGATCAACCGGATCAATCTCTACCGAAATGCTGGCAATTTGGGGATGTTGTTTTTCAAGCGATCGCTGCTGACATTCAAACAAAAATTGATAAAGATGTTTGCGATCTTGAAAGAGGCAGGCATAGCGAGGTGCAACTGGCATGGAAGCGAAGATGTCAATTTTTTCCGAAACCAGATTTTATGAATGTCAAGAAACGATTTGGGTGCGCAGATAACGGATATACCTTACCCCCCATCCACATTGCAACAGTTTATGTGATGTGCACAACAAATCTAAACAAATCAAATTCTTGATCTGTTTATCCCAAATCAAGCTCCAGCCTTCATTAAATCCCGATTATTAACTATCAATACAGGTAACACACTTCCGCGCCTCTTGGGGAATTGGGTGCTGGGTGTCAGCAATTCTCATTATGCAAATCGGTTGCCGTACAAGCTCGCCGTAGGCGAGCTTGTACGGCAACCGACTGCGGATTTGGCGCGCCCGACGGGCGCGCCAAATCCGCAGTCGGTTTCAAAATGAGAATTGCTGGCTGGGTGTTGGGTGCTGGGTGTTGAGTGTTGGGCAAGGAGAGATGGGGAAGATGGGGAAGGTGGGGAGGATGGGGAAGGTAGATCTTACTTCTTCCCCTACACCCCACTCGCTGCCCCTATCTTCCAATTTCTCTAAAAATCTGCCTTAACCAAACAAGCGATCGCTCGAAAAGTCCATTTTCCCGATAGGGTAGAAAGGCAGTTTGTTGCTCTGTGCTCAAGTGCTAGTTGGTTTATGACCCTCTATCCTAAGCTTGACCGTCGCCCTGCTCTGTGGTTTTGGGGTGGCTTAACGGTTATCTTTCTGGCATCTATCGCCCTTCGATTTTGGGGCCTCAGCCGTATTAATGCGCTGGTATTCGATGAGATCTATTACGCCAAATTTGCTGTCGCGTTTTTGCAAGGAAAGCAAGATTTCGGCGGCCATCCGCCCCTCAGCACCTATATCATCGCAGCGGGAATTTGGATTTCTCAGCACCTCTCGTGGGGAGATCCGGTCAACACCAACGACCTGACCGGAATGACCTTGAGAACATTTAGCTACCGCTGGCTGAATGCGCTAACGGGGTCATTTCTGCCGCTGATCATGGCCGCGATCGCCTATCAACTCACGCATCGCCGCCGCTACGCCTTACTGGCAGGACTCTTTGCAGCGGTGGATGGCCTGACCCTGGTGGAATCGCGATATGCCTTAAACAACGTGTATCTGCTGACGTTTGGGCTATTGGGGCAACTGTGCGTATTGCTGGCGTTGAATGCGTCTCCGAAAGCGCGCTGGGGTTGGCTGGCGATCGCCGGAGTTGGCTTTGGGGCATCCTTTGCGATCAAGTGGAATGGACTTGGCTTTTTACTGGGAGCCTATCTCATCTGGTTTCT
>DATNPU010000147.1:0-37764 GCA_036703105.1 Microcoleaceae cyanobacterium
GTTCTAGCTGAAGCGGGCTGGGCATGAAGTTTAGCGGTTTGACCTGATAAATTTCAAATTGTGGCTCCAGTCCGATCGTCTGATCCACAATCAGTTCCGCAGTACCGCCACCCGTAATCTCGCGCCATTCTGGCAAATGTCCGCCTGGACTGGTCCATTGCAACTTAGGACTGAGATAAAACTGCTCGGGGTTGTAGTGAATGATGCGCCCATAGGCGATCGTGGCATCTCCCTCATCCCATTCTCCACTTAGCAACAGCCAGACTCCTTTGCGAGGGGCGTTCCCTTCAAACCGTTGCCATTTTGTTAAAGGTAGAACAGTACTTGATCCTTGATCGGCAGAATGAGCATCGACTAAGGGCGCAATCACAAACGATTCTTCTAAGCCCGCGATCGGGAGTTGGCTGATCAATTGATAGCGTTGCTCTGAAGGTCCTTTGGGTGCTGTGGTGACGGAACTTGCCTGATAAAGTCGGAGTTCGACGATTTGATCACAATGGCTAGCACAGTTAGGACGTTTGGCAAGTATAGGGATTAAAACATCCGTTACCGAGCTACCATCCCAAGCACTCTTATTTTTTCCTAAGAGCAGGGATTCACCCAGCGTTTGTCTCTGTGATGCTACCTCAGCCCGAAGTTCGTTGATAGTTTTGGGTGGTTTGGCTCCACTGGTTTCTACTGGAATCCAGTCTGGTATCCATTGGTTGATCCAGAGTAGTTGTTGGGGATTCACAATTAGCTGTACGCCGAACCGGATACTGCCGAATATGCAGCCCCCTGCCGCTAGTAACAATAATAATGACCAAAACCAGCCCCACTGTAGCCGTTTCGTCGGCTTTGCTTGTGAAGGGATCTGAGGGGGAGATGGGCGGATTTTTGAGGTGTTAGGAAATTGCTTAGCCGATCGCGGAACAACTTTAGTAACGACATGACGGGAACGGTTTGCCATGCTCGGACGATCGATGAGGTGAATGTCTGCACCACTGTAGCCCTAATCTTTGGGAATGCTACTAATTCCGGACAAAGGTTAATAACTAGCACTGCATCTTCTGGCCAACATCATGCTTGAATCTGTTCCAGTGGTACATCCATAACTTGATACTGATGCCAATTCCGGCCATCAAAATGCCACCATTCGGTGGGTAATGAAATAAACCCGTGTTGATTCATCACTTGTTGGAGAATTTGCCGATGACGTCGGGATTCGGCACTGCCACCTCTATAGTCCAAATGTGCCCGATCGCTAAAATCGTCAAATGCTGTCGGCATTTCGAGTTCCTGCCCTTCGCGATCGACTAGCGTGACATCAACGGCTGAACCCCGATTATGCCGAGAACCAACGGCTGGATTGGCGACGTAGCGGCTATCTGGCATGATCCGCCACATCTTCCGTTGCACCGACAGCGGGCGATAGCAGTCATACACCTTCAACCCTAGTCCTTGGGCTTCCAGGCTAGCTTGTACCTGAGCTAAATCGGCTGCGATCGAGGCGCGCAGCAAGCATCGTGCTTGGGAATACAGCGGGCGATGGGTAAAATTATTCGCGGTTGCGTACCGGATATCCAGCAAAATTCTGGGGTTGATCGAGTGGATATCAACCAATTGATTCGTGGCAGCACTAGCTGGCTGAGTTGGCAAAGCTTTCTCCGCCTGAGCAACATTAGCGTTTGGTTTTGCAACTGCCTCCGACACCGAATCTGTAACTGAGTTCGAGGCAAATGGATTCGTTGGCTGAACGTGGCAAGCAATCACTAGCGCCACTAATGTACTCAGTAAGCCGTACCAGATTAGCTTGGGAGGGTGGGGCAATCTCATAGATCGTTACAGCCTTGCACGTACAAAATATTCTTTACTTCTAGCTTAATTTTGAAATCTAAAAGTCTGATAAAGGACGGTGCCCAATTGCCTCTGCCATGTTCTACAAATGCCGCTTATAGTGGGGAAAGAGTACCCGCTTGATTGCTAATTGCAGACAACGAGGCTGATTTATGATTGCGACTCCTCTCCTTCGCTCCAAAGAACTGCCGCATTTGGACTATACATTTACTCCCGATCGCTTTGATGCAACTTGGGAATCTCCCTTATCTACCTTATTGGGATTGGGACGGGCAGCCGGAGCAGATTTTGTTGAGTTTTTCTTAGAGCGGGTAAATTTCATTAGTAGTCTGGCCGAAGATGATGCCATCACCAGTATTTCGCCCCGCCTGTCTACGGGGGCAGGTGTGCGGGTGTTTCGAGGCAATGCCGATTGCTATGTCAGCACCAATGATCTGTCCTTTACCGGACTTAAAACAGCATTAGAAAAAGGTTTATCAATCCTAGGCTTGCAGCTTCCCGCTCCTGGAGCTTTTGTTCCAGAAATTAATCTGGAACCTTTACGGGATTATGGCAGTTTACGCGGCAAGGACTCCTGGCTATCCCAATGCAGTTCGATGCGGGAAACGGGCGAGATTTTATTAGCGGCCAATGCTTGCCTGTCGAAAAAAGCGACCCATGTGCAATCCCGTCGAGCAGTGTATTTCCGGGATTGGCAGGAAGTATTAGTTGCGTCTAGCGATGGCACATTTGCCAGAGATGTTCGGCTGACGCAATCCGTTGGTTACAGCCTACTGTGCGCGGATGGAGCGCATCGCACCTCGATCGGAGAACGGGCTGGCAATACTAGCGATCCTGGTTTCTTGCGTACCTGGAACTATGAAACGGTTGCGGAAGGTGTAGCGGAGTCGGCGGGCAGAATGCTGTATGCCGATTATGTCGAGTCGGGCACGTATCCGATCATCATGGCGAATAAGTTTGGCGGGGTGATCTTCCACGAAGCCTGCGGTCACTTGCTGGAAACTACCCAGGTCGAGAAACGCACGACGCCGTTCCATGACAAAAAGGGCGAAAAGATTGCCCACGAGAGCCTAACCGCTTGGGATGAAGGACTAACTGGTGATGCCTTTGGCACGATCGATATGGATGATGAGGGCATGCCCGCTCAACGTACCTTACTGATTGAGAAAGGGATCCTGAAAAACTTTATTTCCGATCGGGCTGGCTACTTGCGCACAGGACATCCCCGGACGGGCAGCGGTCGCCGCCAAAACTACACCTTTGCTGCGGCTTCTCGGATGCGTAATACCTATATTGCTCCGGGTGACTATGCAGTTGATGATCTGTTTGCCTCGATCGACAAAGGGATTTACTGCAAGAAGATGGGTGGCGGTAGCGTCGGAGCGACCGGACAATTCAACTTCTCTGTGGATGAAGCCTATTTGATTGAAAATGGGAAGCTGACCAAGCCGCTCAAAGGCGCCACCTTAATTGGCGAGGCTAAGGAGATTATGAATAAAATCTCCATGTGTTCCAATGACCTGGATTTGGCCGCAGGTTTCTGTGGTTCCGTCAGTGGCAGTGTTTACGTCACTGTAGGTCAGCCTCACATTAAGGTGGACTCAATCACCGTTGGCGGACGCTAACTTCAAACTACAGTCGCTACATTTTGTCCTCCTAGCCCCCTAATTCTAGGGAGAACTCAGTGCTCAAAGTCTCCCCAGAATTGGAGGGGATTTAGGGGGCTATACCTTCACGATTCTTAGCCGCAAAGTATTAGCGCATATGACGACCAAGATTCAAGACATTGCCAGTTACGCCCAGGAAGAAGCCAAGAAACTGGGAATTGCTAAATTCGATATTTTTGGTTCCACGATCGACGAAACCAGTGCCAAAGTCGATCAAGGTAAACCGGATCAGGTCAAAGCCTCCAACCGTTCCAGCGTTACGGTGCGCGTATGGAATGAAGAAGGCACGATGGGCATCACCTCAACCACAGACGTCGATCCAACTGGATTAGAATTAGCCCTGAAAACGGCTTACGAAGCCAGCTTTTTTGGGGTGAAGGACAATGTGCCCGATTTTAGTCCGTTGGCAACCGAGCCACTAGCTAAAGAATTAAATGACAAAGTTTCCCCAGTCAGCGTCTCTGAATTACTTGATCATTTGATTGATGCTGAGCAACGATTGGTCGAAGGGCATTTAGCGATCGTCTCGGTTCCCTACAATGGGTTAGCGCAACGAGAAGTCGATCGGTTTTATCTGAATAGTGATGGTTCCCTGCGCACCGAAGCCTACTCCACTGCCTCGATTTACCTCTATAGCAAAACTGAGCAAGAAGGGAAAAAGCCTCGCAGCGCTGGAGCCTTCCGGATTAGCCGGGGAGTTCCCACCCTGGACATTGAAGGGTGCCTCAACGAAACGTTAGACAAAACGATCAGCCATCTCAACTACGAGAAGATCACCAGCGGCAAATATACTGTGGTCTTTTCGCCAGAGGCCTTCCTCAGTCTGCTGGATGCCTTTTCCAACCTGTTTAATGCTCAGAATATTCTTGATAAACAAAGTCTCTCTACCCCGGAATCGCTGGGAACGCCGATCGCCTCTTCGCTGTTATCGGTCTATGACGATGCCCTGCATCCAGATAACCTAGCGATCACCACCTTTGATGGCGAAGGTACCCCAACTCGGCGTACTCCGTTAATTACTAATGGGGTATTAAGCGGATTTTTGCATAGTGCTGGCACCGCCAAACGCTTCCATACTCAACCAACTGGACACGCTAACATTGGTGCGAAAGTGACGGTCAGTCCCCACTTTTACCATGTGTTTTCTGAGGCTCCAGCATCACAGACCTTCAGTTTAGACACGGCTGATAATGTGGTGTTGATTGATGACCTCCATGCCTTGCATGCGGGTGTACAGGCACTTCAGGGATCGTTTTCCCTGCCGTTTGACGGCTGGCTGATCCGGAATGGCCAACGCACCAGTATTGAATCGGCTACGGTCGCTGGCGACTTTCTCCAAGTTCTGCAATCTATCCTCTACCTGGAGGACCAGGCCGAATTAACACCTGCTGGGATCTGCCCACGAGTTTGGGTGGAAGGTCTGTCGATTACTGGCGAATAGATTGGGTGGGCAATCAGGTTCTAGAAATGAAGTGCGCCCAAAACTGGTTGTCGGTACAACAGACGTTGTAGATCATGTTATAGGAGTAGGTTAATCCAGCTCCACTGGCGTAGGTATCGTAATAGCTATTGCCAGGAGCGGTATACATCAGTTCACCATACGGATCATTTACTACAAAGCCTTGGGCGTTATAGCCAATGGCGACCACAATATGCCCGTAGGACGTGAAGTATCCATGCATTACGGCTGGATTACCTAACACTAACCACTCTTTTACCCGTTCAAAGCTGGCCGTGGTGCTAAATGCATCTTTGCAGCCATAGGCTTCCACTAATTTCTTTAGATCGGCTGGTTCATGGCGATCGAGGCCGTTTTTCTCACAATAAAGATACAGTTCATCGGGAAACCGCAATTCCGGACGACGGCGGCCAATGCCCATGTAGGCCAGACACATGGAGATCGACGTTACATTACAGGTTCCAAACGGATTCTCAGAGTTGTCTAGCTGGTCATAGTAGGGGACATTCAACCGCACGGCTTTCGGAAAGCTGATTTTGCCGTTGTCTACGATCGCCACATGCCGCTGGTACGCATACCAGGTATTTTTTCCCTGTAACGTCTGATTGGCTAAGGTAACCTTGATGTGATCGCTGGCAGGAACATAAGCGGACAGGTTAAATAGGGTTCCCGCTTTGACAGTTTGTTTCTGGTTGTCAGGTAGTTGGGTAGATTGCAGAGGTTGCTGCTTCAGAACGGTATCGCGCAAAATTTTGAGCTGGAGCATGGGACGAAACTAACACTGAGTCTTACCATGCTATACGCAATTCTTGGCTACAGAATTAAGTTCGTTCTGAATTGATTTAGTCATGAATTGAACCATCAGGCATCGTTGCTCCCCGTAGTTCTGCCCCTGCTAAATTAGCACTACTCAGCTCTGCCTTGGCTAAATTAGCATCCGTCAGATTGGCACCGCGCAGTTCTGCCCGCCCTAAATAAGCATCAATCAAACTCGCTTCGGTTAAGTCAGCCTCTCGCAGATCGGCACGACTCAAATCGGCTCGATTCAATCGGGCTGATCGCAAACTCACTTTATTCAGTTTGGCTTTAGCCATTATCGCGGCTGCTAATAGTGCCCAATTCATCTGAGCAGCCGTTAGATTCGCCTCAGTCAAATTAGCCCGCTCTAGCTTCCCATTGGTCAAGTTGGCTTGGCTCAAATTTGCCTCAGTTAGATTTGCATCGGTGAGGAAAATTCCTTTCAGATCTGCCCCACTTAAATTGGCTCCAGTCAGATTGGCTTCCCGCAAACTGGCTTCACTCAAATTCGCCTTCCGCAAATTGGCTTTACTGAGGTCGGCCCCATTCAAGTTGGCTCCCCGCAGATCGGCATTTTGTAAATCGGCTCCCCGCAAATTTGCTCCGTCATAGCAGCGTTTCTCATAACGCAAGTTTGCTCCTCGCAGGCAAGCTCCCCGCAGGTTAGCACCCGCTAAATTCACGTTGCGAAGATCAGCACTAATCAGATTGGCATCCAGGAGGTTCGCTAGGGTAATATTGGCTCCCCGCAGATCGGCTCCGTAGAGAATGGCGCCATGCAAATCGGCATCCTGAAGGTTGGCATTAATTAACTCTGCTTGACTGAGGTTGGCACCACTCAACTTAGCTCCAGTCAAGTTTGTTTTGCTTAAGTTGGCTCGATTCAAATAAGCGAAGATAAAACTGGTGTTATGCAAATCACTGCCAGTCAGATCGGCGCCAATTAAATCGGCTCCGCTTAAGTTAATCCCACTTAAGCTTTCACCCCGAAAGTCAACCTCCCCCGCGCTATACCGTGTTAGTAACTCATTGATATCCATAGTCACCCTGTTCATTTCTCATCATCTTGCTGGCCGATTAGGAAGCAGTTTCAGCTAACCAGGTGGAGTTTTAACTTCGTCTGCTACAGAATGAGATTCGGTGGTAGACACAAGATGAGTGCGATCGCCGGTATCAGCGGGAGATTCTGGACGAGCGGATGAGGCGAGTGGATGGGGAGTGCTAGCTTTGGCGAATGACTCAGCATTTAACTCTGGATTAACCACTAAATGAGTACTTTCATTGGTTTGGGGGGCGGCTTCAATCATAGTGGCCTCTGCTGGCCCATCTAACCCGGAGGGTGGAGCGGCTAATTGACAGGTATAGTCGTCGTCATCATGAGCTTTGGCAAACTCTAAGGTAGTCTGCTCAAACTCATCTAACCCTAATCGTGTTTCTTCATCAGGTTCACCCAAGAGTGCCGCTGGATTGCCATGTAAGTAAAGCGCTCGCAGAGCTTTAATCAAAGCATCCGCCGTCTGGACATTTTGTTCTGGTTCTTGTAGCCGTCGTGCTGTTTCGTACAGGAGTAGTTCCAGATCTGTATAGGTTTTACAGGTGTAGAGCAGCGATCGCAGCAGACCATCTAGCTCATACATTTTCAAGCTGAGCCAGTCTTGGTGGCTGTACGTAAAGTCGCCATACAGAGCTGCAAAGATCAGCAGTTTTGTGCGCAGAGGATTGGCATATTTCATAATCCCCAGGCGAATATCAAACAAACTGAGTGGTGGTTGTTGCGGTTGCGACTGCGGTGGTTGTTGTGGTTGCGGTTCCGATCTCGGGATTTGATTGACTGCCGCCGGGCTAACGGGTGGCACACTGATATCAGCAGCGGATACTGAGTCTGCGATCGGGGCAGAAACTTTGGGTACAGCCACTTCCATTACTGCTGGCTGAGTGTGATATAGCCGGCTCATCTGGATCAGAGTCGCTCGGGCGATCGCTGTATATTCCGCTTGCTTACTAACTGTGCGGACGATCGCACTGAGGGTAGTCTGCAATTGGTCTAGAGTCAGGGCATGGCTATGCAATTCTTGCACTAATGCGGCTGTCCCTAAATTGGCTAAACGAGCCGGATCACTTTCCCATTGCATTCGGCAGGCATACAGCATCAATTTCTTGATCCGCAGGTGATCGGGATGACGATCGAGTTCTGCCGCCACAATTTTGTAGCGATCGGTCTGTTCGGTTAAATCCAGTTGGTAGGTCGAAGCGGGCAGGGGCGGGGATTCTGGGGATACTGGAGCGGTGGTAATAACAGTGGGTTGCCCGGTAGCCGATGGTTCTGGGGGAGAGGCTTTGTCATACAGACGATGCAGTTTGCCAAGTAACAAATTAGCAATGAGCGAATATTCTGCTTGCTTATTCAGCGTCTGGACAAAGCTGGCCATTAAACTATTTAAGCGTTCGAACGTGGGAGCCAACTGATGGAGTTCTTGCACCAACCGGGGCAAACTGACGCTGTCTAACTGACCTGGATCGTTCTCCCAACGCCGACGGCAGACATAAAACAGTAATTTCTTGGCTCGGGGGAGCACATCGCTGTTCTGCTGTAACTCTTGGGCGATGCGATCGTAGATTGTGGGTAAATCTTCCACCGGTAGATCCGGTAAGCTGATTGCCTGGGTGACATCGCCTGAGGCATGAGCAAATCTGGCTGGCTGCAATGGCGGCTCATCTGCACTGAGCTGGGCCACTTCACTTAAGATAATGTTTGCAATCAGAGAGTATTCGTTTTGTTTGCTGAGTGTGTTAACTGCGGCATCCAGAAACCCACGTAACTGTTCTGGGCTAGGTGCTAATTGATGGAGTTCTTGGACTAAATTTCGAATGGTTAAAGCATCTAACTGTTGTTGATCGTTCTCCCAACGATTCTTGCAAACGTAGAATAATAGCTTCTTAATCCGAGGGAAATGGGGATTGTGTTCCAGATTACGTACAATCTGGCTATAGGGATCTGCGATCGCGACATCCGGCTCTAGCAGAATTTTGTAGATTGGTACGACTTCCCGAATATTTTTCAGTTCTCGGGGGCCCAGATAACGCGTTTCCAGATGCAGATTCGCTTTAACGACATCGTAGACCGTTTGTGAAACGCAAATTCCTCCTGGGTCAGCTTCGGTTTGTAACCGGGCTGCAATGTTGACTCCATTCCCCATCACATCCGTTTCGGTGATGAAAATATCGGCGAGATGAATGCCGATTCGGTGTTTTAAGGTGTCATTTGCAGACAGTGCGACTGAGTGGGCCGCAATTTCTTTCTGAATTTCGATCGCACATTCGACGGCTTTAACGGCACTGGAAAAGCACATTAATAGCCCGTCACCAGTGAACTTAAGCACTCGACCTTCCAGTTGTTCACAGATCCGCTTCATCAATTTCAGGTCTCGACGGATCAGGTCAAGTGTGTGGTCTTCATCCACTGACATTCTGGCACTGAACCCTACACAATCCGTAAAGACAACGGTAGCGAGTGTTCGGTGTCCCCTTAGATCGGATGTCAGGATCTCGTTTTCCATGAGGATCATCACCGGCAAACAGAGTTCAGGTCACGTGTGTATCAGTAGTAGAGTCGAGTCTAAGCCACAAACTAGCAGAGCGATGCACCTGTATCAATCGAGACTTTGTGTGATCTGGCATGGCGATCGCCCAAGTTGAGATCATCTGCTCAGATTAGAACTGTGCTCAACTGAAGTTGCCAGCTCAAATTACGTCAACTTTAGAAGTGAGGGTACTCAATCTTCCACTTATAGAGTGCCCTAATCTTCCAACTTTTGCACGATTACCCAAAAAATCAGTCAAACCACTTCACCTACAGAACTACCCGCAATTTGATAATTATAGCCAGGACGATTTGTCTATCTATCAACGTCAATTCTCACCAATACGCAAAGAATAGTAGCGAAAAGAACCTGAATTTTTGCGATCGTTGCCGGAAAACCATCAGTTTACGCAGCTAGTTTCAGCGTAATTACACAATCGAGTGATTTCATTCATACCAGGAATTTCTACACTGGAGAATAGTTGACGATTAAATGCCCCTCTAAACGTTAGGTGGATTGTCAATTGGGTTCCGTATCAGAATGTTCTAAGTCAGAGTAATGTCGTATCCTACAGTGGGAATTACTACGGTTTAGTAAATTACTGGAATCACCTACTTCCTATCTCCCACAACTACCCATTCCCTGGTAGAGCAAGTTACACCAGCCAACTCAAACCGTTGCTCTGATACTTAAGCAAAAATTATTGATGCTTGAAGATAATTCAATACCTTAGCCAAATTTACTGATCTCGCTATGCTTTGACCAAAACCTAAATCATATTTGCGCATAGATACTGAAGGTTTGGGTATGTTTAATTACAACGGTTCTGGTTTTGTACTGAAGTGACTAGGTACACGGGGAAGAATGTCTTGTCAGTCAAGCTGTTTCCTACCTGTAGAAACCTTATACCCTATTGAAGTTACGACTGAAATGCTCAGACAGAGCCACTAAAACGTCAATGGATGCTTCGATTCTCTTAGTTGGAGGTGACGACTTTCTATCTACACTGCTTACTCGACTTCGTCATGTGGTCAATTGCACGGTAGAAGTCGCTTCAGAACCGAGTGAGGCGGTACCGCTAGTGCAGGCCCAACAGCCAGATTTGATCATTCTCCAAGGTAGTCAGCCAGGGAGCTTAGAGCTTTGCCACCAGATCAAAGAACAAACTAAGCTGGCGTGGATTTATTGTATTTTGCTGGATATTCCGACCCAGATGTTGGAGGAAGCCTGGTTAGACCGCAATTGGGAGATGGAATCTAGAGTGGAGGCGTTAGAAAGTGGAGCAGATGCCTACTTATGGCTACCTCAGAATGATCCACAGGGCAAACCCTTAAGCAGTACCGTGATTGCTCATCAAAATCGTTTACTGCGATCGCAAATTGTTGCGGGCTTGCGCATGGTGCGTAATCATCGGGAGCTGATGCGCACGAATGACATTCTATCTGCGATCGCTCTATCTGATCCATTGACAGAACTCAATAACCGCCGAGCGTTGGATTGGGAATTGCCTCGGCAAGTGCAAAATGCCCGCACTCGGAATGAAGCGCTTAGCTTAATTATGTTAGACGTAGACTTTTTCAAAAGTATTAATGATACGTATGGTCATCCCGTGGGCGATCGTACCTTGCAACTAATTTCCAGCCGCTTACGCCACAACTTGAGATTTCGTGACACACTATTTCGCTACGGTGGCGAAGAATTTGTGATTATTTTGAGCAGTACTGATCAACAAGAGGCTTTATTGGTAGCTCGCAGGTTATGTCGGTTAATCAGCGAACAACCTTTTTCGATCGATGAAAGCTTGGATTTAAACATCACTATTAGCGCTGGTACCGCCTCTCTCGATCGCAATGATGACATGAAAGGCAACAGCCTGTTGAAACGGGCAGATCAAAATTTGCTCCTGGCAAAATCATCCGGGCGCAATCGTGTGGTCAGTTGCTTAGACGAATCAGACCAAGACATACTCGAACCAGAATCGGATGCGAGCAGTGGCTAGGGCTGAATCCAAATGGGCAGTCGCAAAAAATCGATAAAGGCAAATGTTGACTTCATTCACCCTTATCGATTGATGCTCTTGATCAGCTATTACCTGTTGACCGCTAACTTAGCTTAAAGATGCCGAGAGCGATCGTTGGGCAGCTTCCTGAAGTAATGCCGCTTTATCGGTTTGCTCCCAAGGGAGATCTAAATCGGTGCGGCCCATGTGACCATAGGCAGCCACATCTTGATAGAAGCGACCACCGCGATCGGCAGGTAAATGCCGTAAGTTAAAGCTTTGAATGATACCGGCGGGACGCAGTTCAAAGTGCTGCTTCACTAGCTCGAGAATGCGCTCATCAGCAATCTTGCCAGTCCCAAAGGTATCCACCATGATGCTGACTGGACGAGCAACGCCGATCGCGTAGCTCAACTGCACTTCACACTTATCGGCCAAGCCAGCTGCCACAATATTTTTGGCAACATAGCGGCAAGCATAGGCGGCACTACGATCAACTTTTGTTGGATCCTTACCTGAGAAGGCACCGCCACCATGACGAGAATAGCCGCCATAGGTATCCACAATAATCTTGCGCCCTGTTAGACCTGCATCTCCCTGAGGTCCACCAATGACAAACTTGCCAGTTGGGTTAACCAAATAGCGGGTGTTTTGATCCGGTTTGACATTGAGATCAGAAAAGACGGGTAGGACGACGGCAGTCCATAAATCTTCTTTGATTTTGGCTTGTACTGCCGCTTCATCAGTAATATCACCGATCGTTGGAGCATGTTGAGTAGACACTAAAATTGTGTCAATTCCGATCGGTTGATTATCTTCGTAAAGTACTGTTACCTGGGTTTTGCCATCTGGACGGAGATAAGGTAGCTGTCCAGTTTTCCGCACCACCGCCAGTCTGCGTGAGATACGGTGCGCTAAAGAGATTGGCAATGGCATGTATTCTGGTGTTTCATTGCAGGCAAAGCCAAACATGATACCTTGATCGCCAGCACCAATGCGATCAAGTTCTTCGTCGCTGGCCAAATCCCGCGTTTCCTTCGCCGCATTTACCCCTTGGGCAATGTCGGGTGATTGGGCGTCAAGAGCAATCAGTACCGAGCAACTGTTTGCCGAGAAGCCACTATCCGTACCTGTGTAACCAATTTCAGCAATCTTCTGTCTAGCGACATCAATGTAATTGATTTGGGCTTTAGACGTAATTTCGCCCGTGATCAACACTAGACCCGTATTCACAACTACTTCGGCAGCGACTCGGCTCATGGGATCTTGAGCCAGTAGTGCATCCAGAATAGTATCTGAGAGCTGATCGCAAATCTTATCAGGATGACCTTCTGTAACAGATTCTGAGGAAAACAGGTAACGGCGAGACAAGGGCGGCTCCTCTCTTAAGTACGACTAAGAAACATCACATTGCGTGAACAGCATCATAGCATTGCTGGTGCCACTCAGGGAGATGGCTCGTAAAAGCTTTGATGCTATGGGAACTTTACATGTTCCAGTTCAGCCAATTCCTGATATCACCCTTTTAGGCTGGAATGAACTAGATCTAATGTTTAACATCAATATCGGTTAAGTCGGCAATTAAAACATCAGCTGTTGCTAATGTGGTTGTATTGCGACGTCCCCAAGTGACGGCAACACTGCCAGCCGCTTCAGCCGCTTTAGCCATTGCGATATCAGCAACAGAATCTCCCACCACTAGGATGGAGGCAGGCAAAACTCCCAAGGCTTGACTAGTGTGTAAGAGCACAGCTGGATCGGGCTTACTTGGGCCATCGATAGCTCCTTGAGCTAATTGGATCCATGCGCCAAGTTCATAGCGTTCTACAAAGTCTTGCACATTTACAGTGGTGTCTGAGGACAGAATGCCGATCGCCACTCCTGCCTGAGAGAGTTTCTGTAACGTTGGCACAACGCTGGCAAATAAGGGTGTGCTATCAGCCTTGCGTTGCAACACTTTGTCTGCTTCATCAAAGGCAGATCGCACCAGTGATAAAGCCGCAATCCAGTCTCGTCCGGTTTCAGCCACATAAGCCGCCGCGGCAATTTCATTTTCCCGGCGAGTACCCACGGCCAACAATCCTTCAGGGTTCAAGCGATCGCCCTCAAATCCAAATGCCATGAGTAATGGGTCTTGTACCCCAGGAATTTGGGCATCAATCAACCGGGCTCGCTTTTGGCCCAGATGTTTTAGATAACCCTGCACATCTGCCAAAGTGCCATCTTTATCAAAAATCACCGCTTGAATATTTTCAAAGGTGACTGTTCCACACTGAATCGTTGCCAACGCTGCTCTCCGCTAACAATAGGTGAATGGAGCTAATTGATTGCTAGACAACCATAAAAAAAGAGGGCGAACCCTCTTTGCATTAAGACATTAAACTGGTTAGCCAACCTATTCCTCGATCGCAGGTGGCAGTTCTTCCAGTTCTTCCGGAGCAACCTCAGGGGCAACCTCAGGGGCAACCCCTACAGCTACCGTTTCACCCCGCTGTTTGGCTAACATTTGCTCTCGATACTTGGCGGCCATTTCCTCAGCTTTGTCATACACCGCTTGCGGATTTTTCACCATATCACCGGGTTCTGGCTCCAGTTGTTTTGTGGAAAGGGAGATTCGACCCCGTTCTGCATCGAGATCAATAATCATCACCTTCACCTCGTCATTGACATTAAAGACGCTGTGAGGGGTATCGATATGATCATGAGAGATTTCAGAGATGTGCAGCAGACCGCTGACACCACCAATGTCGATAAAGGCACCATAAGGTTTGATCCCACGTACTGTGCCGATGACGACTTCGCCAACTTCCAAACGGTTCATCTTCCGTTCGACTAGCGCACGACGGTGGCTGAGAACTAGACGATTCCGCTCCTCATCTACCTCCAGAAACTTCAGTGGTAATTCTTCACCAACTAGTTCTTCTTTGGGTTTACGGGTGCTGATGTGGGAACCGGGAATAAACCCACGTAGCCCTTCAATTCGGACTAATGCGCCACCTCGGTTCGTCGCAAACACGATCGAGCGAACAGTTGCATCTTCTGCTTGGAGTTGGCGCACCCGTTCCCATGCCCGCATGTATTCGATGCGGCGAATAGACAGCGTTAACTGTCCATCTTCGTTTTCATCTGCAAGGATGAAGAACTCGCGGGTTTCATTAGACTGCAACACCTCTTCAGGAGCATCAATCCGGTTGATTGACATTTCCTGAATGGGAATATACGCAGCCGTTTTCGCGCCTATGTCAATCAGAGCACCCCTTGGTTCCAGACTGAACACGGTTCCAGCGACGACATCCCCAGGGCTAAAGTGGTAGTCGTATTTGTCCAGTAGGGCGGCAAAATCTTCGTGTGTAAAACCAACGTCTGTCGTTAAAGTGTCCTGATTGACCATGCGAATCGTTTCCTGGTAATTAGCTCCGTTAATGTTCCTCCTGTCGATGTACACGCACACTAAATATTGTGCCGCTACACCCACACTCCTCCAATCTTAATTGTAGGAGATCAGACCTAAAGCAATCGATAGCTCGGAAGATCTATATTACCTTAAGTCTGTGGCATCGAGATAAGTGTTTGCACCAAAAATCCTGATCTGGGGTCTGTTTGGTCTAAAAGCTGAGTGGGGCTGGGCAGAAATAGCACATCTTTTAGAACCTACCACGGTTGAATTAGGGCCGAGGTTGTAGTCAATCATCGGCTATGGCGAGGAAGCTGATACAACGGGGTCAGAGTCGAGGACAGAACTATCGATCGCGGTATGACCATGATGCAACGACCCCACCTCTTGATCTGAGACCGTGGAATTTTGTAAATGATTGAGGGTATCGACAAAATCCCTAATCCCCTGAAATTGGCGGTAGACTGAAGCAAAGCGGATATAAGCCACTTCGCTTAACTCACGTAAGCGTTGTAGTACCAACTCACCAATCTCACTACTGTTCACTTCTCGAACTGCCCGTTGTTGGAGTTCGGCTTCAATTTCATCCACTAAGGTTTCAACGTGAGCAGAAGGAACATTGGTTTTCTCGCAAGCTCGCACAATTCCTCGCAATAATTTGTAGCGATCGAAGGATTCTCGTTCTCCATCCCGCTTAATTACTGTAATGGGGACAAACTCAATTCGCTCGTAGGTGGTAAAACGCCGCCCACACTTGAGGCACTCCCGACGTCGCCGGACACTTTGTCCCGCTTCTGCTGAACGCGATTCAAGAACCCGATTGTCTGTATATTGGCAGAAAGGGCAGCGCATGGCTAAAAATTCTCCAAGCGGGTGAACGATATCGATCGCGCGTTTTGGATCCTCACCGTGATTAGAATTAAGTATCTACGATTATGACCGATCTGCTTCACTAATTTTTTCTCTTGGGTGTTCCGTCAATGAGGTTAACAAATGCCTCAATCTGGGCAATCTGATTAAGAAGATTGATCAATCAGGATTGTGTTTTGTAGTTTGAATATTGCAGCTTCTATTTTTTCTTCTATCATTGCTACTAAAAACTGGCTCTGGAGCCGATCGACCTTAACCTGTAAAGTTTTTGCCTACAATCAAGCAGGGGCGAGTTGGGTTGAAAGCAATTGGTTTTGGCATCATATCCAGCCGCATTGGGGTGTACTACTGACCATCGCTGCACTTTTCTTGAAGTGCGATAGTGGTATGGAGAGGGTTAGCAACGGGAAACAGACCCGGAGGCTATGGCTCCAATGTTTGAGGTGTCAGGTGTTGGAAATCATTAGACTGAGGCTGTCCTGCACCACTGAAAAATTGTTTATCCGACTGCCCTTGTAGCAGGAGCGCGGTTCATGAAAGTCCAACTAAGTAGCAAGCCAAAACTTCTGGTAGTGGATGATGAACCAGATAATCTTGACTTGCTGTACCGCACTTTTCATCGGGAATTTAAGGTATTAAGGGCAGAAAATGGGCCTGTCGCGTTAGACATTCTGGCCAAGGAAGGGGATGTTGCTGTAATTATTTCTGACCAGCGCATGCCACTCATGAGTGGAACAGAATTTCTCAGTTTGACCGCAACCCAATACCCCGACATTATTCGGATTATTCTGACTGGCTACACGGATGTTGAAGATTTAGTGGAAGCCATTAACTCCGGTAAGGTGTTTAAGTATGTCACCAAGCCTTGGGATGATGAGGAACTAAAGGCGGTCGTGCGGCAGGCCGTGGATACCCACAATGTGCTGAAAGCCAGAACGCAGGAGTTACGTCGATCGCTGCGACAAGAATCGTTATTGAATGCAGTCACTAACTCTATCCGGCGGGCCTTAAGTTATCGACAAATCCTAGAGACGATCGGGGAATCGGTCGGGCATATTTTTGAGGTCAGCTATTGCATTGTTTGTCCGATGCAAGATGGTCGGGTCGAGGATTGTTATCCTTACTTAGGCGGCAAAGAGTCCTATGGTTTAGGAAATGGAGCTGCTACTTCAGCTACGGGGATTGAGTCCAGTCATACTCCGGCGGCAGAAGCGGAGGTGAGCAATGGCCACCTTGCTCCGTTAAAAACTACCCTGGCTCAGACCGTTTGGGCGACTGAAGAGATTCAAGTTCTGCAAGAAACTGAGACTGACGATCGCTTGCTGGGAGAGGATGCCAAAATTCAGCAGCGACGGCAGGCCTATCAGCAGCTCGGCATCCATGCCAGCATTCTGGTGCCATTGCAATACCAACAGGAAATTCTGGCCGTGTTGGCTTTGCACCAATGTGGACAACCACGCCCCTGGCAGGACGATGAAGTCCAACTATTAAGCATGGTCGCTAGTCAAGCGGCACTGGCATTGTCACAGGCCCGCGCCTATGAACAGTTGCAAGCTTTGGCCAAGCGGGAATCTCTGATTAATGCCATTACGGCTGCCATTCGCTCTAGCCTCGACCCACAAGAAATTTTTGCTGCCATTACTCAACAATTGGGGCAAGCCCTCCATGCCGATGGATGTGTGTTGTCGTTATGGACTGAGGAAGATGAATTTGTGCAGTGTGTGGGGCTACATGATGCGACACATCCACTGCATCAACTGGCGGGTAAGCATGGGGCGAACGTATTATCTCAAGCCGTACATCCCGCTGATCTGCCACGAGGCTTACCCCAATCGGTTTTACCGATCGCGGGGAATCCAGTACTGAAACAGTTAATGCTGACGAAGCAGCCCGTTATTCTCAATGATCTGGAACATTATCCAGAGATGAACATTTTAGAACATCCGTTTCAGTACTCTACTCGATCGTTGCTTGTTGTGCCGCTGCTGTCGGATGGGCAGATTATTGGCAGCATTTCTCTACGCCAGAATTTTCAACCCCGGCGCTGGCAGTTATCTGAAATTCAACTGGCCCAGGCGGTTGCCGCTCAAGCTGCGATCGCGGTTCAGCAAGCCCGACTGTATCAAAAGACGCGGCAACAAGCGGAACAATTGCTGGAACTAGATCGGCAGAAGACTGAATTTTTCCAAAATATTTCCCATGAGTTTCGGACACCGCTAACGCTGACGATCGGCCCATTAGAAGCGGCCGTTAATCAACGCCAAGGTCTGAGCTATGAACAGTCGGTCATTGCGTTACGCAGTTCCCGCCGATTGTTGCGATTAGTCAATCAACTGCTTGATTTGCAACGTTTAGATGCCGGACGGATGCAGCCGAGTTTCCGGCCCTGCGATCTGATCGATTTTGTCACCCAAACTGTAGACTCCTTCCGGCTCTATTGTGAACGCAAAGGGATTACGCTCAGTACTCACCTGGAGCATTGCCCTGCGGTTTATCTAGATCTAGAGAAATTTGACAAGGTACTTTATAACTTGTTGTCGAATGCCATGAAGTTTACGCCTGCTGGGGGCAGCATTACAGTGACGCTGCAACCAGCCGGGAATCATTGCGTGTTGAAAGTGATCGACACAGGGATTGGCATTCGCCCTGACCAAATCCCCCATTTATTTGAACGCTTCCGGCAAGCTGAGGGATCGGCGAACCGCAGTTATGAGGGGAGTGGTTTAGGATTAGCGTTAGTGAAAGAATTAGTCGAATTGCACGGTGGACAGGTGGCCGTAGATTCCAACTACGGTCAGGGATCAACGTTCACAATCTGGATGCAAGCTGGATTTGCCCATTTGCCTCCTCAACAGGTGATTGATGTGCAGGCCGAGATTCAACCAAGTCGAGCTGCGATCGAATTGGCTGATGTTGATATGGAATCCCAGACGGCAGAGGAACAGGACATCAATTCTATCCAGGAAGCTCAACTGAGTAGTTCCCTATTGCCACCTACCAATGCCTCTACTCCCCGAATTTTGATCGTGGATGATAATCCCGATCTCCGCAGCTATGTGTCTGGGATTTTGCGGGAACAGGGCTATCAGACGTGGTTAGCTCGGAATGGAGCAGAAGGCTATCAAATGGCGCAAAGCCTGAAACCGTACTTAATTGTGACGGATTTGATGATGCCTTTAGTCTCTGGTCTAGACCTGATCCGTATGATTCGGGAAGACGAAGACCTGAAGGGAACCCCGATCGTCCTGTTAACGGCCAAAGTTGATGAGGACACGCGGATTGAGGGAGCAGAGAAGGGAGCGGATGCTTACTTATCTAAGCCATTCAACGATCGTGAACTTTTAGCAGAAGTTCGTAATCTACTGGCACTTAAAGCGAACGAACAACGGATTGCTGAGTTGAATACCTACCTGACCGAATCCGTTTTGAAGCGGTTCCTACCACCTTCGATGGTGCAGCGGGCCGCCAAAGGCGAACTGTTGTTGGATTTACGGCCAGAACCCCGGTTAATGACCGTTTTGTTCAGCGATATTGTCGGATTTACTCAACTCTCGAATACCTTACGATCGCGCAAAGTGGCGGAAGTCTTAAATGAGTATCTTGGCGAAATGACCCGAGCCGTCTTTGATAACGGGGGGACGGTCGATAAGTTTATGGGGGATGCCATCCTGGCCTTATTTGGCGCACCCGAAGAACTAACGCCTAACGAGCAAGTCCGGCGGGCCGTGGCGGCAGCTCGGCAAATGCGCCGATCGCTCGATCAACTCAACCAACGCTGGCAGGGACAGGGGATTGGTCAAGTCCAATTCCGCTGTGGCATTCATCAAGGTACGGCAGTTGTGGGAATGTTTGGTTCATCCGAACGATCGGATTACACCGCGATCGGACCTAGTGTCAATATCGCCTCACGGATTCAACAATTGGCTGATCCTAATATGATTCTGGTTTCAGCCGCAGTGGCCGATTACCTGGAAGAAGAGGAGATTACGAAATGTAGCCCCTTGAAGCTGAAAGGGGTGGATGAAACGGTATTGACGTTTGCCGTGAATCCCGAGCCGATCGTCCACAAACGGTGATGGGGAGGGGCAGGGGGATGGAGAAGCTGGGGGAGATGGGGCAGGTAGGGCGATCGTAAAAATTGTCTGATAAATCTTTCCACCATAATAAAAAGCCTTCTGATTGACAGGATCAGAAGGCTTCTTAAATTGATAGAATGCCGCGGTAAAGGAACGTAATTGCGGAGAATTACGCCTGCCGAGAATAGTATTCAACCACTAGAAGTTCATTAATTTGGAGGGCTACCCATTCACGATCGATCACTCCATTTACCTTGCCCACCATCTTAGATTTATCGAACTCTAAATGGCTGGGTAGGTTGGCCAAACCGGGATATTGCAAATTGGTTTCGACCAGTTTCCGGGAGCGCTCAGTATCTCGCACGGCGATCGTTTCACCTGGACGGCACTGATAGCTAGGGATGTCTACCACCCGACCATTCACCGTTACATGGCCATGATTCACAAGCTGACGGGCGGCTGGAATAGTAGGAGCCATTCCCATCCGGAATACTGTGTTATCCAACCGCATTTCCAGCAATTGCAGTAACACTTGCCCAGTTGAACCAGCAGCACGACGAGCCTTCCGTACATAACGGAGCAGTTGCCGCTCACTCAACCCATAATTGAATCGGAGCTTTTGTTTTTCTTCCAGACGAACCGCATACTCAGAGCGTTTCTTACGTGCCTGACCATGCTGACCAGGGGGATAGGCCCGACGGGCAGATTTACGGGTCAGACCGGGTAGATCACCCAAACGACGGACAACTCGGAGGCGCGGACCTCTATATCGCGACATTGAACTTCCTCGGAATTTCTCAAAAAATTCTAGCCAGATTTTCCAGTATACGATGCATTTGTGCCAAGTTGAAAGAGCATAACCAATATTTTTTGGTTATGGGGCGATCGCCAGCCTGAATCGAGTCTCAAACGCCAGAATGAAAGAGTTCGCCTCGATCTACCTTCTACCGCTTCTCCAGACAGACTTTTTATGATTGGCATTCAACCACTACCCACTGAAGTGATTCATCTGATTGCCGCTGGAGAGGTGATTGATTCCCTAGCTGCGGCTGTGCGGGAATTGGTAGAAAATGCTTTGGATGCCGGGGCTACTCGCATTGTCGTTTCAGTTTGGAGCGATCGCTGGCGAGTGCGAGTTGTCGATAATGGCAGCGGGATGAGCCTGGACAACTTGCAGCAAGCCGCCACTCCCCATAGCACCAGCAAAATCCGCACCTGCGATGACCTTTGGCGTATTACTAGTTTGGGGTTTCGGGGGGAAGCCTTACATAGCTTGGCTCAGTTAGCCCAGCTAGAAGTGGCTAGTCGATCGAGTACGGACGATGTCGGTTGGCACTGTACTTATGATGCTCAGGGACAGGCTGTTCAAGTTGAACCAGCCGCTATTTTTCCCGGCACGATCGTGACTGCCGATCAACTATTTGCTCCTTGGCAGGCGCGGCGGCAAGGTTTGCCACCCATGCCTCAACAATTACGGGCAATCCAAAGTACGATTTATCACCTCGCGCTTTGTCATCCTCACGTCACCTGGCAAGTGCAACAGAACGATCGAGATTGGTTTAACCTCTTTCCCGGACCAACCGCTCGACAAATCTTGCCCCAAATTCTGCGGGATGTGCAGATTAGTGATTTGGCAGAGGTGAAGTGGGAAGATTCGGGGGATGGGGGTGATAGGAAGGATGGGGGAGATGGGGGAGATGGGGGTGATGGGGGAGGAATGACTTTTCAGGCTTCCTTATCTTCCTCACCTTTCCCATCCTCCTCCTCTTCTTCCTACCTGCTTTTGGGACTCCCCGATCGCTGTCATCGTCATCGGCCAGATTGGGTTAAAGTGGCTGTGAATGGCCGGGTTGTCCAGTCACCGGAGTTGGAGCAGACGATCCTGAATGGGTTTCGGCGAACGTTACCTCGCGATCGCTATCCGGTTTGCTTGGTGCATTTGCGGGTTCCACCAGAGCAAATTGATTGGAACCGTACTCCGGCTAAATCTGAGGTGTATCTGCATCATTTAGAAAGTTGGCAAGCGCAGATTACTCAGGCGATCGAGCAGGCCTTACGCCTGAATGCAGCTAGTGTGCCAGATAGCCTCTATTCCACTCGCATTGGTCAATTGTTAACAACGGCTGAAGCGGAAGGGTCGTATTCTGTTGTTCGCGCTCCTGGAGAACTGGAGAATACGGCTTTAGCTACCGATTCTGAAGTGACTGGCCTCAGCTTTATCCGAGCGATCGCTCAGGTTCACAACATGTATATTCTGGCGGAACATCCCAGTGGCGTATGGTTAATTGAACAACACATTGCCCATGAGCGGGTATTGTATGAGCAGTTGTGCGATCGCTGGCAGATGGTACCGCTAGAACCATTCGTGCTCCTGAATCAATTAACTCCAGCCCAAGTGGAGCAACTTCAGCGTCTAGATATTGACATTGAACCGTTTGGCGAGCAAGTTTGGGCAGCGAGATCGGCTCCTGCACCACTGGCAACCCGTGAGGATTGTGCGGACGCCTTAATGGAACTGAGTTTAGGGGGTGATTTGCAAACTGCCCAAGTGGCTACAGCCTGTCGGAGCGCGATTCGTAACGGTACACCGCTATCGTTGTCCGAGATGCAAACTTTACTGGATCAATGGCAACGGACGCGGAACCCCCGTACCTGCCCGCATGGTCGCCCGATTTGCCTGACGCTAGAGGAATCGGCATTATCTCGGTTTTTCCGGCGACACTGGGTGATTGGTAAGAGTCACGGGATTTAGTTGATGGCAACGATCGCAGAAATTTTGGCTACAGCTATCCAACTCCATCAGGCTGGGCAATTGCTTGCCGCAGAGCAGCTTTATCATCAGGTCTTACAACAACAACCAGATCAGCCGAATGCTCTGTATCTGTTGGGATTGGTGGCACAGCAAACTGGGAAACTAGCCGCGGCGATCGCTTGGTACGAACGGGCACTGGTGGCGCAACCCAATTTCGCGGATGCCCATATCAACCTGGGAGCAGCGTTGCAGCAACAGGGCACTTTAATTGCGGCGATCGAACACTATCATGCGGCACTCCGCCTACAGCCCAACAATCCCCATGCCTTGATCAATTTGGGGGCAATATTGCAGCAGCAGGGCAACTTAACGGCCGCGATCGGGCGATACCAAAAAGCGATCCAAGTGCAGCCCAACTTACCAGAGGCGCATAGTAATCTCGGCAATGCCTATAAAGAACAGGGGGATCTAGAGCAGGCGATCGCGCACTACCAAACGGCGTTACAACTCAGGCCAAATCATCCGGATGCCTATCGCGAGTTGGGTGATGCCTTGCAAGATCGGGGTGAGATGGCCGCTGCGATCGCGTTATATGACCAGGCGATCGCTCGGTTCCCTCACCATGTCAAGTTACGAGGCAGTCGAATTCGGGCGTTGTTAATTTCTGGTGATCTACAAAAGGGTTTTGCGGAGTATGACCAGTGGCGATTAGGCATGGCATCCTCACCTCGATCGTTTGCTCAGCCGGTATGGGATGGCTCTGGGCTAGATGGCCAACCCATTTTGCTGTATGCCGAAGCTGGTTCGGGTTTAGGCGACACCATGCAATTTATTCGCTACGTTCCGCGAGTGATCCAGCAGGGTGGCCAGGTAATCATCGAATGTCAGCCAGCGTTAGTGCGCTTATTCCAAAGCCTACCGGGGGTCAAGCAGGTAGTTGCGATCGGGGAATCACTCCCCGAATTTGCGGTGCAAGCCTCGGTGCTGAGTCTGCCGAGAATTTTAGGAACCACCTTAGCCACCATTCCAGCTACGATTCCTTATCTGTTGCCACCTCAGGAGCGCTTTCTGTTGCCACTCGGTTTATCGGCAGGTCTGAAGGTGGGCTTGGTTTGGGGAGGCGATCCGAAGCATTCCAACGATCGCCAGCGTTCCTGTCCGTTACGCGAATTTCTCCCCATCCTCCAAACACCTAATGTCACCTTCTATAGTTTGCAGAAAGGTGAACACCGTCGTGAACTTACGGCTCAGTTTCCCATCCAGGATCTCAGTCCTGACTTGAAGGACTTTGCGGATACAGCCGCCGCGATCGCTGAGCTAGATTTGATCATTTCAGTTGATACATCCGTGGCCCATCTGGCGGGAGCGATGGGTAGACCAGTGTGGATCTTGCTATCTGCTGCTCCAGATTGGCGATGGCTACTCCAACGTCAAGATAGTCCCTGGTATCCCAGTGCTCGGTTGTTCCGGCAGACTCGCTACAATCAGTGGTCTACGGTCTGCCAGGCTGTAGCCATCGCACTCAAATTCCTGGTTGAAAGTGATCAACGCTCCCAGTAGGAGTCTTCTACGGGGTCTTCGATCGCGGTGTTGTCTCCTCGGTCAGCATTCGCGGGCAGATAGCGGGGATCAGATTCCGCGCTTGATTTGGCAGAGGATGGCGATCGAGATGGGGCTTCGTTAGGATCTACCGTACTTTGATTGGGTGGCAGGTCAGCATCCTGAGGATAGGGTAACCCCTCCAGCACCCGATGCGAATGGGGCTGTTCTCGGAGGGCATCGATTTCTGTCTCTAAGCGACCGGGTGGCAAGCGATCGACGGTACGCCGCGGGCTGACGGATGGTTGTGGTTTGGTGAAAGTTTTCCAAGCTGCTTTAAGCCCAGTCACAACATTGCGAGTGCCAACCTGCACTTTCCGAGCCTGCTGCCGTACCCCACTTAAACTTTGATCAACCTGCTGCACAACCTGATTCGCACTTTGAACCCCCTCGCTAACATCATCGGTTAAGTCACTAATTTCCATCCCAGTTAACCGAATGGCTTCCAACGTGGGGGGAAATTCGCGGCGGAGCGTTTCAAACAATTTTTCCGCACTACGGGCGGCTCGCCCTAATTCCAATAGAGTCGGAATGGCGACAATCAGAACTACCGTCAAACTAATGGTGACGAATAAAAGTGATAACACTAGCCAGAAGAGAGGTTCGGTCACAGTAGGGTTGCCTACAGCAAAGGATCACGCATTGAGGGACTGGTACTGGACGAAAGATCAGTCACGGTAGTTTCTACGGTCTGTGGGTCGCGTTGGGTGGCTTCCAGGCCAGCGGTGATCGCCTCCTTCAGCCGTACTAAGGTGCTATCCCAATTCCGCAACGCAGTTTCCGATAGCCGATCGGCCTGAAGTTGCACAGTGGTTGATAAATCTTCCGCCAATTCGGGTAGGGCGTCAGCAGACTTTTTCAGCAGTTGGCGAGTTTCCCGACCGGGACGAGGTGCAATGAGGATGCCTGTAATGGTGCCAACCGCCGCACCTAACAGCAATCCACCTAAAAATGCGCCAGAGCGATTATTTGCCATTGTTTAGCTCTATCCTTTGCATATTGCTGAACCCCGTTCCACCTAATCTAATCTACCCCAACATCAACTCACCACTCGCTAAGAGTCTGGGGTATCTCTGAAAAACTCATCCCATGAAGCTCTGCTAACGAGGGTGGTATCTGGATCTTCTTAAAATATTCCTAACGACTGACTCGCGATCGGCGCCATCGACTCTGACTTCGCTGCCACAACATTTGGCCGATACTTAGCACCCCAATCACCTGCTGCACTCGTTGTAACTGTCCCTCAAGCTGGCGATAGTTTTTGCGCAGTTGGTAAGTTCCTCGTTTCGCAATCAAAATTGCTCCTGGTGCCCCATACAGTACCCCATGCACTGCCTCTTCGACATAGAGCAAGGTATGAGTCACCTTGGCTAAACTGCGCCGCAGCTGCCAGACCTGCCATGCGACGAACAGACAAGCTAAACCAATGAATAAATTTGCTACCAGGACGATGATTAGCATCTGATTTGAACGCCGATAAAGAGCGACGAGGGACTCGAACCGCCAATACTTGCCATTGATTGTCACTCAATTGTAAACAAGCCCAAGGCATTCATTGCACATCTATTCAGAATCAATCCCCTCCCCCTTGAATTGATTCATCCCCCATCTCCCTCACCGCTACTCCTGTTACCAAATGCAACATGAAAGCTCCAGATCAAAAGTAGTAGGCATAATCGTCAAGTGTGCTAACCCCATCCCACACCCTAACGTTCATAGGAGCTTCCTCAGTTATGCTTTATGTCAATCCAACGACGGGCAGTGATAGTGCCAATGGTAGCCAAACTACCCCCTTCAAAAGCCTGACCCGCGCCTTACAACAATCCAGATCCGGTGACACGATACAACTGTCATCTGGAACTTATAGTACGGCTAATGGTGAGGTATTTCCGATCGTCGTTCCAGCGGGAGTCACCATCCAAGGGAATGAATCGACCAAGGGCAGTGGCATTTTGGTGCAGGGCAGTGGTCAGTATGTTAGCCCGACCTTTGCCCGACAGAATATCACTTTCCGGATGGAGAACAACTCTAAGCTGCGCGGGGTAACAGTCACAAATCCGGATACGAGAGGCACAGGTGTTTGGATTGAATCAACGAATCCCACGATCGCAAACTGCACTTTTACGGCTTGCAAGCGGGAAGGGGTATTTGCGACGGGGACTGCCGCTCCATCCGTTTTGGATTGTGTAGCGATTCAGAATGATGCCAATGGTTTCAGCGTAGCGCGAAACGCCAAAGGAGAATGGCGGCGCAATGTCTGCCAAAAAACTGGGTTTGGGATGGCCATCGGCGATAGTTCTGCGCCCCTAGTGACCGATAACCGATTTGTCGAAAATCGCTCTGGATTGGTGCTAACTCAAGAAGCTCGCCCCGTCTTGCGAAACAATATTATTGAGCGGAATTCTAGTGAAGGCTTAGTGACGATCGAACGATCGCTCCCTGACCTGGGCAAAGCGCAAGAGCCAGCCGGAAATATCTTTCGGGATAATACCGAGTACGACATCAATAACAACACCTCATTGACGATTATCTCGGTCGGTAATCAAATTAATCCCGCCAAGATCCGCGGAGCGGTTGATCTAGTTGGCGGAGAAATCCCGACCCCGACGCCCACTTCAACCCCGACGCCCACTTCAACCCCGACGCCCACTCCGACTCCAACTGGTTCCCCTGGGCCGGGTGGCTTCACGGATACCGCCGGACATTGGGCCGCCCCGTTCATTCAAGCTTTAGTCAGCCGCAATTTGGTCAGTGGCTTTCCCGATGGCACGTTTAAGCCAGAAGCTCCGATTACTCGGGCGCAGTACGCAGCGGTGATTTCTAATGCCTTTAATCTACCGGCTAAACAACCCGCCGCCAATTTTAGCGATGTTCCCTCAACGTTCTGGGCCTTTCCATTTATCCGCGAAGCCAATCAAATGGGATTTATTTCCGGCTTTCCCGATGGCTCATTCCGTCCTGACCAAAATTTAACCCGAGTTCAGGCGATCGTTTCTTTAGTGAGTGGCTTGGGCCTGACTGGTGGAACTCCAGCTGTTCTAACGGCTTATACCGATCGGGCGCAGATTCCCAGCTATGCCACCGATCGCGTTGCTACTGCCACCCAACAACGGCTAGTGGTGAACTATCCCAACGTACGGCAACTGGAACCCATGCGGGATTGTACCCGGGCTGAAATGGTGGCGATGGTGTATCAATCCTTAGTGGCCCTGAACCAAGCTCCGGCTATCTCCTCGCCTTATATCGTCAACCCTAATCTCTCTACAGCTGCCTTTACGGATATCCAAGGGCATTGGGCGGAAGCCTTTATTTCCGGGTTAGCCGCTCAAAATCTGATTGGTGGTTTTCCCGATGGTAGTTTCAAGCCAGATCTACCCATGAATCGGGCACAGTACGCCGCTTTGGTCGTGGGAGCCTTCAATCCTGCCCCGAAACGAGATTCCGTGACCTTCTCCGATGTCCCCAATGACTTTTGGGCAAAAAGTTTTATCGATCGTGCCTATCGGGCTGGCTTCATTTCTGGTTTTCCCGATGGTACGTTCCAACCCGCTCAGAACGTGTTACGACTGCAAATCTTTGTTTCCTTAGTTAGTGGTTTAAGCTATCCGGCAGGCAATACCACCGTTTTAAGTGCTTATGACGATCGGGCTAGTATTCCTCAATATGCACAGAACCAAATTGCTGCTGCCACCCAACGCGACATGGTGGTGAACTACCCGAATGTTAGCCAACTCAATCCCAATCGAGATGCAACGCGGGCCGAAGTCGCCGCTACTGTCTACCAAGCCTTAGTACAGGCCGGACGGGTAGTTGCGATTAATTCACCTTATATAGTCAATGCCTGAGGGGGTTGAGGGTGGGGAAGGTGAGGATGAGCAGGATGTGAGGATGATTGGGAGGGTAAGGAAGGTGAGGAGGATTAGGAGGGTAAGGAAGGTGAGACATCAGCACAAGCCAGATCTCCCCCATCTCCCCCATCTCCCCCATCTTCCCTATCTCCCCCACTTCCCATCTCCTCAATCACACAACTTCCCTATCCCACGCTCACGGGTGCTTTCAAGGCAAAAATCTTCTCCAGTATCTCCTCAACCACCTTGTCAGGCGTGGAAGCCCCCGAGGTAACCCCGATCGTAATATGGCCTTCTGGTAGCCAGGGATCAGCCATTTCCAAATCGTGATGTAAGGGTTTGTGCTGAATGCGGTTTCCAGGGCCAATACGATCGGCACTATCGATGTGATAGGAGGGAATTCCACGTTCGATCGCAATTTCCTGTAAATGGGTGGTATTAGAGGAGTTATAGCCCCCAATTACTACCATTAAATCGATCGGGTCTTTGACCAAATCGAACATCGCGTCTTGGCGTTCTTGGGTGGCATCGCAGATGGTATTGAAGCTGAGGAAGTGATCGTTGAGTTGATCGGGGCCATACTTCCGCATCATCGTATGTTCGAGTAATTTGCCGATCTGCTCAGTTTCCCCTTTCAGCATGGTGGTTTGGTTAGCGATGCCAATCCGCTCTAAGTCCCGTTCGGGATCAAAACCCTGAGAACAAGCACGGCTAAATTTAGTCATAAACTCATCCCGATCGCCGCCGTTGAGGATGTAATTAGCGACATACTCCGCCTCTTTCAGATTCAGGACAATCAAGTATGTACCCGCAAACGAACTGGTGGCGATCGTTTCTTCGTGATTGTACTTGCCGTGAATAATCGAGGTATAGCGGCTCTTTTTATGTTTCTCGACGGTGTTCCAAACTTTAGAAACCCAGGGGCAGGTCGTATCAACGATCGTGCAATTGCGATCGTTGAGTAGTTGCATTTCCTGCACACTGGCTCCGAAAGCAGGCAGAATCACGACATCGCCCGGTATCACGCCAGAAAAATCTTTTTGCCCGTTCACCATCGGGATAAAATCGACCGCCATCTCGCGCAAGCGTTGGTTGACTGATGGATTATGAATAATTTCGTTAGTAATCCAAATTCGTTCTTGGGGAAAATGTTGTCGGGTTTCGTAGGCCATCGCCACAGCCCGTTCTACACCCCAACAAAACCCAAAAGCTTGGGCTAAGCGGATCGTCACCTGTCCCCGTTGTAGGGTAAAGTTCTGCTCCCGAATCTGCTGGATCAGGTCACTCTGATATTCAGACTCCATCTGCCCTGCCACGTCGGCCTCATGGCCAAACCCTTTACGGTGGTAGTTTTCAGAGCTGTTGAGCGATCGTTTGAAAGCTTTGGTATCCATGCAATCTTGCCCCGGAGGTTATCCGTTCACACCTGGAAATTCCCTTAGATCATAAACTGCTTGGGCGATCGGTTGACAGAGTTACCAAGATGATTCGGTTCATGCCAGTTGTAGCCATTCTGAGGCCAGGTCATAGCTTATCTTCACCGTTGCTCAAGCTATAACTGACCGAGGGTTGAGTGATATTGACCCACTAGGCGGTAGACATATTCACGCTCGTATGCTGTTTTTTCATTGGGATCGGCTATAATAGCGTTCATCTAAATGTTCCGCACCAGACTTCGCAATCACAAATCCTCATATCGCGGGTTCTTGTCGGAATTGCCCCCCACAAGTTGGTTTGGAGAGAAGTGTGACTATCTATATTGGTAACCTATCCTTTCAGGCAAGTGAAGAGGATATCCGGGAGGTTTTTTCTGAGTATGGAAAGGTCAGCCGCGTAAGTCTTCCCACCGATCGAGAGACGGGTCGAAAGCGGGGATTTGCTTTCGTAGATATGGAAGAAGAGGACAAGGAAGATCTGGCGATCTCTGAATTAGATGGTGCCGAGTGGCTGGGTCGTGAACTCAAAGTCAACAAGGCCAAACCTCGTGAGGGTGGCGGTGGTCGGAACCCAATGGGAGTAACCCGCAGTTCGATGGGAAATTCCTAGGTCTAGTGCTCTCCAATTTAGCTCAGCTTTAGTTGCAACTGAGAGGTTTTTCTCGTGAGAGACTCTCTTGCTTCTAGAAGGGTTGCTATGATGACACCTATAGGAATTCTGGTGACAGTTGTCAGGTCAGTTTGATCCTGGTGGCTGTCTTGTTTGTAGCAACTCAATTTGGAATTTCATGCTCAGCAGCAACGATGCTTCTACTGCGGATCAGCCGGTGATCCTGGGGTTTGATCCAGGACGCTATAAATGTGGTCTGGCGGTTGTGGGAGTCGATCGCACTCTGCTCTATCATCAGGTCGTCACGACGGGAGAGGCGATCGCAACAATTGACACCTTGCGGCAGCGTTACCCCATTTCATTGTTAGTGATGGGAGATCAGACCACCTCTCAGGAGTGGAAGCGCAAGTTAAGCGAGTTACCTGACCCGTTACGCATCGTTTTGGTGAATGAGCGGAACAGTAGTTTGGAAGCCCGCGATCGTTACTGGCAAATGTTTCCACCAAAAGGACTGTATCGGCTCGTGCCGCAAGTGTTTCGCAGCATCCCCCGGCCAGTCGATGATATTGTGGCAATTTTGCTGATCGAACGCTACCTGGAGCACTTAGTGACTTAGCTAAACATCCCCTCGGATGGTGAAGGAATAGTCACTACCCGGTTCGAGCTGATAATCGCGTTGTTCGAGAAATCGATTTAATGGCTCTTTAATCAAGGCTCGTCCCAATGAAGGTTCGACTGATAATTCACCCCGGCGGAAGCACCACTCAAATTGCCACTCAAACTGGTTTGCCCGTACCTCACCGGCTATCTTGCCCTGCTGCCAGGACTGATTGGTAATACGGACATAAGCAGTAGTTTGTGGCAAGCGGTGGGAACCCACAGAAGCATCTAGAAATAATTACTTTTTGGCCAGTTTAGCGTCTAGCTCCAGCACCCACAAGATCAAACCTTTGGGTACTCGCGTCAAGATCACCTGATTTCCTCGTTGTAGCAACCGGGTTGCTGCTCGTTGAGCCGGTTCCAAGGTTGAGTAAGTTCGCACATAGCTATACAGCTTGCCCTGGTAAGCGATCGCCCCAACGGGTTTCGGGACATCAGGCAAAGAGATATGGCAGGTTGAAACAGCTTTGCGGTCCAAAATCAAGGGAGTTGCAGCCGTTGGTGGACTAACAGGGGCGGCTGAACTCAAGTCACCGATCATATAGAAGCATCTCCAGGCATGAACAGTGATCGGTTTGCAGGAGCAGACAGGTGCGTTGTTGCGATCGAGCGCTCTTAAAACCAACCTCTTAATATGAATACTCTTCAAATAACAGAATTTCTGAAGCTTAACCAACAGTTAAATTACATATTTTAACAAATCTTAAGATCAGCTTCAGGCTGGCGTCATTCTGCCTAGGTATCTGTAATGGTTCGGTTATTGTAAAGGCTCATGGCTTTCTCTACCCCTTGCTTGAGGCTAAGTTCGATCGCACTGACCGCAATCTCCACGACTTCTACCATTACCTTAGCCTCTTGGGCAGAAAACTGCCCTAACACATGCGACACCGTATCTTTATCAGGATGGACATCTTTGGCACTGCCAATGCCCACCCGTAGCCGGGGAAAGGCTTGTGTGCCTAAATGGGCGATCGTCGATTTCATCCCATTATGCCCTCCCGCTGAACCAGACAGCCGCAGCCGCAATTTTCCTACGGGTAAATCCATCTCGTCATACACCACTAGAACTGACTCTGGAGAGAGTTTGTACCAGTCAGTGACCGCTCGAATGGCTTGTCCTGAGTTGTTCATGTAGGTCTGGGGTTTGAGCAACCGAATTTTGGTATTTCCGGTAGCGATGCCCTCTCCATAGATGCCTTGAAACTTGCGGTTGTCCGCCAAACCAATTTGCCAAGCCCGAGCTAGGGCATCAACCACTTCAAAGCCAATGTTGTGCCGGGTGCGATCGTACTTTGCCCCAGGATTCCCCAAGCCAACGATCAACTGCGGAATGATCAGTTTGGGTGTAGTGGTATCTTTAACTGCCTGTGTCTCTGCCATCGTTACGGTTGCTTGACTAATCCCATAGGAGAGGGGCAAACGATCGTCTGCCCCATCATGCTTGATCCAATTCATTCAGTGGAAATTTCTGACGTTTAACTAGCGACTTCACTGGATGCCTTAGAGGTGTCGGCGGCTTCACTAGTGGCTGAAGATGCTGACTCAGGGGCGGGCGAAAGTGCGGAAGGAGCGGGTGGTTCTAGCTTGGCTTCCATGGATACCTGAGTTGCCTTTTCCAGGTGTTCGGCTTCCCGCTTGAATTCAGCTTCAAACTCTTTAGATGCCTCTTGAAAGCCCCGAAGTGCTTTACCCAGACTGCGACCAATTTCCGGCAGTTTCTTGGGGCCAAACACTAGCAACGCGACGACCAAAATCAGCATCATTTCCGGTAAGCCAATGCCAAAAACGTTCACGGGGTTGTCTCCTACAGCGGATGAAAGGGTTCAGGTGATCCCTGATGCTGCCGATTGGTTCAGCACTTAATCTTGCTTAATTATAAGACATGCTCCGTTCGTTCTTCAGATCGGCGCTTCCTGAAGATGGCTCAGGGCGAATTAATCGATCGCGCTTTCGGCATTACTCAACCGTAAATCGAATCCTTCTCTCCGACTCCGGAGGCTGTAATATAATGCTGCTTTTGCTGTTTGCCAGAGTGGCATAGTTATGGCATTAGTTAATAGGCTTAAGGTTATTAAAACGACATAGTAAATTAAAAATCGTAGCGACCAGTTTGAATAGGGATAGATGGGCAATAACTTCAGCAGAGGCATGATCACGCTGGCGCCCAATGATACTGTGATGTAAGAGATTGGACAGGTGATTAGAAAGAGAATCAAAATAGTAGTCAGGATAAATAAACCTGATTTTTTAGATAATTGGCGGGAACGCTGAGTTGTTCCATAAATTCTAAAATTTGATTCTATTGTGTAGGGTAATTCAACAATGAAAAACCGGGAATAAACCCAGCTAGATAATAGGCCGGCGAATAAGATTACCCCTATCCCAAGTAATGGGATTAGGACAGAAGAGGAATTAATTGGATCTCTAATTACTTCTCGTAGTTCAGCGATATAAAAGGATAGAATACCGAAAATTAGACAGAATACTATATAAGCTATGGCTACTGTTATCAGATTAATCAAAATCACTAAAAAAGTAATTATTAAAAGTTGCCATTTATGCCGATCGATCTGACGTTTAGTTGCATCAGATTCCACTGATACTCCAGATAAATCACTAAAAGCTAAACGTGCTATAAAGGCTGAAGTTGCACTATATTTTGCCCACCCATAAAGAGGAAATAGTAGCCAAATGTGGGCAAGGATGGCTAATTTTAGATATTCTTTAAAGCGCGATCGATAGAGATAAATTCCGGCAGTGATAATGTTGCCAATGCCTAAAAATTGTCCCAGTTCTGGATGGTTTAAGTTGGGAGGCATAGTTAGACTGGCTCTATAGTTGGTTGCGGGCTTTCAGTTGTAAATAGCGATCGACTAATTCTTCACTAATGCGATCAGCCGGAGCATCTAAAACCAACACTCCTTTTTGTTTTATTTTAGCTAAGGATAATTGACGTTGATTGAGTAGATCTAATGCGATCGCTCGAGCATAGGCAGCAGATACGTCGGTGGTCAACGTATTAGCTTGCTGATCAATTTGGGGATCTCGTAGGGTGACACAAAATGGTAGATGACGCGGGGTTAGCCGACCTATGGCCGACAGCAATTCGATCGAAGCGGTAGAGTCAATTACATCTGTAATTAATACCACTAAGGCCCGTCGGGTTTGCCGGGTTGCTACAGTCGTGACGGCATTGACATAATCGGGTTCTAACAGCGCCGGTTGTAATGGTGTTAACCGCTCCAGAATTTTCGGTAATTGCGACTGCCCTCGTTCGGGGGGAATCCAAGTGTTCATCTGGCGATCAAATACCCCAACCCCAACCCGATCGCCCCGCTGAAGTCCGGCCATTGCCAGTGATAGAGCGGCATTCAGCCCCCAATCAAATCGGGTTAGACCATTCACCTGAGCCGTCATCAAGCGGCCCTGATCGAGCAAAATCATTAAAGTTTGTTCTTGCTCAGGCTCCAACACTCGGACTAACACGCGATCGCGGCGGGCTGTTGCCTTCCAATCAATCAAACGAGGATCGTCCCCTGTGACATAATCCCGCAACTCTGTAAACTCGGTACCCATGCCTAGTCGGCGAGCTTGCCGAATATTCCCTGTGGTTTGCAGAGTTAATCGGATGGACAGCGATCGTAGGCCAATTAAATCCGGGTAAACCGCAACGTTCTGGCTTTGGGATACTTTCCAGTCCTGCCAGGCCAACCCCCAAGCCCCCAACTGCCGAACTTGGATGTCTCCCCAGTCATACTTCCCCCGCTTCAACGGAAACACAGTATAGGTTAGTTCTTCGCTATGGCTGGCTGGCAACGCCACAGACAAAACATCATGAGAGACATAGAACCCGTCTGGGTAAAAATCTCGGATTTGCAGCATCGCTGGACGTTTGCCAGTTTGCACCGTTAACCGGACGGTATTCTCTCGTCCAATCGACAAGCGATCGAGGGGGTCCCGCGTTACCGTCACGCGATCGCTTTTATATCGGTTTCCATCCAACAGGGTGAGGATGAGTAATAGGGCGTCGTAGAGCACCGTCAGCCCAGTCGCTAGCCCAATCATGCCAGCGTTAATTAAATCTGAGCCAATTACAGCGGTAGCTAGACCGACGATCGTACCGAGAACGAGCAGGAAGTAAACGCGGCGGGAGGGGATCATGGGGAGATGGCGAGGATGAAGAAGATGGGGAGTGAATTAAGATGCAGAAGGCAAGTTAACCTTTACCGTGGGACGGGGACTTGGCTGAGCAGGGTGGAAATCACCGTGTCGATTTTTAGGCCATCTAACTGGGCTTCGGGTCGCAGAATTAAGCGATGGCGAAGGAGGGCAGGCGCAACAGCTTTGAGATCATCGGGGGTGACGAAGGTGCGCTCGGATAACCAGGCATTGGCTTTACTGGCTTGTAACCAGGCCACGGCCGAACGCGGTGAAGCGCCCAAGGATAGATCGGGATGTTGGCGCGATCGCTGCACCAGGGCCAATAGATAATCGACAATGTTGTCCGCGACTTCTATTGATCGCACCGCTTGGCGAGCAGCGAGAATATGTTCTACGGCCATGATCGGTTTTAACTTGGCAAGATCGAGCCGTTTCGTTTGTGACCCGGTTTGACTGTTCAGCAGCATTTGCTTCTCGGCCTTTTTGTCTGGGTAGTCCACAACCAGCTTGAATAAAAAGCGATCGAGTTGGGCTTCCGGTAAGGGATACGTTCCTTCAAATTCCAGCGAATTTTGAGTGGCAATTACCCAAAACAGTTCCGACAAGGGCAAACTTTGCCCGTCGAGCGTGACCTGTTGTTCTTCCATTGCTTCCAGTAGTGCCGCTTGAGTTTTGGGCGGAGTGCGATTGATTTCGTCTGCCAGCAGGACTTGGGTAAAAATTGGCCCTTTTTTCAAGCTGAAGCTGCGCGTATTCTGATCAAAAATATTCGTCCCTAAAATATCGGAAGGCAAGATATCTGGGGTTAACTGAATCCGCCGAAATTCGGCTTGAATTAGCTGTGCCAGCACCTTCACTGTGAGGGTTTTGCCAGTTCCCGGAACTCCTTCCAAAATCACATGTCCACCAGAGAGCAGCGCCACCATCAACTGCTGTACCAGCGTTGTTTGTCCAACCACAACTTGACTCAAGGCTTGGGATAACCGAGTAAAGGCGGCAGTTAATTCGGTCATGGAAATGATGTCTCCTAATGAATTGGGGGAGGTGAGGAAGATGAGGGGGTAAGGGAGAGGGGGTAAGACTAGACGATCGGCTCATCCACAAAGTCTTGGTTACTGGGAGGGCAAGTGTTGCCGCACAGCATGGATGTCATTTAACCATCGGTTCAGTTCGGCTTCGCTAACGCGACGTTGGCGTTTGGCCATCCTCAAGGTCGCTTCTAATTCTGCCGCTGGTCGTCCAGTCTGTTGTACCCAAGCGTTCACAATGGTTTCTAAAGGTAACAAGGTATTTCCTAGACCTAGGGCAGTTTGAATATGCAGTTGTTCGGCTTTGCCCACCGTTTCTAAAACAAATTCACTGCATTCTGCTTTATACAAAGCCCCGGCTAAGGCTTGAATATACGCTTCACTGTTATTCACAGTGGGTGAAGTGACGACGATCGCTGGCCCCAACCGTCGATTTAAGCCCCACATGAGGACAACTAGGAATACGATCGCTTGCACGATCACGAGTAAGACTGGAGTTCCGGTCAGGTAGGCCAGTAGAGTAACTGGGGTTGACCGCCCCTGGTTGGGTTCAGCTGGGGTTGAACTCCCCTCGTCTTGATAGCCATGCATATATTCATCCACCCAAATCGGATGTTTGGAGTCAGCCAATAGCTTGGCTAGGAACTCATAATTGGGCCGAAAATCCTGGTATGCGTTGGCCGCTAAATAGGGAGTTGAGGCGTAGATGACTTTGCCCTGCCCGATCGCCTGTTCCCAGACCACGGCCCCAAAGTTATCCTTCAGCCAAACCTGGCCTTCAGGGTTGAGTTTGCGCCGACTGGTTTCAATCCGAATATCGCCCTGGGGGCTGGAAAGATCTGAGGTGAAGGGAGCCTGGGTCGATCGAGCGTGGGTTCCCAGTAAAACCAAGACATTCCCCTGTTTAACCCAGGCCTGCTCGTTAGGAGTGAGCCCCAACCGTTCTATGCCATTGCTAATCCGCAACACGGTTAACTTAGACGCATCCTGGTCAGACAACAGCATTCTTAATGGTTTTTGCCAGCGCTCGACGGGTGTACCGCGCTCCTGCATAAAGGCATACCAGGCTCCATACCCATCCGGCGATCGCCCATAGGTTGAGCCCTGGGCTAACCGGCTGCCGCCCCCCCTGGGAGCCATGAATATTGTCATCATGACTAAGGTTAGGAGCACGATCGCCACAATCCAGATTTGTCGCTTGTTCAGTTGCATACCGTTCGTGATCCGCCCTTCACTGCCAATAACCAACCATCGTTCCTACTCTTCCCTACCTTCCCCGTCTCCTCCATCATCCCCATCCCCTCAATCCTCCTGTCGTGGCTCGATTGCCTCATAAGCCTGTTCACAGCGATCGAACGCCTCCCGAGAAATGTCGGTATTGGAAAAACAGAGTTGCTCATGCGTTTGCATCAAGACTTCATAGGGCCGAGGATTGGGCATTGTTTGGAGCATGTCGAGATATTCACCATCCGTACGGCTAGGCTGACTAGGAATTAAATCAATATCATGTAGCCGTTGGAGAGTGGCTAGATAGAGAGCACGACAGGCTTCCCGGTAATTACCTTGTTGAGCTAAGGTTCGCGATCGGTGTAACCACTCGGCCACTGTCAAATCTGTGGGGCTACTTTTCTGGGCCACTGGTTGAGGCCGTTCTAACCAGTTCAGATTGAGATAGGGACGGAGCAATTGATACAGGCGGAAGCCAACCCAAACCGCTAACACCACCACAATGAACCAGAACACAGAGCGAAATAGCCACTCCGGTAGTGACCAATCAGGCACATCAACTTGGCCCGATGGGATAGTCAGGCGCTCCCACCATTCACTCAGTCGTTGCTGGAGTTGTTGAATTTGCCAATCAATGCTGTTCTTGTCGTAGGTGCCGCCCACCCGCTTGCCTCCCTCATGCGATGGATTGTGTCCATTATGGGCGATCGTTTCGGCAGACGCCGTAAATTGGCCAGATCTGCCGCTTTAGTGCTACACATGG
>DATNPU010000151.1:0-4377 GCA_036703105.1 Microcoleaceae cyanobacterium
GATTATACTCGTGCTGCCTTTGACCAATATCTTCTTGAATAAACACACATACTAAAACTGTATTTTTCTCAATCTCATTACGACTGATTGACCAATAGGTATTATCAACCTTGCCATGACGAGCTTTAACCTGGATGCAGGTTTCAGGATTGGATAGAAGCTTGAAGTCAATGCCACCATCTCCTCCTGGTTTCTTCTCTAAATCAATCGGTGTAATTAGCTTATCCAAGTATCTCTCAATAGCTAGTTCACCCAGTTTCCCTTTCATATTATTGATATAAATATCACGGCTTTTGCTAGAAGGCTTCTTGCCGTAGCTATCAACCATCTCCCAACAAAATCGATCTATTTCTTCTAGCTCTTTACCTGATATAGCAACTAATTCACTATGACAGCCTCTTAAATTAGGATCAGTTAAACGATGCAAGTTAGCTGAATCTGACTTTAATCTTTTGATAAAATCTACTTGTTGAGATCTAAGCGGAGTTGTCCAATCCATATTTAATCAGGCAAAAATTTGGGTATTCACATCCATCTGTTTGAGGAAAGATGCCCTATTCTACATCTAGAAGCGAAAAATCTACACTCTCGTATATATCGGCAATGGCCATTTCGCGATTGATTGAAGTAAACGAAACCATTGCAGTTACAGACTCATATTCTTGGAATAACCACATCCCGCATCTGTTTTTGTATATTGTTCAATCCCGATCGCGGACTGGTCAACTAATACATATTCTTATAATTCAGGAATCGATCGATAAAACATAAACTTACTAGTGCGATCGTACTGCCATTGGTACAACCACTCCATCTCGATAGTCATGGCAAAACTCCAATTTTTCTTCCAATATCAAATACTCTGCCGGAGTGTATGCCGATGCTGGTGTTTGCATAGTTGTGGCATCTCAACGCTACTTTATATCGTAATCAGAGAATCCTGATTTTGTTGAATTAGTTGAGCGCGGGGAACGAGTAGCAGCAGAATCCCAGTGGCATAGCCCTACGACCGCGCAGCAAATTGCGATCGCCTACTGGAATTAACGCATGGCGATGAAGGACTGATCACTCGTCTGGTCGCACAAACCAAAACTTATAACCCGATCGCGATCTACTCTGGGTTTACGAAAAAGTGATTCAGGATTTAGAACGCGATCGAGGTCTGTAATTAACCCACTTCGTAACCAAACAGATTGGGATTCACCTCACCCAGGTTAATGTCTGCCAAACCATACTCGGCCCACCGGCGATCGACCATGGCTGCAACCGCCGGATCAGACTCCAACACTTCGCCCCACTCATGTTCCGTTTCAGGTGGCATTTTAGTCGTCGCATCAATTCCCATCCGGCCCCCTAAACCCAGCTTTTGACTGGCAAAATCCAACGTATCAAATGGGGTATCCGGCAAAATAAACACATCCCGCGAAGGATCAACTTTCGAACTAATTGCCCACACCACCTGACGCGGATCGCGAATATTGATCGACTTATCCACCACAATCACAAACTTCGTGTAAGTAAACTGTGGCAAGGCTGACCAAAACGCTAATGCTGCTCGCCGCGCTTGCCCCGGATATGCTTTATCGATCGAAATCACCGCTGCCTTATAACTCAAGGCTTCCATCGGCAAAAAGAAATCGACAATCTCAGGAATCTGTTGCCGCAAGATTGGCGTGTAGATGCGATTCAACGCGATCGCCATCATCGCTTCTTCCTTGGGTGGCCGACCGCTAAACGTAGTCAGATAAACCGGGTCTTTGCGATGCGTCAGGCAATGGAAGCGGATTAACGGCGAATCTTCCACCCCGCCGTAGTAGCCCATATGATCGCCAAACGGCCCATCCGGTAACATTTCCCCTGGGGTAATTGTCCCTTCTAAGACAAACTCCGAATCAGCCGGGACTTCCAAGTCTACCGTCTTACATTTCGCCAGATTCACCCCCGAACCACCATACAATCCGGCAAACAACCACTCCGATAAATCCACCGGAATTGGCGTTGCTGCCGCCATAATGATCAGCGGATCGACTCCTAATGCGATCGCCACTTCCAGCTTTTTCCCCTGTTCTGCCGCTTTTCTTAAATGCCTGGCTCCCCCTCGCACTGACAGCCAATGTACCGTCATGGTGTTTTTCGACTGAAGCTGAAGCCGATATACGCCGACATTCGGTGTGCCAGTTTCGCAGTCCTTCGTAATCACCAATCCCAAGGTCACGATCTTGCCCGCATCCCCCACATAGGGGCGAATCATCGGAATCTGGTTCAGATCGACCGCTTCATCTTTAACCACCACTTGCTGACAGGCCGGAAACAAATCCCGTTGCGGCTTGGCTTTCAGCACATCAAACAGCACCTTACCAAACTCGATCGCCTGCCCAATTTTCTTAGGAGGCTTCGGTTGTTGCAACATCGCCAGCCGTTTACCTAAATCCTCCAGTTCTTCCGGCTGTTGCATATTCATCGACCAGCAGATTCGCTCCACCGTTCCCATCAAGTTCGTCGCTACCGGATAGGGTGAGCCTTTCACCTGTTCAAACAGCAAGGCTGGTCCCCCACACTGCAACATCCGATTTGAAATTTCGGCAATCTCCAAGTCCGGATCAACTAATGCGGAGATGCGCCGCAATTGTCCCCGTTGTTCCAGCAGTTTGATAAAGCCCCGCAGATCTCTCGCCATGTTATGAAGCAATGTAAAGCGTCCACTTTCATTATGAAGCTCCGAGGACGATCGGTGAGTTTTCTGGCCTAAATGTCCATGCTAAAGATAGCCATCAAGCTCACTTGACCCGGAAAAACTTGACTTTTTCCTGTAGAGAATTCTTATTGGTATTGCCGATCGAACCATTGCCTGTGAACGACTCTACGATCCTGCATCAGATTTGTGCTGCTATTGCGCGGGAGATCGCCGTCGCTCATCACCAAACTCCCGAACTTTTGGTAGAAAAGTGCCGATCTTTACCCTGGCAGCATCCAGCCCATACCAATGTGTTTATTGAAAGACTATCGGCAAAGCTGGCCGCGATCGCGACACCTGAGGCGCTAATCCAGGAAATCGAAAAAGTTCTCAGACTCCTGCTGTTACCTGCTTGGTTCGAGTCCGCCGCCTTTCCTAAGCTAACCCAACAAGTCCAAGCACTGGTCAATCCGAACACGAGCAGGTCAGTTGATTCGGCAACTCCCCTATCCACCTCAACAACGTTCGATCGTCAACAAACAAATCCAGACAAGATCGCCATTCTGCTATTGGATGCCGAAAACCTGCAACCCGATCTGGCAACTGAAAAATTTCTCGCCAACACCTGCATCTGTCCCTTGCAAATCAAAATCGCCTTTGCCAACTGGCGTAAATTAGGCAAGTACGATCAGGAATTGCACGATCGTGGCTATGACCTCATGCATGTGCCAGCCGGGAATGATATGGCTGATGGCAAGATGATCGCGATCGGGTCTTCGATCCATGAACATTACCCAACGGCCCACGAAATTTTGGTCTGCTCCTCCGATAAAGTTATGACCAGCCTGTGCACAAAACTGCGGCAGAAGGGCTTGATCGTGTATCAGGTACGGCGGCAAAACGAAGTGGTCACGATCCTGAACTCCGAAACCGGAGAAACTAAGACTTACCCTGATACTCCTATTCCTGAAATACCAACTTTGGAGCAAGGGATAGCCCAACTGAAAACACTGATCCAGGCTGAACAAGTTCGCGCCTCTCACCCGTGGATCAGATTGTCGAGAGTATCCCAACTATTTAAGCAACATACAGGAATCACGATTAGTCAAATGATGTCAGTTCATTGTCCGGGCAAGAAGGCAAGAGATCTGTTTACCGATCGACCAACAGATTTCGTGGTTCATCAACCCTCGGAACAACCCGAACTCTACATCACCCTATTTGAGTTACCGATTCAGCCTGCTAACCCAACCACACCCAGCTTCCAAAATAATGGACAAAGTCAGAATGTGGCTGTTCAAACAACATCTGACTTGGCGAATCAATCACCCCAGCCAACACTGTCTCTCCTGCAAACAGGGGCAGAGTTAGAGCAGGCGATCGTGGAGTTGCTCCAACAACTGACCAAAACCACTCCTAGTGGTTGGGTCGATATCAACGTTTTGGGGACTCAGTTTTACCGAGTGCATCAACAACCAATTACGGCAGTCATTCAGAAATTAGCTGCAAAACAGAAATATCCGACGTTTCTAAAGTCCTGCAAAACGCTGAAAGTCCAGCAACACGGGAAAACCTGGCAAGTGGGACTGCGATAACTATTTCTGATATGACAAAAGGGTGACAAACCTATGGCGGTCGGTTATATTCTAGGGGTGTGAGGAGCGAACCAGCGAGAGCGCCGAGACGAAACACGGACAGTCGTC
>DATNPU010000155.1:0-5903 GCA_036703105.1 Microcoleaceae cyanobacterium
GTTCGATCGACACGCCTGCGACATCTAGCACCCGCACTTCACTACCATACTTCTCACCAAACATGGCGATCGCACCCCGAGCTTTGGCTTCTGCTAGTGGCAGGACATAGGTTTGGGCATCATGGGCTTCGGCGATCCAGGTGTTGACTTGTTCCTCAATCTGCTGAAGCTCTTGAGTGGTTAAGGGCCGGGGGCAATGGTAGTCGAATCGTAGGCGATCGAAGGCTACCAGTGAGCCGGCTTGCGAAATATTGTCATCGACAATTTGCTTCAGGGCAGACTGTAACAGATGGGTCGCGGTATGGTGCGCCTGGGCCCGACGCCGGCAAGCTAAATCGATTTGGGCGGAAACGACGTCGGCAACATGTAAGGTTCCCCGCTCTACTCGCCCATGATGGACAAAGAAGCCTCCTTGTTTCTGAACATCTTCGATTCGTACCAGGACATCGCTACCGGACAAATAGCCCCGATCGCCAATTTGCCCCCCCGACTCGGCGTAAAAGGGCGTTTGATCCAACACTACCTGCACAGGAGTGCCAGCTTCAGCCAGTTGTACCAGTTGCCCATTCACTAGGAGAGCTTTAACTTCAGCTTCACTAGACGGCTGGTTATAGCCGAGAAACTCGGTTTCCGAAATATGGTTAACCAGTTGGTTCAGACCATTTTGAGCGGTTAAATCTACCGTCTCATGGGCTTGCTGAGAACGAATGCGATCGCGTTCCTGTTCAACCTCAAATCCTTCCAGATCAACCGTTAGCCCATGTTCGGCGGCAATTTCCTGCGTCATTTCTAGGGGGAAGCCGTAGGTGGCATAGAGATCATAGGCATCCTTGCCAGAAATTTGCCCGCCCGCTCCCAGTCGCTCAATGAGCTCTGCCAGGATCTTTTCGCCCCGTTCTAAGGTTTTGAGGAAGTTAATCTCCTCGCGTTGCAAGGCTACCTTAATTGTGGTTTCCATGGCTCGCACACGGGGATAAGTCGTTTCTGCTAGCGCGATCGCAGCCTCAGCCACTTGCGGCGTGAATTCTTGCTTAATGCCAATTTGCCGACCATAGCGAATCACCCGCCGGATTAAGCGCCGCAACACATATCCCCGACCCAAGTTGGAGACAGTGATACCATCGGCAATCATGTGAACAACGGCTCGAATGTGATCACCAATCACCTTGAGGGCAATTTTGGTTGCGTCATTGGCTTTGGCATAGTCGATGCCAGCGATCTCAGCGGCTGTTTTGACGATCGGGAAGATCAGATCCGTTTCATAGTTATTGGGGACTTTTTGCAGGACTTGGGCCATCCGTTCTAGCCCCAAACCTGTGTCAATATTTTTGTTCTTAAGCGGAGTCAAATTGCCGTCAGCATCGCGGTTGTACTGCATGAACACCAGGTTATAGACCTCAATAAACCGGGTGTCATCTTCTAAGTCGATCGTGTCGTCACCTTGTTCGGGATGAAAATCATAGTAAATTTCAGAGCAAGGCCCACAGGGACCAGTCGGCCCGGAAGCCCAAAAGTTATCCTTGGCTCCCATCCGTTGAATGCGGTGCGCAGGCAAGCCAACTTCGTCTCGCCAGATCGCAAAGGCTTCGTCGTCTTCCTCGAAGACACTGACAACCAGACGTTCTGGTGGCAACTGGTAAACCTGTGTACAGAGTTCCCAGGCCCACGCGATCGCCTGAGACTTAAAGTAGTCCCCAAAGCTAAAGTTACCCAGCATCTCAAAAAAGGTATGATGCCGAGCTGTGCGCCCCACGTTCTCAATATCATTGGTGCGCAAGCATTTCTGGGCAGTGGTCGCACGGGGAAATTCGGCTGGCTGCTGGCCCAAAAAGATCGGTTTAAAGGGCAGCATACCGGCGATCGTCAGTAATACGGTTGGATCTTCCGGGATCAAAGAAGCACTGGGGAGAATTTTGTGCCCTTTTGCTGCATAAAAGTCGAGAAACGCTTGCCGAATTTGCGCACCGCTCAAAGGAGTAGCCATGAGGTTCTGTCTAGGAAATTAAGAGTAACGAGGGGAAGAGGATCAAAATCCAAAAATTACCGTGATTAACCCGAAGGCTTGCGGTAGATCACGCGACTAAATCGTAGTTACATGAGTCATCTTTCTTAATCATGCCGCATGATCTGGCAAACTAAACGCCCCGACCGGCAATCCCTTATTTGGTTCCCAAGAGTTTTCGGTTAATTTCCAAAATGGGACAGAACAGGCTGGCTTGTACGGGAGATAGATACTGTTTCACAACTTCCTGCATAGCCGTATAGGTTAGCTGGCAACTGTGCTGTGCCCCAAAGGCTTTCATAATGCTCTGGAACCAGAATAACAACCGTTCTTGCAAGGTTGTGGGGTCATCAAACAGCATGGCGATCGCGGAATACCGCAGCACTCGGATGGTATCTTGTTTCCATTTAGCACTCAAGTCGCCCTGCTGCAATTGAAACAGACTAGGATCAAGCGATTTGAGCCGGGCATAAACCTGCTGCACAATCACCGCTTCTGCTGCCTGGAGTCGTTGATAGGTTTGCAGTCGTAACCCAAACGATCGGGCATATAGGATCACGAATTGCAACTCTTCATCTGTAGCAAATCGACCATCCGTTTCAACACTTAATTTTTGTAACTGACTTAACATGTTTGATTGCTTTAGTGGGTCGATTTAGCTTGAGTATTCCCCGTCCTAAAGAAATGTAACACTTAATTAAGTTCTATAAACAAATAATTCTCTGAGGAGTGATTGGGCTGGGATGACCGATCGCTGGTGTTAAACATCCGTGGACTGGGCAAAAAATTCTCCCATCTTGAAGCTAGTGGTGTCTTCAATTTGTTTCATGGTCGATCGTGTAATTAGTTTGCCTGCCTCTACTAAAACCTGTCCTGTAATGGGGTGTAAGAGATCTTGCTCCGCTCGTCTGCCAATTAATGCCTCAATATCTTTAATCGAATTGACATACATCCCAGGAGGCAACTCGACGATAACCCCATTTTGGAGAACGCGGGCCTGGCAGGCCAATCGAGAGTTGGTTTTGCAGGTGGTAATGACTTCTAGGGTGCGTTGTTCCCGCCGATTAATGGGAGATAAGGATTCCATCCCTTCCCGCACGTAAACGTGACAGGTGGCACACATACCCCGACCGCCGCACTCTTTCAAGACATCCAGGTCTTTATTGATCAAAACCGAAAGTAAATTGCCATTAGTTTCGATCGAGGTTTCTTGGGCGATCGGTTCAAGCCTGACAATTTTAGCCATTGAATTAAAACTCCTTTAGAGGTCGGGGAAAGTTGGGAGGTGAGGAGAATAAAAACGATAGAAAGACTGAGACATCAATCCAATTTACGGGTGATTGCCCCTGGTTGATGGCTCACTGATTCAGGACTCATTGCCTAACAGCAATACTCTTTGCTCTGCAGTCAATGCTTTTTGCTCAATCAGTTGGGGAAAATCACGGATGACTTGGGAGCAACGCTTAATGAAAGCAGCGATCCATTCTCGTACCCAAACTTGCTGCTCGGTACTTAGGGGGTGAAGGAGTTCCTGGGCAGTGGAACTGGTGAAGCTCAGCTGCGCCGATCGGTCAATTTGAAAGTTATTGAGCCAGTCATGATTGGGCCGAGTGGATTTCCAATAGTTCACAATGACATGAGTTCCCAGAAATTGTGTTGTGAATTTACTCAAATGATTCAGGTCAGCAATCAAATCTTTGATCGTAACCTCTGAGATCCGGGGAGCAGCTACCGGCGCTTCTGTGACAGCAGGGTTTGGCAGCGGTGTGGGTGGAACGATCGGGGGAGCAGGGGCTTCAGGGGGAGATGGCGCGGCTATGGGCAGAGAGACGGATTTGGTAACACTTGCTGGTGTAGGAGGGGCGGGAGGCGAGATGGTTTGGGAGGAAGCGGAGATTCCAGCCTCGCTTGCTCGGCTACCATTGGGAGTAGGTTTGCGATAGCTAATGCCTGATAGCGTAATGTTGCCAGCAATTAAGCGAAATGTGGCGATCGCATTAGCGATGTCTTCTCGGAGCGAAGCCTTAAGGCTTTTAATAATTTGTAAATAATCTGAATAAACTAAATCATCTCGCGTCAAAACCAACAAAATAATGCCGCGATCGAGCTTATAAATATGCACCTGATGGCCGGTAAATTGAAACTCAAAGGATTCAAATCCTTCGGGAATGGTTTCAACTACCTGTAAGATCCCTTGAGCTAACGCCTCTTTTTGCTGAAAGTTCAGGGTTTGATCCACACCACAAAAGTACGGTCGGGAGCGCCCATCCATTAGGGCAACACCCGCAATTCCTGGTAAATTCAGAAAGTCCTGGATAACTTCCTGTTTCATAGATTCCTAAGTTTACGTTTCGATACAATGCCTGCCCTGATTTACGTTTCTACACAATACATGCCTGAACGCATTGCCAGAGGCTTGATCAACTATTTATGGTACGGTTTTGATTCTAGAAGCCCCTGAATTTGTTGATGCATTTTCCTTTGTTATTCAGCATTCTGCTCCCGCTCATGTTCAGGCTCCTTTCATAACTTCAGGTTTAGCTGTTATGTCTGACCTTCCTTTTACTCTGGATCAACTCCGCATTCTTAAAGCGATCGCCGCAGAGGGGAGCTTCAAGCGTGCTGCTGATAGTCTTTATGTGTCTCAACCTGCGGTAAGTTTGCAGGTACAGAACCTAGAGCGTCAGTTAGACGTACCCCTGTTCGATCGTGGGGGCAGACGGGCACAACTGACAGAAGCCGGTCATCTTCTCCTCAGCTACGGTGAGAAAATTCTGACCCTCTGTCAAGAGACCTGTCGCGCTTTAGAGGATCTGCAAAATCTGCAAGGTGGCACTTTAATTATTGGAGCTAGTCAGACGACCGGAACCTACCTCCTTCCCCGCATGATTGGGATGTTTCGGCAAAAGTACCCTGATGTTGCTGTGCAACTGCATGTTCACTCGACTCGACGCACCTCCTGGAGTGTTGCAAATGGACAAATCGATTTAGCCATCATTGGTGGTGAAATATCCCCTGAACTCCAGGACTCCTTAGAAATTATTCCCTACGCCGAAGATGAACTAGCATTGATTCTGCCTGTCTTCCATTCTCTCGCAAAAGAGGAGGTGATTCAGAAAGATGATTTGTATAAGTTGCAATTTATTGCCTTAGATTCGCAATCTACTATTCGTAAGGTAATTGATCAAGTCTTAACCAAGTGTGGTATTGAGACACGGCGACTCAAGATTGAAATGGAACTTAATTCGATCGAGGCCATTAAAAATGCAGTGCAGTCGGGTTTGGGTGCTGCATTTGTTTCGATTTCAGCGATCGAGAAAGAACTGCAAATGGGTGTATTACATCGGTCAAAAATTCAGGATGTGGTGGTTAAGCGAATGCTATCAGTGATTGTGAATCCTAACCGCTATCGCTCTAAAGCTGCTGAAGCATTCTGTCGCGAGATTTTACCCCGATTCGCTTCTTACACCGCTGAGTTACAACGGTATACAGCAGGACATCCTGACACCTTGACCAAGGCAATTCCTGCGGCATTAGAGAACCCTCTCGTTGTACCGGACATTGACTCATAATTCCCTATGAATCTTTATTGCACCCGTCCAGGTTGCTTGCATCCCGTGAACCTGTTTGCCGATCTGGATGACTTAGCAACCTTGAAAACGGTACCCCAGAAATATTGCACAAGTTGTGGGATGCCGCTAATTTTGTTGGGTCGTTATTTGCCCTTGAAATTATTAGGACGGGGAGGGTTTGGGGCGGCATTTTTGGCTCGCGATCGCTACACGCCCGGGATGCGGCAGTGTGTTGTGAAACAGTTTCAACCTGCCGTTAGCCTCACACCAGAACAACTCGAAACGGCGAAAGAGTTGTTTGAACGTGAGGCAGAAATGTTAGAAACGTT
>DATNPU010000159.1:0-2850 GCA_036703105.1 Microcoleaceae cyanobacterium
ACGCCTCTGTCAACGATCGCGGCTGATTTAGCGACGATCGAACAACGGGGGCGCTTAATTATTGGGATCAAAGATAATTTGCGTCCGTTAGGCTTCGTTGACCCTAATGGGCAGTTACAGGGATTTGAAATTGACATTGCCCGTCGCTTAGCTCAAGACCTCTTAGGTCGCCCGGATGCGTTCGTTCTGCAACCCGTCTTAAACCAGGATCGGTTAAATACTGTCTTGGCAGGTAACGTCGATCTAGCGATCGCCCGGGTGACATTGACTCCAGCCCGCTCTCGGATCGTGGATTTCAGTATTCCGTACTACACCGATGGCACAGTTTTAGTCACTCGTGCTCCTAAGTTACGCTTCGCCCCAGATGCGGCTAGTCAAGGAACGATCGCGGTCTTGAACAACTCTAAAACCGTCGAAATTATTCGCTATCGGTTTCCTCAAGCCACTTTGCTAGGAGTCAGTTCCTATCAAGAAGCGAAGGATGCCTTGGATCAGGACAGAGCAATCGCGTTTGCGGCCGATGCTAGTGTTTTAACCGGTTGGGTTCAAGAATTTCCTGAGTATCGCCTGTTATCCCCCATGCTGTCTTTTGAGCCGCTGGCGATCGTGTTGCCAAAAGGGATGCAGTACGAGCCGTTACAACAGCGGATTAATGAGTTGATCAAGCAATGGCAAGCGGAAGGTTGGTTACGGGAACGCGCCACTTACTGGGGGTTGCCCTAGACAGGTGGCAAAGTCCAACCCAAATTAAGCTAAGGTTTTAATGGGAGACTGGTTCTAAAATTGCTGTTTGGTAAAAATTTTGTTTGGTGAACGTTAAATATGAGAGAAACGTTTCCGCTCATCTATCTTTCCCTGTTGCTGATCTTGCTAGGGTTAGCCGCTTGGGCGATCGTGCGCCAGGTGCTCAGAACTCGTTCCACGGAAAGCCGATTGACGAAGTTACAGTCGAAGCTAACCAAAGAAAAGGGCACATCTGAGGAATACTATGAGCTGGGTAGTATTTACCTACAAAAAAAGGTCTTTGCCCAGGCAATCACTCTGTTCCAAAAAGCGCTGAAGGCTGACGAAGAACTGCCCGAGCAAGAGGGTTCTCTGATCTACAACGCATTAGGCTATGCTTATTTTGGCCAGGAGCAGTACGACTTGGCAATTCGGCAATATAAGGAAGCGCTAAAGCTGAATCCTCAGTATGTGGTGGCCTTGAATAACTTAGGTCACGCCTATGAGCGTAAGCAACTGAGTAGTCAGGCATTGGAAGCGTATGAACAGGCGCTGGCGATCGAGCCGGAGAACCTAACCGCTAAACAACGAGCAGAAGCACTGCGGAAGCGATTCGTTCCGTCAGCATAAATGCTAAAAATCAATCGAACAACTAATCATCAGGAGTAAACGTCGTTTTGCTTCTGATGATTATTTTTTACGGATTTTTTTGGGGGTTGGCAGAACCTTTATCCTCCAGTTGCGTCAAACGAAAGATGGTATTATCTCGCAAGTAAGTTGCCCCCAGGGGTGTTTGCGATCGCGTCTTACCGTTATTAGCCAGTTTCACCCTATGGGGATCAGCCGTTTACAAGCTATTTTCACCACTCCCACGAAGCAACCATTTAGCGCCCAGGCAATCTTCTGGTTCAGTTTGAGTCTGACCTTTGCGGCTATTTATGGTTACCTCAGCTTGCGGCAGGTCTTCGGTATGGAGTATATCGTGCAGGACGATGTGCGCCAGCATGTGTTTTGGATGGAACAGTTTCGCCATCCCGAATTGTTTCCCAATGATCTGATTGCCAACTATTTTCAGTCTGTTGCACCAACTGGTTACACCTCCCTGTATTGGTTGATGTCGGCCTTAGGAATTGAGCCGATCGTGGCAAGTAAGGTGTTACCCCCGGTTTTAGGGCTAATCACCACGGCCTATTGCTTCGGGGTATCGATGCAGATGCTGCCAGTTCCCTTTGCCGGTTTCATCAGTTCCCTGCTGCTCAATCAGTGCATGTGGACGAAATCGGACTTGGCTTCTGCGACGCCTAGAGCCTTTGTATTTCCGCTATTTTTGGCCTTTGCCTATTACTTGTTGCGATCGGCGCTCATTCCCTGCCTGGTCACCATTGCTTTGATTGGGCTGTTTTACCCGCAATACATTTTTATTGCAGCTGGTGTTCTAATTCTCCGATGTTTTGAGCTGAAGAATCACCGTTTACAACTCATTCGCGATCGTTCCACCTGGATATTAAATGGAGCCGGATTAGCGATCGCCTTCGGTGTGATGGCGTTTTATGCGCTGAATCACTCCAGCTTTGGGCCAACGATGTCAGTAGCAGAAGCCAAGACGCTACCTGAGTTCTTGCCGGGAGGACGTGCTCCATTTTTCCATGACAATGCCTGGGAGTTTTGGGTAGACGGGCGGGGTAGCGGTTTTTTACCCTCCCTGATGCCAGTATTGGTCTATTCAGGGCTACTCTTACCTGGGTTACTTCGACTTCCCAAAGTCTTGCCACTGAACCAACAGGTCACCACCCAAGTCCATTTGTTAACTCAAATCATCTTGGCTTCAATTTTCATGTTCTTGGCAGCTCATGCTCTGCTCTTTAAACTGCATTTACCTAGTCGCTACACGGGCAATAGTTTTCGGATCGTTTTAAGCTTGGCCGCTGGCATCGCGATCGTGCTGGTACTCGATGGCTTATTCCAGTTATTGCGGAGAATTTCATGGAGTCGGAGCCAACAACAGAGCATCGCGATCGCTACAACCAGCCTACTGATCGCAGCTCTAGTGCTATATCCCAGCTTTGTCCCCAAATTTCCCAATGCTCAATACATTGAGGGAGATGAGCCGGAGTTGTACAAGTTTTT
>DATNPU010000177.1:0-5550 GCA_036703105.1 Microcoleaceae cyanobacterium
CATTACCACTTGGTCGCGATCGTCGGGAAAAACCTGCGACATCCAGAAATATTTATCGGTATAGTCTGCCAAATCATAGCCAAACAGTTTTTCGCATCCGGCAGACCAGTATTCATATTCCCAGTCGCGGTTAGCATACACGCGAAAGCTAGAAATGGCGGCGAACGCACTATTCAGAATTCGGCTTAACTTGGATTCGGAGGCTTGCAGCGATAGTTCTAATTGCTTGCGTTCGCTAATATCGATCGCAGTACCGATAATCCGATAAATCCTACCCTGTTGATCTCGCAAGGGAGAAAGAGTGGTTAATGTCCAAATAGTATGGTTTTTAAAGACAATATACTCTTCATAGGAAATACTCTGATCTGCTTGCAAACATCGTTCATAGTTTTGTCGGAAGCGAGTTCCAATGCTTGCGCCAAAGGCGGCTTCTGGTGTTTTGCCTTGTAGGGCTTCTGTTGTGTCACCCGCTAGTTGTTCGGCTAGATGATTAAAGCTACTGTAATAGAAGTCATTGGTTGCCGTAACCTCAATCACAAATACGCCCTGATTGGCCCCGTGGTAGATACTACTGAGAAATTCTTCGCGTTGTCGCAAGGCCTGATTTGCGGTTATCAGTTCAGCAGTGCGTTCGGCAACTCGAACTTCTAGTTGATCATGTGCCGTTTGCAATTGCTGCTCCATCGCTTTGCGAGCATGAATATCGCGTAATAACCAGCGCAGGCCAATCACCTCGTTTTGCCAGGTTTTGATGCTGGTCACGGCAATCAGAGCAGGGAACGCTTTGCCTACTCTTGGTTTGATGTTGGCTTCCCAATTTTGCCCAAAATCACAGTGAGCTAATCGCAGGTGAAAATCACGGCGATCGGACCTGGCAATGAAAACAGTGAGAGGTTTACCGATTAAATACTGGGGCGTAACCTGAAGGAAGCTAGAGGCTGCCCGATTCGCCTCTTGAATGACTCCTTGAGTATTGGTAACCAGATAAGCATCGGGGGCAAACTCAAATAAATCGCGATACCGCTGCTGCTCCAAAAGAATCATCTGTTGGGCAGAGGAGAGTTGGTGATTTTGCTGTCGCAGTTCTTCCTCGACTACTTGCAACGATTCTAAGGCTAACCGCAGTTGTTCATTCACGACTGAAAGTTCAGCAACTTGAGGAGCCGTTGGGTGTTGCTTCACCTGAACCGCGAGGAAGTTAGAATATTGCGGGTTTAACTGATAGCCTACCCGGTGTTTGGTTTTGATAAAGTCTCTTGGCGCACCTACTGCGGTTAGCTTCTGCCGTAACTCCTTGATATGAACTCGCACCGCTTCTTCCCCCGGTGATTCGATCGAACTCCAGGCATGATTGAGAATTGCTGGTGCATTGAATAGTTTTTGCGGATAGCGCAAGAATAACTCTAAAATGGCGTACTCTTTGGGGGTTACAGACAGGAGATGCTTGCCATAAGCCACTTTACGACTACTGGGATCAATCGATAACCGCCCCCAGGTTAAGATGGGTGATTGGGTTGTTCCACCTCGCCGCAATAATGCTTGTACCCGCGCCATCAATTCTTCGGCATCAAATGGCTTGACTACATAATCATCTGCTCCAGCATTGAGGGCGATCGCTTTTTGTCGTTCTTCTCGCTGCCCCGTCAGTAACAAAATCGGACTATGACAGTCTTGCGATCGCAATTGTTGACAAACACTGACTCCATCCAGCTTGGGTAGAATGACATCCAGTAAAATCAAGTCATAGTCAAAAGCCTCTGCCATCTGTAAGCCAACTTCGCCATCTGTAGCGATATCTACAGCGTAGTTATTGTCAGACAACAGGAATTGGAGTGTTTGTGCAACCGTCTGATCATCTTCTACTATTAAGATTTTCATAATTATTCCCAAACTGGGCTACCACGGTTCCTCACCAGCACTGCTCACCTGTCTAGGGATCCACGACAGTAGGTTTGCTAACAGCCACTGTGATCTGTAAAACAATTGTCAGAATCGATCGTTGAGCTATCTCCCTATTAAATTATTGAGGAAAATAATCTACCGTTGGCCTAATATCAAGAAATTTTAAATTGTAAGGAAAATGCTCAGCACTGTCGACTTGCATTAAGAAAGTTTAATTATTCTCCCATCCTTCACGATTTCCTTACAACTAATCTGCAAACTAGACGTTAAGAGTTGCGCTGTTCCTTTATGTAGCGTCATTAAGGAAAAACAGAACTCACATCGCCTCTGCCACCCTTGTCTTTCTTATGGCCAACAGCAGTCATCCCATCCTGACTTTCTGGGTGGCTAGAAGAGGGGCAAGGAGGAGCAGGGCAATGGAATTCTGAGATTGGTCATTGCCCTGTGCCAATCCGGCGGATTTGAATTAATTCTGCAGCAATACTAACGGCGATTTCCTCAGGTGTTAAAGCCCCAATCTCTAACCCGATCGGGGCATGAATTGAGGTCAGTTGACTGGCTGCAATACCATGCTCCTTTAGGACTTGATAGACGTATTGAACGCGCCGTTTACTACCAATCATGCCAATATATTGGTAAGGTAGGCAGCGATTGAAAATAGCTTCCAGAGTTTCTAGATCATACTGATAACTCCGGGTAACTAAGGCAATATACAGTTGAGTATGTGTAGTCAGTTGCGCGATCGTTGGAGTAATCGATTCCGTAAAAATCTGAGTTGCTTGGGGAAAGCGCTTTTGATTGGCCCAGTCGGCTCGATCGTCCTGTACCCAAATTTCAAAGCCAATTAAAGCAGCAACCTTAGCTAGTTGTTCCCCTACATGTCCGCCGCCAATAATGAATAGAACTGGATCTGGTTGTAAGACTTCAATAAAGGCTTGATCTGAAGTTAGATCTAAGGTTGTTTCTAAGCAATACGGTGATTGATCAACGGCAAAAGGAGTGACAACGGTTAGCGATCGCCCAGCTTGTAAGTGCGCTAAAATCTGTTGGACTAACAACCCTGCGGCCTCGCCTGACCAGCGTTCTAGCCAAACCTGCATCCGACCACCACATACTCCTTGAGTTTCGCGATCGCGTACCCCGGATAAATCAATTTCAACCCACTGCTTCACTCCGGTTTGCAGCACTCTCATAGCTTGCTGAATCACCTTCGCTTCTCCGGCTCCGCCCCCGATCGTATTGAGGGTGCGACCATCCTCCTGAATGATCATCTTTGCCCCTACTTCTCTAGGGACAGAACCGCGTACTTGAACCACAGTGGCCAGGATAGCCGCCTGACCTGCCGCTAAAATTTGAGCTAACTGGCGGTAACACGCGATCGTCATCAGGAATGAGCCAGCAAAGTCAATGAGGTCTCCGGTTCAGCCGCTAACTCAGAGGCTTGGATAGCCGCGATCGCTCGCAGAATCACTTCTGGCGTTGAGGGAGCCGCTAAAGAAACCTGTGAGGTTTGACCAAAGGCGGCGACAGCAGCTCGAATCGCTTCCCGCACTGAAATCGCCAACATAAAGGGGGGTTCACCCACGGCTTTACTGCCATAAATCACGCCATCTTGAGCGGCTCGTTCCAGCAAATGCACCTGAAACTGTTCTGGCACTTCACTAATCGTGGGAATTTTATAGGTGCTAGGCGCATCGGTACGCAGTCGCCCCTGGTCATCCCATACCAACTCTTCCATGGTTAACCAGCCCATTCCCTGCACAAATCCCCCTTCAATTTGACCCAGATCAATCAACGGATTTAAGGAGGCGCCAACATCGTGAACAATATCAACCTGACGCAGTTTGAAGACTCCTGTGAAGCCATCAATTTCTACTTCACTCACACAGGCGCCAAACGCATAGTAATAAAATGGCTGACCTTTGCCAGTTTGGGCATCAAAGTAAATGTTGGGAGTGCGGTAATAGCCTGTGGCCGATAAACTGACCCGATCGTAATAAGCCTGCTGGACAACCGCCGTAAATTCCAGTTTTGTCGGGCAATTCGGGTGATAGATCCAGTCATCGGCAAAGATCAACTCTGTGGCTGTCTCCAACTTGAGCATGGTAGCGGCGACCGTGGCTAACCGAGCTTTCACTGTTTCACAGGCATCCTTCACCGCTTGACCATTCAAATCTGTGCCGCTAGAGGCTGCTGTTGCGGAGGTATTCGGCACCTTATCCGTACTGGTGGGCATGATGCGAAACCGTTGTATGGAGACACCCAAAGCTTGAGACGCCACTTGGAGCATTTTGGTTTGTAAGCCTTGTCCCATTTCGGTACCACCATGATTGAGCTGAATGCTGCCATCTTGATAGATCAGAATTAATGCACCGGCCTGGTTATATTCGGTCTTGGTGAACGAAATGCCAAACTTAACCGGAGTAATGGCTAAGCCTCGCTTCTTGTACGGACTGGTTTGATTGAATCTGGCGATCGTCTGTTGGCGGGTATCAAAGTCAGATCGAGTTTTCACCTCCTGCCAAATCCGACTGATCCGGTTGTCTCGAATCTCCTGACCGTAATGGGTGGTATTAGTTTCGCCGGTGCCGTGGTAAAAATTGCGTTCTCGGACTTGATCGGGGGATAGGCCAAGAGTTCTGGCCACGCGATCGAGAATATCTTCAATAATCACCATGCCCTGGGGGCCACCAAAGCCTCGGAAGGCTGTGTTAGAGGTTTTATGGGTTTTGACAATGTGACCTCGTACCTCCAGGTGAGGAATGTAGTAAGCATTGTCAATGTGAAACATGGCTCGTTGCACAATCGGTGGTGATAAGTCCAAACTCCAGCCGCCATCGGCATACAAATCCACGTCTAATGCTTGCAGCTGACCGTCTGCGGCAAATCCGACTTGATAACATCCGAGAAATGCATGACGTTTTCCGGTCAAAATCATGTCCTGATCCCGCCGCAAGCGTCCTCGCACAGGACACCCAGTTTTACGAGCAGCTACAGCCACGATCGCAGCTAATGGATTCGCCTGGGTTTCTTTGCCACCAAAGGCTCCGCCCATCCGCAGACAAGTTACCACAACTTGATTGCTCGGAATCCCCAAGACATGGGCCACGATCGCTTGCGTTTCAGAGGGATGCTGAGTGGAGGAATAGATTTGGTAATTACCTTCTAAATCGGGAATGGCCCAACTGGTATGAGTTTCCAGATAGAAATGATCCTGTCCACCAATTTCTACTTCACCTGTAAGGTGGTACTCGGACTCTGCCAAGGCCAACTTAGCATTGCCTCGTTGCATTACCTTCGGTTCAGTATGAAACTGCTGCTGCGCGATCGCCGCTGGAATCGTGAGCACTGGTTCTAGAGCTTCATAAACTACAACCACTTGGGCAGCTCCTAGCCGAGCGGCAGCTTCGGTGGTTCCGACGACCCAGACGATCGCTTGTCCCCAATAGCTCACTTCCTCTGTGGGTAGTAAGACTTCATCATGGCGTAGTGTTCCCGTATTGTTCTCTCCGGGAATATCTGCTGCTGTAATGACTGTGACTACACCCGCGATCGTGGTGGCTGGAGCAACGTCAAGGCTCACAATTCTGGCTCGGGTATGCGGAGATAACACCGGATACAGATGCAACATTCCAGCCTGCAATCGTT
>DATNPU010000180.1:0-5337 GCA_036703105.1 Microcoleaceae cyanobacterium
ATCTAGTTCTGGATGAAACTGAAACCCGTAAAACGGTTGATCGGCCATTTTGAAAGCATGATAAGGGCAGCGATCGGAATAGGCGAGTAAAATTGCCCCTTCGGGTAGGGAAACAGCCCGTTCTTTATGGCCGGAAACTGCCCAAAATCCATTGGGTACATCATGAAATAACAAATCCGTTGCCGCCGCCTCTGTCAACCAAAGAGGATAAGTGCCCATCTCCATATTGGCTTTATCTAGAATGACCTTGCCCCCTAGCGCTTCTACAGCTGCTTGGAACCCAAAGCAGGAAGCGAACACAGGAATCCGTTGCTGTAAGCAATAGGCAAGCAATTGTTTCGCCGATTCGACAAACCCATAAATTTCTGGTTGGATCACCGAAGCATCGCTGGAACCACCAACAAATAAAGCGTCATAGCCATGAATATACTCTGGGGCAAAGTCCGGCGTTTTGAACACATCCAAAACCGTAAATTGCTCTGGGGTCAAATCGCTATAGCGAACAAATTCATCGAACTCTTCTAGCCGAGTGGCTTCATCATCGCGAATTTGCATCAAGAGAATGCGCAGTTGAGAACGGTGGGTGGCCATAGGGAAAGCGATCGCCAGCAGTACTTTACAGCCATACTTATAGCTGATATCGATCGTACTGTCTGTCAACTCATGTTGATGGTTGAATCACTCGAAATCGGGGGCGTCCTACTGGTACAGTAGCGAATAGCCGATCGCAAAGGAGTTTAGCCCCACTTATGGGAGTCCGTTCTATCTCAAGTGAGGCCATTATTTCCACCTGTGCCCAGGTGGTTGGAGCTGCCAACGTTGTCGCGGCGGATCAGATGACGGCAACCTGGCAAGCCGCGATCGCCCGTGCCTTAATGCCCGATCAAGCGATCGCGGCGCTAGTATTTCCGACCACTCAAGCCGAACTTGCGGCGATCGTCACCTGTGCGCATCAACATCAGTGGCGTATTTTGCCCTGTGGCGCCGGCAGCAAGCTGGCTTGGGGAGGGTTAGTAGGAGCACCCAATGCGCCTGACTCCCCCATGATTGCGATTAGTACCGATCGCTTAAATCGTTTGATTGACCATGCCGTGGGCGATTTGACCGTTACGGTAGAGGCTGGCATGAAGTTGGCTGACCTGCAAGCACGATTAGCGCAAGCTGGACAGTTTCTGGCGATCGATCCGGCCTATCCCGACCAGGCCACGATTGGTGGAATTATCGCCACGGCAGATACAGGATCACTGCGGCAACGCTATGCCAGTGTGCGGGATATGTTGTTAGGCATCTCCTTTGTACGGGCAGATGGGCAACTGGCCAAGGCAGGCGGACGGGTCGTCAAAAACGTTGCGGGCTATGACCTGATGAAGTTATTCACCGGATCCTATGGCACCTTAGGCATGATTAGTCAGGTAACGTTCCGGGTTTATCCGTTACCAGAGGCGTCGCAAACCATCGTCCTGAGTGGTGCAGCAGCGGCGATCGCCCAAGCTACCCAAACCGTACTGAGTTCAGCCTTGACTCCCACCCGATGTGATTTAGTGGCGGGAAGTGTGGCTCAAAAATTGGCGATCGCTGGAGAAATCGGGTTATTGGTGCAGTTTCAGGGCTTGCGATCGAGTGGATTGCAACAGGTGGAACAAGTGATTGAGGTCGGTCAGACCTTGGGACTGTGCCATACTACCGCTGTAGAAACTAGCGAACTCGATCTATGGCGGCAATTGCAAGAACAAATGACGATTAGCCCCCAAGACGAGGCAATTACTTGCAAAATAGGAGTACGGGCCTCGGAAGCGGTCATGCTGTTGCAACAATTAAATGGCTTAGACATGGCTACCTGGTCAGGGCAAATTCATGCGGCTAGCGGTCTAGGGCGCTTAGTCCTGGCCGATCCGGCTCTCCCAACCAGTACCTTGCTCAAGATTCGCACCCTCTGTCAGGCCAAAAATGGCTTCCTATCGATTCTTCAGGCCCCAACTGCCCTCAAACAACAGGTAGATGTTTGGGGATATGCCGGCAATGCCCTTGAGATGATGCGGCGAATTAAACAGCAATTTGATCCCAATACGTTACTCAGTCCCCACCGCTTTGTCGGGGGAATTTAAGTCATGACGACCCAGTTTGATCAGTCCGAAGCCTCGGCGGCTCGCGTCGGTTCCTTTACCGCGATCGATCCGAATCAAGCCTTGCATGAGGCCGTATCCTTCGATGCCCACAATCCTCCTGATCCGAAGCTAATTGACACCTGTGTGCATTGTGGATTTTGTTTGTCTACCTGTCCTAGCTATCGGGTAATTGGCAAGGAAACCGATTCTCCCAGAGGCCGGATTTATTTGATGGATGGGGTGAATGAAGGCCAAATTCCGCTCTCTCCAGCAACCGTACAGCATTTTGATTCCTGCTTGGGCTGTCTAGCCTGTGTCACTACCTGTCCGTCTGGGGTGCAGTATGACAAGTTGATCGAAGCCACTCGGCAGCAAGTAGAACGGAATCATTCCCGATCGCTGCCCGAAAAACTCCTGCGGCAGTTGATCTTCTCCACATTTCCCTATCCCGATCGACTGCGCTTATTACTACGACCACTTGGACTCTATCAGAAGTTGGGCTTACAAAAACTGGTGCGATCGGGGGGATGGCTGAAACACCTGTCGCCCCAGCTAGCCGCAATGGAAGCGATGCTACCACCAATTTCGCCCCAAGCCTTTCAAGACCCGTTACCCGAAGTAATTCCGGCGATCGGTGAAAAACGCTATCGAGTTGGGTTACTGCTGGGTTGTGTGCAGCGGTTATTTAACCCCGAAGTCAATGATGCGACGGTTCGTGTGTTGACAGCCAACGGGTGTGAAGTCGTGATTCCAAAATCTCAGGGCTGTTGTGGGGCATTAACCCATCACCAGGGGCAGGAACAGCAATCTCAAGCCTTAGCCCGACAAATGATCGAGAGCTTTGCCGATCAGAAGGTCGATTTTGTGTTGATTAATGCCTCTGGGTGCGGACATACGCTGAAAGAATATGGCTCAATTCTGCAAGCAGATCCGCAGTATCGGGAGGTAGCCCAAGCCTTTGCTGCTAAAGTGCGTGACGTCCAGGAGTTTCTAGCCGATGTCGGGCTAACTACCCAACTCTCACCGCTCCAAGCTGCACCCTTAAGCATTGTGTATCAAGATGCTTGCCACATGCTGCACGGGCAGAAAATTAGTCTGCAACCGCGCCAATTACTGAAACAAATTCCCGGTGTGCAACTGCGTGAACCAGTAGATGCGGCCTTATGTTGTGGCAGCGCTGGAGTTTACAACATTTTGCAGCCCGATGTGGCAGCAGAGCTGGGACGACAAAAAGTGCAAAACCTGACGAATACCGGGGCTAGCGTAATTGCTTCAGCCAATATTGGTTGCTTTGTGCAAATTACGAAACACCTGGAATTGCAAGGGAAATCAGTTCCGGTGTTGCATCCAATGCAATTGTTAGACTACTCAATTCGTGGCATTTCCCTCGATCGCCAGGCCTGCGACAAGGGTATGTAACTAACCTTAGCCCACCTAGTTTGTGGTAGGGCAAATGCTGTTAGCCAAATCGTGCTACGAACTTTTTTTGTTGCCTGTGGAAATCCTCTTAGCTCAACAGCTACCAGGCCAGGATTGGAATTTTATATCTGAAGATTTATTGAAGGGTTCCGCCTGCTGCTACTAAGGGAAACGATGATGCAAACAACACAATGCTGGGGTGCATTCTCTACTGTTTTGAATGCATACGGCGTAGGCATTTCCCTACCACCTATGACATGGTTAGAAATTACGATCACCCTTTAAAAGAACTGATATTTGATACCATAGCTGCGATTTCGGATTCTGATAAATATCTGAGTCAGCTATTGATGGAAACTTTTGGCCGCTATAACTATCATTTAGAGATTGCCAAGAAGAATCACAAATTTTTTAGAAACGCTAATTATTTCTTTTCTTTCTTAATTCCTACCTATTCAGCATTTCTCACTTATGCTGTTAGCAATGATTTTATTAATTCAAAGGCAATTCTAGGATTACTTGGACTATTTCTAACCCTTCTGACTATTATTGCCTCTATCTTAAAACCCTACGAACGCTGTATTTCTGCGGCAGAGCCCTAATTGTTTTAAGTGATTGGAAAACTGACTTAATTGTTCATCTAGGTAATATTTCGTCTCCTGGAGTAGATCGGGCTGAAAAAAATCAAGCTCTCTATGAACTGTTGAAACGGAAAGACCAGGAGATCTCTAAAGTCGGAGAAGCCATGATGGAAAATCTGATCCTTAAAGGGATCAGTGTGCAAGGAAGTGCAGATAGAGAAAAGAGTTAATTAGTGAATGGTTAGAACGTGTTTGTGAGACACAAATGCTTAAATTAAACTCAAATGAGAAATTCTGTAAAAAAACTAGATAATTCCTCAACTAGGGGTATTATGCAGAAAGATCTCCTGAAAGCATTGTCTGTCTGCATTAATTAGGGTGCATAGTCCGCCTTATCGCGATCGTTGCTGAATTGTGAAAAGACCTTCTACTAGAATTTCTCTTCACAGATTTGCTTAATTTCATGCATTATCTAGAGCGGCTATAAGTCAGCGAGCAAGTAACTTGGTAAGTTCTCTAAATGATACCGCGATCGTTCATTTTCTTGTGCATGAAAGGGGCTAAAGCCGTTACTGGCTAATCGCTTCTTTCAAGAGGTTGAAATGAATTGAGGTGTCTAGAGATCCCGTTTAAACCTAACATCGAATACCTCTATGAGTGAATCAAGCCACGGACTTCGCCTGTTTGGGAAAGTTATTCCGCTTTACTTCCAAATTCTGATTGCCCTCGTGTTCGCTGTCGGCTTAGGGATTTTGCTCGGCATGGGCAATAATGCCCCAGAACATAAGGCGCTGATTGAACATTTAACAATTCCCTGTGATTTGATTCTCAAAGCTCTACGGGCTTTAGCCACACCACTCATTTTGCTATCCGTCCTGCACTCGTTTATGACGACTGAACTCCCAGGACGCTCAGGCAGAAAACTGGTGTGGTTGTTGTTAACCAATACTCTCGCCGCCATTCTGATTGGCCTGCTTGTAGCAAACATTTTGCAACCTGGTAAATGGGGGCAGCTCGCTCATCCTTCAGGTGGAATAGAAGCGATCAATAAAACCCTTGATCCCTGGGGATTATTAAAGGATGTGGTACCAGAATCGATCCTGAAACCATTAGTTGACAATAACGTTATCCAATTGATTGTTTTGGCATTATGTTTTGGGATTGCTTTACGGGGGCTGAAGAGTATTCAAATCGAGCGGGGACATACCGATTACCTACCTGTACAGAACGTG
>DATNPU010000025.1:0-13085 GCA_036703105.1 Microcoleaceae cyanobacterium
AAACTCAAGCAACTTTTACGTTCAGCAAAGGCTCGAACTCGTGAAGCACTGGATCAGGCGTTAACGCGAATTATCAACGAGTGCATTTCTGAGGATGATGTCTTGGGTTGGTTCGGTCACTGTGGTTTATTCATCTGATAACCGCTGTAGGTCTCGTCTTATGGTTCAAACTAATGGACGGTGTTAGCGAATCAGATGGAGAACATCGCGGAGAACGCTATAGCCAGCCAGATCCCATAATAAATAAGCGACAAATCCCAGCATGGCTAACCGACCATTCCAGAGTTCTTGTTGAGGATTCCAGCCGAAGATCCAGGCGTTACGATCGGCACCGTTATAGGCAGGTGTGACGGCAGGGACTTGATTTGCTTTGTTAGTTCCAGTAGTCATGCGCGTAATTCCTAGTCGTGTTTGAGTTGCGACTTCATGCTAACGATTCGGTTCTCACTCGCAGTCTGCTCTAGGATCAGCTTTGCTCTATATCTAAAGTTCAGGTTTGCCGTAATGTCTGTGCAGCAAATTAATACAGCCAAGACCATGCTCGCAACCTTAACTTTTATCCTCAGAAAACTCAAAAATCCGAATGGTTCGATCGTGTCCCCCACTCACGATCAGGCGGCCATTAGGAGCAATTGCCAAACCATTGATAGCCTCTTCATGTCCTTGTAGAGCGATCGCGATCGGTGTTGGATCGGTATACGGCCAGATTTTGATCCGTGGCTCCCAACTGCTGCTCACTAAAAAATCTCCGTTCGGGCTAAATTGCAGGCCAGTGATTGTCCAAGAATGTCCAGACAAGGTGCAAAATAGTTGTCCAGATTGGGTCTGCCACAGGTGAATCGTGCGATCGTCGCCACCCGTTGCGAGCAGTTGACCATTGGGACTAAAGGCCACGGCAAATACAGGAGCCGTATGACCTAAAATAGTGTGCTGAATCGTGGCGATCACGGCCGTTGCAGTCAGTTGGATCTGCCAGAGCAGGACGGTACGATCGGCGGCAGCACTGGCTAGTAGAGAACCATCTGGACTAAAGGCGATCGCATTTACTTGCAGTTTGTGTCCAGTCAGGATCCCGATACAGTATCCGGTTGATACATCCCAGAGGTGAATGGTTTTGTCCCAACTGGCACTGGCGAGGAATTGCCCATCGGGACTAAATGCCAGGGATGAGATCAGTTGAGTATGCCCTGCAAGTGTGGCGATCGTGGCCTGAGTATTCACATCCCAAAGGCGCACCACTTTGTCACAGCCTGCCGAGGCAAGTAAGCGATGATCTGGACTAAAGGTAACGGCTTTGACTGTCTGGGTATGGCCACTCAGCACAGCGATCGCGCGACCCGAATCTAATTCCCATAGTCGCACAGTTTTATCCCGGCTGGCACTGGCAATCCAGCGACCATTGGCACTGATCGCTATGGCCTGAATACTATCTGTATGTCCGGTGAGAGTTCGGACACAGCGCCAGGGTGATACACATTGAACTGGGGCAGCCTGAATCTTTGTGGGCGGCAGTCCCATCTGTTGCATTACTATCTGAGCAGACTGGAATCGCTGATTCAGAGCATTATGTAACAGGCCATCCAACAACTCACCTAAGCGATCGCTGACCGGAGTTAATAGATAATCTCGCCATACCCAGCGATCGTTGACACTGTCGTATAAATCGAAGGGCGACATTTGGGTTAACAGATGAATACAAGTGGCTCCCAGGCTATATAGATCACTGGCAAACACGGCTTTACCACGCGCCTGTTCAGGGGCCGCATATTCGGCACTCCCAATGACTGTGTTAGCTGATGAACCTATCCTGGTTACAACTTTTGCCGCACCCAGATCGACGAGAAACAGGCGATCGTCTGCATAACGGCGAATCAGATTACTGGGTTTAATATCCCGATGAATAATGGCATGAGCGTGAATGAATTGAACGATCGGTAAGACATCAGCTAATAGAGTCCAAATTTGGGCTTCACTAAAGGCGCCTGCATCGATTAATTCTTGTTCTAAAGTGCGGCCATCAATCCATTCCTGAATCAGATAGGGTTGACCTGCGACTTCAAAGTTAGCCAGCAATTGTGGAATCTGAGGATGCTGCCCCAATTGTTTGAGTTGTCGGGCTTCCTGCTGAAATAGGTCGAAGGCTTGTTGGTAGTGATCGGGTCTTGTGTCTAGCGGCAAAAATTGTTTGATCACACAATCGGGGTTGAGTGGACTCAGTTCATCGATCGCCCGAAAGGTTCTGCCAAACCCACCTTGACCAAGGAGTTGCATGGCTCGATAGCGATTGAGCAGTCGCAAAGCCGCACCACAACTCTGACACTGACAGACATGATCAGGGTTTTGCGGGGCAACACAGCTAGGGTTAAAGCAGTAGGACATGCGACCAGTAGCCATACCAAATAGGAGGGACGATCGCCCCTCCCATTACATTACGTGGCTTTACCAACCTTGGGGATCACCCCAATATGGCATCTTGACCATGTAGTCACGGTTTAGGATTGGTTTTTATCGATCGTGCGACTAAGGATGGCATCGATTTCGCTGTTTAAATCGGGCAGCAGATCGATATTCGGTGGCAACACTGGTTCTGCCTGATTGCTCTTGGGTTTGGTGGGTAACAGTTCTTCTAGTGCTGGAGGTGCTTGACCGTTGGTTGGTTGGTTCCCTGACTGGTTCCAGAGAATCAACGAGAGGAGGCCATCGACTAAACCATTGCCATTGCCATTACTGCCCACTAGCACATCGGGAATTAAGCGGACACGACGATCGCCAATAATCTGCATCAGTTGCATCGCCGTATAGCTTTGGGCACCTAACGCCTCGACCCCAGCCCGATAAGTATCCGCTTTCGCCGTACCTGTAGCCCGAATTGCATCCGCTTGGGCACTGGCATTCAATTTAGTGGCGGCCGCTTCACCTTCGGCTCGCTTGATTTCAGCTCTCGCTTTCAGTTCGGCAATGTTGACATTCTGCTCCGACTGAACCATCTCCTGCTGAATCTCGGCGAGAGCCGTCTCGCGCACCAGCATTTGCCGTTGGGTTTGTGCCATCTGCTGCACTTCAAAGGTCTTGCGCTGTTCCTCGGCAATTTTGCGATCGGTTTGTGTCTGCATCAGTTCAGCAGGCGGTTGGATGTCACCGATTAAGGTATCGATCGCCTGCACATCGTAGCTGCGAAGGGCCTGCTTAATAAATTCTGCCGCTTCGGCTTGCCGTTCACTCCGGGCGCTGAGGAAGTCTAACACCGTGTAATCCTGAGCCGAGTTGCGGAAGTAGTTCCCGATCGTCGGTTCCAGCACATGATCCACGAGATTTTGCATCGAGCCAACCCGTGAGATCACTTTCGGTGCATCTAATGCTCCCACATGAATGATTTGGGCAATTTCTAGAGCAAAGGCAAATCCATCCCGCGATCGCACACCGAGGGAGGCCAGTTTCTCATCATAATTGTGGCGTTCGGTGCGCCCCGACCAGTTCAGCACAATGTTGGTCGTTGGCACTAACTCAACCTTCATTACCCGCGTATTCATGGGATGTTTCCCCGGATAAAGCGGTTCTGTCCAGACCCCTTTATGGCCAGGATGCACGAGATCACCATGCGTGAACGCTACCCCACTGACATCTTCGTGGGCTTTGCCAACGTAGGAAATCACTACGCCCACATACCCGATCGGAATCTCCGTCATGGCCACCTGTTCTACCTGTACAAACCAAGGGTTGAGGTTCCAAGACCCTGACAAGAGAATCTGTTCTTGTAAGCCCCGGCGGCCACCCGCATGGATGAATTTCTCGCCATTCTGGAAGTTGTTGTGTCCGGGCACAGTAGAACCTGCCATCTCGCCCGCTTCGATCGAAATCCCATCCAGAGTGGTCACAATCCCGACTTTGTCAGGCTGCACGGTGTAAACCCGCAGCTTCTCTGGTGCCATCCCATACTGGTTCGCATTGGCGGCAGTGATCACTTTGAATAGTGCGGTGTTAATCCGATAGGTCCCAGCGGTGAGGAAGCCCATCTGTCGGCCTTTCTCCCCACCATTCACCAAGAACTTGCGAGCATCCTGATAGTTATCACAGGGAACCACTTTGGCCAGAATCCGTTCTGATGGAATCGATGTTCCATCATTCGCCACAATCAGCGCAATTTCACCTTGGGGGACGGCGACAACGGATTCCTTCTTGACCGCATATTGCCAGGGGAAAAAGCCCCAGTGCCAACCGGGAACCAGCGTATCGGCTTGAAACCCCGCTTCTCCATTCAGTGCCACTAAGCGTCCAGGCGGCAACTTACCCCCAAATTTCTTCACGACAATGCCAACTTCTTGCTCACCAACAATGACTAATCCAGTAATTGAGGAGAAGAAGAGCGCCCCACCAATCAGGATAATGCCACCAATCACCACTCCGGGCAGAATGTCCAGCATCCCCATTTGCTGTACTGGCAGATTAGGATTTACCTGGGCGAGGGAGGGTTGATTGAAGGAAATCGGCTTTTGGGTTGAGAGGGAAATTGTTCCTGCTGTCGCTGAGTTAGGCTGAGGGGTGGCCTTAACGGGCAGAGTCGCGATCGCCCCCGCCGTCAATGTCGAAAGCGCAACCGAAGCGGCTATCTGCATAGCTTTCCGAGATTGCCGTAGCGATCGCAATCCAGCAAGCCGAAATTGAGATTTCATAAGTCACCATTAGAGGTAAAAAAATGACCCCTGTGTATAGCTTCTACCGGTTCTAAACAATGCAATTACCATAGCAGGGGCTAGAACTGTGGTAAAAAATATACCTCTGGGGAGATGGGAATAGCTACAAACAGCATGAACAAATTCCAGAAAGTTTGTTTAACTTTACGATCGTGGACTGGAAATGGATCCTCTTCTCCAGAACCGAAATGACCTGGCTGAATTTCTGAGTAAACCCACCCAAGTTCGCGATTGTCATTTGTACGGAGCTACAGGCGTGAAATAATGCGCGAATTACTGAAAAGAGTAAGCAAACCGCAGTTTGACATAGCAAATGGCCATTTTGCTTGCGGAAACTACTAAATTGAGTCAGCAAAATACTGAATTGAGATAGCAAATGGTCGTTTGACTTACGGAAACCACCAAAATCAGTCAGTCAAATGACAAAATTAGGAAGCAAAACACCAAAATGAGAAAGTAAACGGCAGTTTGAAAGAGTAAATGGCATCTTTGCTTAAACGAATGCCAAAAATGAATCAGCAAACGGTTGTTTGCTCAAACAACGTAGGCTCTAGCTGATAGACATCCTTAAGGATTAAAGCTGGATGCCAGATGCTGCAAAGAACTATGGCTAGAGAGGATTAGAGTGGTTAATGTACTCGCAGTGAAACTAAACTGATTGTGCGGCAGAGTATGAATCATGCTTCCCCTAGCTATTGGTATGAAGGTCGTTGTCCTCAAACCGGGGATTGGTTGCGCTTACCACGCACCTGGGAGGTAGAAGCGATCGCTCGTCAGTTAATGCAAGAACTATCCACAGACGATCGCTATGGGCGTGAGGGCAAGATGTATGGTGTATTGCTGGTCGAAACGGCAGCCGGAGAACGGCAAGTGCTGAAAGCATTCTCCGGATTGTTGCAGGGTGAGCGTATGGTGGCTGGTTGGGTGCCGCCGATTCCTGGACGCGATCGGGTGGCTATAGAGGAAGCGCAAACTCTGGCCGCTTTAGACGCGATTAAACAAGAGCTGATCTACTTGCAACAGTTACCAGAGCGATCTCAATATGCTGCATTGTGTGAACACTGCGATCGAGTGTTACAACAGCTCACAGTCAGCCATCGGCAACGTCAGCTATCTCGGGAGCAACAACGCCAGATTTTTTTAGAGACATTGGATGGGGAACAATTAGAGATTCAGCTCAAGCAGTTGGCACACCAAAGCCAGCGAGATGGCATCGAACGGCGACAATTGAAGCGACAACAAGCGGCTGAATTAGAGCCACTTAAACAAAGTCTAGAGGTTGCTGATCAACGCATTCGAACCTTAAAGCAGCAACGCAAGACATTATCTCGGCAATTACAAACCCAAATGCATCAGCATTACTGGATCACTAATTTTGCGGGGCAATCCTTCGCGCTCAATCAAGTCATGCCAGGGGGAACCATGCCAACGGGAACGGGCGAGTGCTGTGCGCCGAAACTCCTGCATTATGCGGCCACTCAGGGATTAAGGCCGATCGCAATGGCAGAATTTTGGTGGGGAGGCGATGCACCTAATGGTGACAGAATTTCGGGTGAATTCTATGGAGCCTGTGTCGAACGTTGCCAACCGCTGATGGGATTTTTACTGTCAGGGTTGTCATCCCAGTTGTCCAAAGATCCTCCTGTGGTGCAAATCCTCGATCGTGTACCGATTATTTACGAAGATGATTGGCTGATTGCCATCGATAAACCAGCCGGATTGTTATCGGTTCCGGGACGTTATCACGATCGCCAAGATAGTGTGCTGAGTCGATTGCGGCATTTACTCTCGGATGGAGATGCACTTTTAACTATCCATCGGTTGGATCAGGATACCTCGGGAATTTTGGTGTTAGCTCGCGATCGCCAAACGTACCAAGCTTTAAGCCAACAATTTCAGCAACGAACAATTTATAAGGTGTATGAAGCAATTCTGGCTGGTGAGCTAACTCAAGCTCAAGGACTGATTGATTTACCCTTGTGGAGTGATCCGAGCGATCGACCGCGACAAAAAGTTGATCTTCAACGCGGTAAACCCAGTCAGACTCAATTTAAGGTCTTGGATAAAACGGCAACAACTCGGATCGAATTTATACCCATCACAGGTCGAACCCATCAATTACGCGTTCATGCCGCTGATCCAAGGGGGTTAGGGATACCAATCCTGGGCGATCGCTTGTATGGGTGTGAGGTGAGCTGCGATCGCTTGCATCTTCATGCTAAGGCTCTCCAGTTCCAGCATCCGCAGTCAGGGCAAACTATTATCCTGCAAGTACAGATACCGTTCTGAACGTAGGGGCTGTCGTTAAGTTGCCCCTACGATCGTTCCCTTACCAGTCTTAGAAATCAAAGTAGATGTAGGGTAAGGCTCCTTGAGGGGCTAAGAGCCAAACAGCAAAGAGGCAGGCAGGAACTAACATCAGTTTAAATGTCCAACTGAGTTGCAGTTTGAGGACATGCTTGAAGGTGTAGAACACCACCATCACCCCCAGCATCAGACAAAGCAGGAGGGCGATTTGTAAGGGATCAAGCCCGATCGTTTCCACATAGACCTTCTGGGCAAACTGCGGATCGGCAGACTTACCCCAGAGATGCTGCACTACATACCAGGAGTCTTTCAGATTAGGTAAGCGGAAAAAGATCCAGGTGAAGAACACCATGAACTGAGTCAGGAACCAGGCGGTTAAAACACCCCACAGGCTGTTCCAGAAGCGACTCAGACGCTTACTTTGCTTAGAAATCAGATCCGTTAACCGATGGGCCACTAATGCCACACCATGCAAAATCCCCCAAACGACGAAGCCCCATGCGGCACCATGCCAAAGACCCGCGATCGCCATCACAATCATCAAGTTCAAGCAGGTACGCCACACACCTTGACGAGAGCCACCCAGCGGAAAGTATAAATAATTCCGCAGCCAGTCCCCTAAGGTCATGTGCCAGCGTCGCCAAAATTCAGAGATATTGGTGGTCAGGTAAGGAAAATCAAAGTTAGGCGGCAGGTTGAACCCCAGTAGCACCGCTGTCCCACGGGCCATATCGACGTAGCCACTAAAGTCTAAGTAAAGCTGAAACCCATAAGCAAAGGTGGCTAACCACAAATCACCACTACCCGCCCGTTGCAGATTTTGGAAACTCAGATCGACCAAAATGCCTAAATTATCGGCTAATAAGCCTTTCTTGATGGCGCCACAGGCAATCAACCATAGACCATCGGCCACGCGATCGACGGTAGGAGGCGATTGCGCTTGTAACTGCGGGGCCATGGCCTGATACCGCGTAATCGGTCCCGATAGCAGTTTAGCGAAGAATAATTTATAGGCAGAAAACTTGAGAAATTGATGAGTGGCTGGCGCCCCTCGATAGACATCGACTAAATAAGCAATGCACTCAAAACAAAAGAAGCTTAGACCTAGAGGCACAATCAGGTTCAAGCTCGTCCATTGGGCTCCTGTTTGTAAGGCCGGCGAGCCAAATAAGGCGCCTAAGTTCGCTAGGGCAAAGGGAATGTACTTAAAGCCAAATAGCAGTAGCACATTAATGGCAATTCCGAACCAGAGTAACTTTAAGCGGCGACGGTTCCAGTCTTGTTGGGCGAACTGCCAGTCATTGATCCGCCAGTCGGGAGGCATCGCGATCGCTTGCCCCAAGCGAAAATTTACCCAAGTGCCTGCTAGCAATAGGGGGATATAGCCTGCTTGCTGACCGGGCAGGGAGGCATAGAACACCAAGCTAGCAATAAGTAGTGTCCAAAGCCGGAGTTGCTGCTGGCGGACTGACCAGTAGATGCCCAGGACACTGAGCAGAAAGACAGCATAGGACAGGGAAATAAACGTCATAAGCGGTAAATCAAGGAGTAACGTGCAGTCTCCACAACACACTGAAATGGAATGGGCTTGATTATAGTGAAACTCTGGCCAATGAGCGAACTTCTTTTTAATTCGATCTAAAACTGGTTTGCTCCGCCCGTTTTTTCATCTCAGTAGCATGTGTGATTTGATACCCGTAGTGGATTACTCGATCGCGCTTAAATTCCAGGGCAGAGCTAAATCACACTAGACGATCGCTGCTATTCTCTCAGAAGAAACTAACCTCTCACTATACAAAGGTTAGCAATATACGTTTCGACATACTGAAGGTATTGAGAGAGGCGGAGATGTAATTGAATCGGCGTATGCTCGACGTTAGTCTACACAACTATGTAAAACTGTAAGGCAATTGCTAATACTAAGTAGAATCCCCAAACATATTAATCATTCAAAGCCAAATATATATTGATGACAATTTCTATTGCACTTAATAAGTAACTGAAAAAGCGGCATAGTGATGCAGAAAACACAGGTTAGAAAAGCGATCGTGATACGGTTTCCCCTGGGTAACTTCATTCATCCTATAGAGCAAGGCATTCAGGGAAATTATGGCTTTTGATACGAGCGCAGAGGCAATGGTCACTGGGCAGAATGGTTATGTCGTTGACCCAGTTTTTACTGTAGGAGAAACTATTGATGGATATACCCCTCCTGGAATTTTAGATGGCATTGGGGCTTATCAGTTAGATGACAACACAGTACGAGTCATCGTTAACCACGAAATTGCGAATGGGCGTGGCTACAGTTATCAAGTTGACGGAACAAACGGTAGCGTTACCATTCCCGGTGGGGCCCGATTAAGCTACTTCGACATCGATCGTCAAACCTTACAGATTGTTGATTCTGGCTTGGCATTTGACACGATTTACGATCGGGAGGGTCATGTTGTCAATGATCCGGCCACTCAGCTAGATTTTGGTAGCCTCAACCGCTTTTGCTCTGGTCAACTAATCGAAGCCCATCAGTTTGGTAATGGGATTGGGCTACAAGATCGGATCTACTTTGCTGGAGAAGAGAACAGTGGTGGAACCGAGTGGGCGTTAGATACCGCTACTGGCGATTTATGGGCCGCTCCCGCTATGGGACATGCGGCTTGGGAAAATGTTACAGAACTGAATACCGGACGAACCGATAAAGTCGCGTTTTTGATTGGCGACGATCGTGCGGGGGCGCCACTGTTGCTGTATGTTGGTGATAAAAATCCCACTGGTAACTTTCTGGGACGGAATGGGTTAAGCCAGGGCAAACTTTATGTTTGGGTAGCAGATGATCCAACCTCTAGCACAGACGAGATCGAAGCCAATCCTAGTCAATTCAACGGTACAGGTCATAGTCTGGCAGGCCAATTTGTTGAGATTGACTACTACCGACCTGACTTGAAGAATACTCGCGAAGACCTGAATGGCGATGGCACGATCAGGGCAACTGAGCTTGCCTACGATGAACAAGGCTATGCCACCCAGACCAAACAAGACGCTTTGGCCAGAGCCGTGAGTAACTTCCAATTTTCCCGTCCAGAGGATGTCTCAACTAATCCAGCGGATGGCACTCAAGTGGTGCTGGCTTCTACGGGACGAGCCGAACTATTTGGGGGTGTAGATACCTGGGGTACAACCTATTTAGTGGATGTAGATTTCGCTCAGCTAGCTCAGGGGGCAATTACTGCTCAGCTCAAAATTCTTTATGATGGGGATGATGCTGGAGCCGGTCAATTTAGCAATCCTGATCAGGGATTACGCAACCCTGATAATGTGAACTGGTCAAGTGATGGCTTTATCTACATCCAAGAAGACCGCTCCACCACCCCCTCAACCTTATTTGGTGGCACTTCTGGCGAAGAAGCTTCGATCTGGCAACTCGATCCCGAAACAGGTGATCTAACCCGCATCGCTCAGATCGATCGTTCTGCCATTCCGACTGGGCAAACCGACAGCCAACCAACCGACATCGGGAATTGGGAAACCTCTGGAATCTTAGATGTTTCTAGCCTGTTTGAGCAAGCACCAGGCAGTTTATTCCTATTCGATGTTCAAGCCCATAGCCTTACAGGTAATGCGCTAACCAGCCAGAATTTAGTTGAAGGTGGACAACTGGCGTTCCTGGTGGCAAACCAAACACTCAATGGTGGCAATGGCGCCGATGAATTAACTGGATTTGTTGGCGATGACACACTGGTGGGTGGCAATGGCAAAGATACCCTACGGGGAAATCGCGGTGACGATGTTCTCACGGGTGGTAACGGTAAGGACGTTTTTGTGTTAGCCAAGGGTGAAGGGACAGATACCATTACTGATTTTGGAACTGGCCCTGATGTGATTGGATTAGCCGGTGGCTTAACCTTTGGCGATCTCAGTTTCTCTGGTAACAACATTCTGGTAGCCTCTACTAACGAGGTATTAGCTACGTTAACCGGCGTAGATACCACAACGCTTACCGCCAGAGATTTTGTGCTCATCTAACGGTTGCTATCTGGTTAAGGCTGTGCCGAGCGTCGAGTGCGTTGGAGTAACAATTCACCTATTCTCAGCACTCAGCACTCAGTACTTTTAGAATGTATGACGATCGCTCTCTGGCAGAATTGCTGATTATTGAGAGCGATCGTCGTTTCTGTTCTGAGGGGCATTAGTCTACTCAAACTAGCTCAACGCTTGAGCACCATGCTAACCGTAGTTAGTAAATCCTTAATGGTAAATGGTTTGGGCAGAAAAGCGAGAACATCAGGTTCCGTGCCATCTGTACACACTTCATTGGTGACTAATCCACTGACCGCTACAATTCGCACTTGTGGATTCATCTCTTTTAAGGCTCGAATCGCCAATGCTCCATCCATTGACGGCATCATCATATCAACAATGACTAAGTCAATATCTTGACAATGTTGCATATACGAAGAAATGGCTTCTACTCCATCCTGAGCCGTTAATGTTTGGTAACCATGGGCTTCTAATGAGTTTTGCACGATTTCACAAATAGCCATTTCATCATCTACGATTAAAATAGTTTCTCCTTGCCCATCAGACACATCACTATCTTCTGACTGAGTACTCCCTGTGGGCGCGATCGCCGGTAAAAACACATTAAATTGTGTCCCTTGATTCAGTTCGCTTGCCACAGTGATAAAGCCGCCGTGACTTTTGACAATCCCTGTGACCGTTGATAATCCCAGGCCAGTCCCTTTACCAAATTCCTTGGTTGTAAAGAACGGTTCAAAGATGCGATCGAGATCTTCGGGAGGGATCCCCATGCCAGTATCAGTAATAGTCAGCCGTAAATAAGCTCCCATTTTGGCTTCTGGATGAGCCTGAATAAAGGCCGCATCAACCTCTAGATTCTTCGCTAACAGCTGGAGCTTGCCGCCCTTGGGCATAGCATCCCGCGCATTCACACACAGATTCATCAAGACTTGATGCAATTGGGTAGAATCGCCAGAAACCACCCATAGTTCTGGAGCAATCTGTGTGGAAATCGTAATGGATTTCGGAAATGTTTCGTCCACGATTTGCTTGATTTCCCGCAGTAAGTTTTCGGGCTGAATCAGGGTATGTTTACCTTCTATCCCTCGGACAAATGACATCACCTGCCGAATCAAATCAGCCCCTCGTTTTGTATTCGCTTCCAGCAACTTCAACCAGCGTTGACTTTGATCATCCTGATATTTTGTGCCTAGCAACTGCACTGACATCAAAATGGGAGTAAGCAAGTTGTTCAGATCATGGGCAATCCCACTCGCTAAAGTCCCTAGACTTTCCATCCGTTGCGATCGCAAGAGCTGCCGTTCCAGTTGTTTGCGTTCAGTTACATCCTGAGCCAGCACATAGACTCCCTGCACGGTATTACGCTCAAAATGAGGGACATAGGTGATTTCCAGCTGCCGTAACTGATCCTGGCGAGGCAGAGTATTTTCATAGGTGACCGTTTGCCCTGACAGGGCCTGGGTCAGCTTCGGTAACAGTTCCTGATAGAGTGCTTCGCCGAGTAAGCTGCGTATGTGCATATTTTGGAGGGCAGCCCGGGGCAGCTGAAACCACTCTTCATAACCGCGATTGACAAACCGATAGCAGTGCTCGCGATCGATGTAGGCGATCATCACAGGTAGGGCATCCGTAATCAGCCGCAGCTGCACCTCCCGCTGCCGGAGCATTTCTTCTACCAGAATGCGTTCCTGAATTTGCTGTTCAAGTTGGAAGTTTTGCGCTTGTACCTGCTGAGTCAAATGGCGCAGCTTTAAATGAAGTTGAATGCGAGCCAGCACCTCCTCCTGTTGAAACGGCTTGGTGATGTAATCGACGGCTCCCAGACGTAAGCCTTTAACCTTATCAACGGTTTCTGACAGGGCCGTCATGAAGATGATCGGCGTCTCTTTGGTCGCCGCCTGGGACTGCAATATCGAGCAGGTTTCAAACCCATCCATTTCTGGCATCAAAATATCCAGCAGAATTAAATCCGGTTTGGCGTACTCTACCTTCTGTAAGGCGCTCTTGCCACTTTGGGCCACCAGCACTTTAAAGCCGGAATCCCGCAAAAAA
>DATNPU010000202.1:0-2055 GCA_036703105.1 Microcoleaceae cyanobacterium
AGGTGTCAATCAGTGCCACTTTTTCCCCTTCAATTAAGAAAGAGTTATAGGTGGTGCCATTCGTCAAGGCAAATTCAATATCAAAGCGATCGCGATCCCAATCTAAAGAGCGAAATGCCGTTGTCTCATCCGCCAATTCAAGGGTTTGCATTGTCAAGCGGGCTGAAGCGCGTTCCGTAAGTGCGACCATGCATGAACCTCCCTGCAAACAATCTACCGGAATGTAAGCTCTCCCTTATTATGAGTCTGAACCCCCTCTTTTTGTAAAGTTTTGTTAGACAAACTGGCTGATTAGTTCGGCTTATCGCTCTCTAATATGATTAGGAACCAGGAACTGTCGGCGTTTCAGCTTCTGGGCTTTTCGTGGCTGTTGCATTCGCCAAGGGTGACTGCCGGAGGTCACAAATTGCCGCTTGTAGCCGCGATCGTAAGTCTTCGGCTAACTGCATGATCATGGCCCGTTTCGGCGGAGTTTGGGGTGTCTTGGCTGGCTCAAATTGTGGTTGTTCCCACGGTCGCCAAATGGGCTGAAAGTAGTAGTTTAACCGCGATCGCATCGCCCAAACTCCCATTGATGGAAACAGAATAAAGGCCAGCATTAACGGGGACAGGGGAAACATAGGCAACTTTAGCCAGTCAGCCAGAGGCTTGATATTGAAGGTAAACGGATGTAGCGCTTCGCTGCCTAAACAAGCCACCGGAATCACTGGCGTTTGATAGCGGATACTCAGCCGCACAAAGCTAGGATCAAACTGGGTCAGTTGATAGCGCTGTTGCCAGCCTTTGGCTAACCCTCGCCAACCCTCTGGGGCATACAGCAGTACCGTTTTTTGGGCGATCGCCGCTTCAAAATGGTGGACGTCTGCCCGTACCCCACCTAGAGTCTGAGCCCAACCTGATGGTAACCACCACCGCAACCAAGGATGGTCAAAAAACAACGGATGCGCCAGGGGCTGAACGCACCAACCTTTATGCTGACTCAGCAGCAGGGCTAAGCCCACGAAATCCCAGGGAAAACACATACCCGCATGGTTCATCGCAATGATAATGGCACCAGCGTCAGGCAGATGTTCCAGGTGATGGAGTTCGCCCCGGAAATAATGCTGCACGATCGGAGCCAGGACTTCTGCCCGGAAGGCTTGTTGATAACCGGGATCTGGCTCAAGAGAAGTTGGGCTAGTGGGCGATCGCCCTCCTAACCGCAACCACCGAATTGTCAAAGCGAGGTAGAAGCCACCAGGCAGGAGAAATAGTAGATATTCCAGCCAATTCCAACCTTCTGGGTCAGATTTGTAGTGTTGCCAGTGGCGATTGAATAAAATTAGCCACCCTGGTGGATACCAGAGACAAAACCAATCAAACCAGCTAAATCGATAAGGTTGCAAGGGTTAAATAACACCTCAAAACTAATGAGCTAAAGCTTCTTAGCTCTTAGCATGTCTATCTTAACGATGTCTTCTAACTGATGGGAGTTGTCAAGATTCGCTGTTTTGCCCTCCGGTAGCGGGTAGCTCCAGACAATAGCCTGCGCCGTAGACGGTTTTGATATAGCGAGGATGGCGGGGATCAGGTTCTAGCTTGGTCCGAAGATGGCGCACATGCACTCGAATGGTTTCAATATCATCATTCGGTTCGTACCCCCACACTTCTTTGAGGATTTCGCCAGGAGAGACGGTCTGACCATGCCGTTGCAGTAAACAGTGGAGTAGTTCAAATTCCAAATGAGTCAGTTTTACCGTTTGGTCAAACCAAATGGCTTCAAACCGTTCGGGCACCAGGGTTAACGGGCCATAGTTGAGAATTTCACTATGTTTGGCGGCCTGCGGAATGCGATCGGTACGGCGTAGCAAGGCTCGCACCCGAGCGAGCATTTCTTCAACTTCGAATGGTTTCGTCAGGTAGTCATCGGCACCGGCATTAAACCCTTCTACCTTATCTTGGGTTTGTCCGAGTGCTGTCAGCATCAGTACCGGAATATCTGCTGTGCGTTCATCTCGGCGCAGACGCTGACAGACGGTGAATCCATCTACTTTTGGTAGCATCAGATCCAACATG
>DATNPU010000205.1:0-3390 GCA_036703105.1 Microcoleaceae cyanobacterium
TGGCGCTCGTTTATCAGTAGCGACATCGGCATTGATCAAATTACTGGTTTTAATCGCTGGGAAGGCGACAAACTCGTACTCGGCAAAGAAACGTTCACTGCTCTACAAAGCGTCGGCGGAAACGGTTTCAGCATTGCTAGCGAGTTTGAGATCGTGGGCAGTGATGCCGATGCCGCAACAAGTAATGCCATCATTGTCTATAACAGCAATAATGGTAACTTGTTCTACAATGCTAACGGTAGTGCCGCCGGATTCTATACACCGATTTTGGATGCGTTGGTGCGAGGGGGGCAATTTGCGACCTTAGCGGGCGCACCAATGCTCGCCGCTACCGATTTCACGATTGAGGAACCGATCATCATCATTTAAAACTCCAGTCCGCAGGCTTTACCAATCAAGTCCAAAATCATGACAGCATCAGCACCTCTGTCATGGTTTTGGCGATCGCACCCGCAAGGCTTCCCGTAGAGCTGATCTGCCGATCGGATTGAATTGACTCCCCTCGCCCCTGATAATAATTAATTGTTAACAAACCACGGGGAAACAGGTTCGCATGACGGCACTCGATGATAAGACGATCGTTAAGGATTATTTTAATGCCACTGGGTTCGATCGCTGGCGGCGGATTTATGGAGATGGTGAAGTTAATAAAGTCCAACTGGATATCCGCACTGGCCATCAAAAAACGGTAGATACTCTGCTGGAGTGGCTCCGGGCCGATGGCAATCTCCCTGCTTTATCAATTTGTGATGCTGGATGTGGGGTGGGTAGCCTCAGTATTCCCCTGGCAGAAGCAGGAGCACAAGTATTTGCCAGTGACATTTCCGAAAAAATGGTTGAAGAGGCTAAAACCAGGGCGACAGAGGAATTAGGGCAAAGCCAAAATCCTGTATTTGAAGTGCATGATCTAGAGTCGTTGACTGGCCGCTATCACACGGTCATTTGCCTAGATGTGTTGATCCATTATCCCCAGGACAAAGCCGCAGCTATGATCTCTCATCTCAGTTCGTTGGCCGAATCCCGACTGATTCTCAGCTTTGCCCCCAAAACCCCGTGCTACACACTGCTCAAACGGATTGGTGATTTCTTCCCTGGGCCTAGCAAAGCCACTCGCGCGTATCTCCACAAAGAAGCTGATGTCGTGAAGATTTTGGAAGATCTCGGTTGGAAGATGCAGCGTAATGCGATGACCAAAACTCGCTTTTACTTCTCGCGCTTATTAGAAGCTACCCGCTAAAAGGTGGGAATTCAGTTATAGCCGTTTTCGCCCCCTACCCCAGTTTGGAGAGTTTAGGGGGCTAAGTGTGTGGACTACTCAACTAAAACTTGCTGTAACTTCAAAGTGCAACATCTAGTAGAGATGGCTTACTATCCGCCCTGATTTCATTGGCATCAGCTATCAAAAGCGATTAAGTCAGATTGGCAATGATCAAATCGACTAGATCCGACAAGCGTTCTCGCTCAGCGAGTGGAATCCCTTGCATCGCCTGTTCCCGAATTTCTACCGCGATCGGGGGCAAAATATCTTCTAATTTCCGGCCAGCATCCGTGAGCCAAATTCGCCAGATCCGGCGATCGTTTTGATCGCGTTCCCGCCGAATTACTCCCCGTTCCTCCATGCGATCGAGGACGCCGGTAAGCGTACCACCGACCTGCTGCAATTTTTCCGCAATACTGGACGTGGCCAGTCCATCTTCTTCCCAAAGGCAACACAGAACCACCCAATGAAATGGCGTTAGCCCAAACGGATCGAGGTGCTCCTGAAAGCGGCGGGCCAATAGTTGGGATAACAGCTTAATTCGATAGCCCATCCCATGCGGAGCCAATACCGCCTGCCAACCTCTGACCGTTTTTTGATCCATTGATTGAGCTGCCATCGCCACTTACCTTAATTATTTCGCGCGCTTAGTATCTTTAGAATACATCACGGTATCGGTACTGTCAGTGAACAATTCAGTGAACAATGAGGAATCAGTAATTAGCAATTGAGTAAAGATAATTTCTGAGCAGTATTCGCCATTCATGGTGTTAATAATAACCGGGGCGGAGTCAACCAAAAGAGAGAACTGTTGCCGATCGGTGAGCCAGTTTTAGGTAACGTTAGGCCGATCGCGCCAGCCTTTTTCAGCACTAAAGCACCTTTAGCACTCCCCCAAATTAAGGTTTCTGCCCATCGGCTTAATCCTGGTTCGTGACCAACAAGCGCTAGACAGGGGCGATCGGACAGCGTTGTCGAGGCTAACCATTGGAGCCACTCAGACAACTCGCCTCCCGGAGCTAGTGTGCCACTGATTTCTACCTGCTGACTTAAGCCAACGTCTTGCAAGATCTCGGCGGTCTGCCGGGCCCGCACTAACGGACTGGTCACAATTAGATCAAAGTGTACCCCCAGGTCGCGGAGGCGCTTGGCCACTTGCCGAGTTTTCTGTTTACCCTCCTCAGTCAGTGGACGTTCGTCATCGTTCGCATAACTGCCATGTTCTCCGGCCAAACCGTGGCGAATCAAATATAGGTCGATCGTCATCGTGTGCCCCTAGCGATACAATGCCGAGTGATATAAGACTTTTTCTTGATGAGTCAATAAGGTACAGTCTGAAAGTGGTGTGGCCACGCAGGTAATCGTATAACCTGCCGCAATTTCCTCAGGTTGCAGAAATTTTTGTTCGCTTTGATCGATCGTGCCCTCGACGATTTTGGCCACACAGGCTGAGCAATCTCCCTGTTTGCACCCCGAAGGTAAACGAATTCCTTGCAGTTCGGCCATATCCAAAATATAGTCGCCTTCTGGGACAGCGATCGTGCGATCAAGCCCTAACTCTGGATTGAGTAACCGTACTTGATACACCGTCATATCGCGGCTTCCCCTGAACCATGCCCCATATCTACCCAGTAATGCCAATCTGCGATCGCTTCCTGCGTATCCGCATCGGCATCGATCGGGACAATATGGGTTAAGGGTACGGCAAACTCATCTTCGAGGTCGCCTTCCCGGTAGCAGATATTGACCAAGACCTCACGTTCACATTCATCTTCGTGGGGTAAACCGACCACCTCAACTACTTCACCGCTAGGTGTTGGCCCTTGATGACGATTTTTTGTCCAATGTGCTTTAAATGGAAATTGCAGTCGATGTTGCAAGTAATAATACCAACTCAATCCAGCTTCTGCTTCCTCATAAACATCGACAAAGACTTGCATCGTAATGCGCTGTTCGCGATCGTCATCTCGAGCTTGTTGCGGCATAAATAGATACCAGATTTCTTGAGCAGTTGCGAAACATTAAGCTAGGTTCACAAATCTCTTCATTCAAGGGACTCGGCTTGAGTTAGATCTTGCAAACAGAGGGAATATTAAGTCAAGGGCAGACTCAGAGAGTCATTTCCTTTTACT
>DATNPU010000246.1:0-2478 GCA_036703105.1 Microcoleaceae cyanobacterium
AACAAAGTGAAGGTTGCAGTGACTGCTAGTAATGCATATCATTCACCGATCGTGTATCCAATGGCAGTGCTCAAAAGTAGCAAAAATATTGATGATGCCAAGGCATTTGTTAAATACCTCTCTGGCAACGCAGCCAAAGGCGTATTGCGGCAGTACGGCTTTATTGTCAAATAGCCGCCTTTAGAGGTTTTCCTTCCCGTCCTGCCCAAAGAGTTCTCATTGGTGACTCCGTTCTACGATGAATGACCCGTTTGTAGTGCCACCCGACCTAGCGCCCCTGTGGATCTCGCTCAAGGTTTCTCTACTCGCCACTGTCTTAACGTTCTTGACAGGGGTTGGCGCGGCCTACTGGATGTTGGGTTATCGGGGAAAAGGGAAATCCTTACTGGAAGGGATCTTTGTCTCGCCTCTGATCCTGCCACCAACTGTGGTAGGGTTTCTGCTACTGTTGTTTTTCGGCAAATATGGGCCTGCGGGTCAACTACTAATGTCCTTTGACTTCAGCGTGGTATTTACCTGGTATGGGGCAGTGCTCACCGCTATGGTAGTGTCCTTTCCATTGATGTACCGCACCGCGTTAGGCGCCTTTGAACAGGTCGATCGAAATTTGTTAGCGGTAGCCCGGACACTGGGGGCTTCCGAATGGACGGTGTTTCGCCAAGTCATGCTGCCCTTAGCCCTACCGGGAGTGCTGGCCGGAACAGTGCTGGCCTTTGCCCGGGCTTTAGGTGAATTCGGAGCTACTCTGATGCTGGCCGGAAATATTCCCGGGCAGACCCAGACAATTCCAATGGCCATTTATTTTGCCGTCGAAGCGGGAGCTATGAATGAAGCATGGTTCTGGGTCGTTGTGATTATCTCAATGTCACTATCCGGGATCTTTGCGGTCAATTTCTGGCAGGAGCAGCGGCAAAAACGTCGATCGCGCAACGTTAGTACCGTGAGACAGGCAATTGCGGTCACGCGACGTGATGCTGTAGTAGCCAAAATCGATTCATTCCCGCCTGCCCATAGTCGATCAGGGTTAACCGTTAATCTGAGCAAGCGTCTGGCGAACTTTGATTTAGATTTAGCCTTTGATGTCACCGAATCAACCTTGGGGATATTAGGGGGATCGGGAGCCGGAAAAAGTATGTTACTACGCTGTATCGCTGGTATGGAAAGCCCCACTAGTGGACAGATTGGGTTAAATGGGCGGGTGCTATTTGATGCCAAACACAGTATTAATGTGCCTAGCCGCGATCGGCGGATCGGGTTTCTGGTGCAGAACTATGCGCTGTTCCCTCATATGACCGTGGCCAAGAATATTGCTTTTGGTTTACCGAAAACACTTTCAAGCCGTGAAGTGCGGCAACGGGTAGAAGCCCAACTAGCCGCGATGCAGTTACAAGGATACGGCGATCGCTATCCCACTCAGCTTTCCGGTGGGCAACAACAACGGGTAGCACTGGCCCGCGCACTCGCCAGTGAACCCGAAGTGCTATTACTTGATGAACCGTTTTCGGCCCTGGATACACATTTGCGTAGTCAGATGGAACAGGAAATGACAACCCGACTTCGCAGTTTTAACGGGGTCAGTTTATTGGTCACTCACAATTTGGAAGAAGCTTACCGAGTCTGCCAAAACTTGCTGGTGCTAGACAAAGGACAGGTGCTGGCATCGGGTTCTAAATACGAGGTGTTTGACCATCCCGGAGTGCTGGGAGTGGCCCAATTAACTGGATGCAAAAACTTTTCCCAGGTAGAGGCACTGACTGAACAAGAGATTTTGGCCACGGATTGGGGGATTCGCTTACAGGTAATTGAACCCTTACTCGATCGTCTGGCCTACGTCGGCATTCGCGCTCATCAACTTCGCTTTACCGAAAATTCTCACCAACCAAATACCTTTCCTTGTTGGCTCGTTGCCACCAGTGAAACTCCCCATCGCATGACTGTGTTTCTCAAATTCAATACTCAGCCGACTGATGCCCAGGATTATCATGTGCAGGCAGAAGTGTTTAAAGAAAAGTGGGAGACTTTAAAGCAAAATCCACTCCCCTGGCATATTCAACTTGATGCACTCCGGCTAATTTTGTTAAAAGCTTAGTCTTGCTACTCACGGATCTCTGCAACCCGATCGCCACGGGAGGTTTGTGACCTGGAATGCCAATCACTGGCTGAATTCTAGGCCGAGTGTAGGACAACCTACAACTTGCCGCCTCTCTTTCATTTCAGGAAGATGAGACGATCGAGCAGGAAACCAAGTTGAGGGAGAGCAAAGATTTAAATATTAAAATTCGACAGAACTATTTATTATCTTTGGTGGAGAAGCCCTAATGAATTAGCGTTCTCCCCACTTACAAATACTGATTATGGCTCGCCCAAGGTCATCGCTCAACTCGTTCAAGCTTAGTCAATTACTTTCGCAGCAGGTGGGTGCGATCGGTAGCCTCAATCGCAACTTATTGACGCGACTGCTGATCGGGGGCACAACCT
>DATNPU010000247.1:0-5136 GCA_036703105.1 Microcoleaceae cyanobacterium
GGGATCTGAACCAGAAAGTGAATACCCTGCAACAAACCGTCCCCGCTTCACCAACGCCTCCTTCCCTAATTTATAACTCAGCCAATCTGCGGCACTAATGGCGAGACTCCAGCTAATTTGGCGCTGATAATGTCCGGACTCGTTCTAAACGTTGCAGGATCCGTTGAGCCAGTTCTGCACCCGCGATCGGTTTATATAAATAATCATCTGCCCCAGCGGTAAAGGCATACTGCTGACTACGGGCATCAGTCAAAGCACTCAGAAATAAGATTGGTAATTTTTGCCAGTAGGGGTCACCTCGAACGATTTGGCACAATTCAAATCCAGTTATCTGCGGCATTAGGGCATCCATCACCACCACATCGGGAGTGACAGTCTGCAACACAGCCCAGAATTGCTGAGGTTCAGCCAGAGTGGTAATTTCAAATTTCCAGGGTTGGAGGAGAGCAGATAACGTACTTAACCAGGTTTGATCATCATCAACCAGGATCACCTTCGCCGATCGCGACGAACGCTGAAGAAAATGTCGGACACAGGTAATCACCTGTTGAGGAGACATGGCAGCATCTAGGAAGAGTGGGCTACCTTGACGCACCGCCGCTAATCGATCGCTGAAGCCACATTGGTCACAAAGCATCACGATCGGCACAGAGGGGTAACACTGAGCTAATCCGGGCATGACGCTAGTGATAGAACAGCTAGAGGGAATGCGGAGCAGGATAATGTCTGGGAGTTGGGCAGTTGATTGAGCGGGTGGCCAAACGTCTAGTTTTGGCAGCTGGGATGAGGCAACTACTGTTTGGATACCGTGCTCTGCCGCGATCGAGGTTAGAACATGGGCCAGGTCAGTTTCTAGATTAACCAGTAACATCCGGGCAGTCGGTTGACCAGGCAGATGAGATAGTGAGAGCGTTGTCGTCTGTTCAATCTGATGTTGCAGTTCCACCACTAGAGCCGTTAAGGCAGGGACATCTTGCTGGGATAAGGCGATAGGGTTCCCGAACCAATGTTCCAGTTGACGACACAGTTCGACAGCTTGAACCAAACCAAAAATGCCTAGCGTACCAGCCAGTTTGTGGGCAACGTGCTTTGCCTGGTGCTGTTGTAGCCCTGTTAAACGATCGCGTTGTAAGCCCTGAATCATTTGCTGGAGTACAGCGGTCTGTTGCAAGCTGGTGGCCTGAACTGTTACCCAGGTTTGATTAAGAAATGTCAGGTATTGCTGTTGGGCATCGGGAGGTGGGACATACGAGTCGGCACTCTCACCACGACCCGTTGCTGATGGCTCTGTCACATCCGCCTCTAAGGGTTTCAGGTAGTAGCCACGACCATGAATTGTGCCAATCAGATCAGACGGCGCGCCTACCGCGGCTAACTTGCGCCGAATGCGGCGGATATGAGAACGCACAGTGGCTTCGGAAGGAAACTCGGCCGCCGACCAGAGACGATCGAGAATTTCCTCGGCACTCAAGACATGCTGGCTTTCTCGTAGCAACAGTTCCAGCAGTTCATATTCTTTAGTCGTTAAGCTAAGGGGGCGATCGGCATAAGTGATCTGACTAGTACTAGGGTTCAAGCATAAATCCCCCCATTCTAGTAATGGAAAAGGGTGAGCGCTGCCTCGACGCAGCAAGGCGCGGATCCGAGCCGTTAATTCTGGCAGATCAAATGGTTTAACCACATAATCATCTGCGCCAGCGTCTAATCCCTGAACTTTAGTCGTGCTGGTGTCTTGAGCCGTGAGTAACAGAATTGGCGTAGTGTATCCTGCGGCCCGAAACTGCTGGCAGAGGCTGATGCCATCGCCTTGAGGCAAGACAACATCGAGCACAATCAAGTCGTACTCAAAAGTGGAAGCATATCTCCAGCCTGTTTCGGCATCCTTGACAGCATCCACAATATAGTGATGCGCGGCCAAACTCTTGGTGAGGAGTTGAATTAACACATCATCATCTTCAACCAGGAGAATTTTCATGGCTGCCGTTACCAATGCAGGATCTTGGCGATTTGTCTGGGCAGATCCAGTGAGTTAAAGGGTTTCGTAATGACTCCACTGACTTGCAAATCGTTAAATTGTCGCTTCTCAGCGGTTTGAGCTTTGGCGGTTAACAAGATCACGGGAATATGTTCAGTTTGGGAATGCGCTTGCAGGGCTTTAAACGTAGCAATCCCATCCATATCTGGCATCATCACATCTAATAAAATGACATCCGGTTGTTCAGCCTGAGCCGTTTGAATGCCGATCGTGCCTGAACTTGCTGTCAATACGTCCCAACCTGCTGCCATTTTGATGCCGAATTGCACAACGGTTTGAATCGTTTCTTCATCATCAATAATCAAAATCCGTTTAGTCGTCATAGGTGAGCAATTTTACTCAAGCAATGCTGGCAATGTAAACGAAAAGGTGCTACCTTGCCCCAAAACGCTTTCAGCCCAAATTTTGCCATCGTGTTGTTCAATAATTTTACGACAGATGGTTAGACCTAAACCCGTGCCGCCTTTCTTGCGGGAATCCGAAGAATCGACTTGTTGAAACCGTTCAAAAATGCGTTCCAGTTGATCGGGAGGAATTCCCTGGCCCTGATCACGCACTCGAAACAACGCGATCGTGAAAGGATGAACAGTACGTTTTACCGTTGACCGCTGAGATTCAGCAGAAGCAAGCTCCTGTGTCGTTGTGACTGCATTACCGCTAGATTCAACCGTGAGCCAAACTGTGCCACCTGAGAAGGAAAATTTAATAGCATTACTGAGTAAATTGATGAGGGTTTGCAGAATGTAGTCGGGGTCAGCCCAAATTAGCAGATCACGGGGTTGGGTCACGAGCGTCACCCCCTGTTGTTCTGCCATCGCTTGCATCACCTCAGTGGCCTGAACCATTAAGTTAGCGGCATTGCAAGTCTGGCGATTCATAATGACGCTACCAGATTCAATCCGTTGTAGATCAAGGACATTGTTCACCAAGCGAACTAACCGTTCGGTACTGTCATCAGCAATTTCCAACATTTGCTGCCCGGCAGTTGACAGGGTGCCTAACCGTCCGGTCGCTAAAATTTTCAACGCACTATGCAGCGATGTCAGGGGCGTCCGCAGTTCATGGCTAACAACGGAAATAAATTCATCTTTCATTCGTTCGATCGCTTTACGATCGCTAATGTCGCTAGTGAGAGCAAAAAATCCTTTGACCAGATGGTGTTCGTCCCGATGGGGAATATAGGTAACATCAACCGATCGCACACTGCCATCATGCAACACAATCTCATTTTCATAGGTGACAATTTGCCCTGATAATGCCGCTTCTACATAGGGTTGCATCCGCTGATAGCAGTCGATTGTCCACACCTGTTGTAAGTGCCTACCGCCAATTTCCTCCGGAGTCTGCCCTAACCAATCTTCATAAGCTCGATTATTAAAGCGATAGCGTTGCTGATCATCAACATAGGCGATCAGGACAGGGAACGCATTCGTAATCAGGCGCAGTTGTTCTTCCCGTTGCCGAAGCGCCGCTTCTGCCTGCTTGCGATCGTTAATTTCCTGTTGCAGATTGCGATTAACTTCCTGCAATTCCGCCGTTCGCACTTCTACCAGATCTTCCAATCGTTCTAATAATTGAGCCTGAGCTAAAGCAATACTGATCTGATCAGCCAGTTGTTGCATCAGTTCTAATTCAAAATCGACCCAATGACGGGGGCTGTTACATTGATGTGCGATCAATAATCCCCACAGTTGATGCTGCGGATAAGTTTCGGTAGGAGGATGGAAGTTGAGATTATGCAAAATTGGCACAATCAGCTTGGCTTGAATCGCAAATTGTTCGACAAACTCCACCAAACATTGAGCGAGTCCAGCGGTAGGTTCATGCACATCTGCGATCGCTCGGACTCGCCCCTGAGCATAGAGTTGCTGATAATCCATCGGAAACACTTCTTCCGGGAATTCCATCTCCAAAATTGGGCGATAGTTAGGTAATACGGCTTCGCTAATCGCCTTACCTGTACCATCCGGGAAGACCTGATAAATCAGAACGCGATCGGCCTGTAAGATACGTTGAACTTCGGTGACCGTCGTGTGGAGAATTTCTTTCAGCTGAAGCGACTGCCGAATCTTTAAGGTGACTTCAGCAAATAGCTCAACCCGCTGACGTTGGCGGCGTATTTCGTCCTCAGTAGCTCGCTGGTGTTGGCTAATAGTCCGTAGGATTAGGAGATGAGCAGCAGGCAGGACGTTGGGCGTTAAGGTGTACTCAACCTCTAAAAGTTCTCCTCCCGTTGTAGCCTGGATGCTTAATACGCCAAGCAATGGCTGAGTCACCGACTGGAACTGAGCCAATGAGCGGGCTGGATGATCAGGAATAATGAACTCTGAGAGCGGCCGTCCAACTAACTGTTTCCGAGCGACGCCCAATAATTGGCAAATAGCTCGATTCCCATCCAAAAAATAGCCTCGATCGTCGAGCACAGCGATCGCGTCGATCGCAGATTCCAGCATTGGTGGCAGTAGCCGCGATTTAGCCTGATGTGAAGTTGGAGTTGAGCGGTTCTTGGGCTCGAACGGCAAAGATGAATGAGAAGAGCGCTTAGACACGAAATCAATATAACCACAGATGTGGTAATTCTTATAAAGAGAATAAAGGTTTAGAGCTTTATCTCATTCATATCACAAAGACTATTCATTAGGTATAGAGCGCTCGATCCGAAATCCGGGTGCTTGATAATCTTTCGATAAGTAGGATTCGGGAATGGTGCTATGGTTGCCATCTCGCATTGCTAGGTAGCTAGGAGACAGAATTTCAATGCCCACTTGATTACACTGCTCTTGAATATTTTGGTGTAAATCGGAATAAAGGAATTGCATTTGATCCGGTCGATCGGTATAAGCATTCAGTTCATAACTGACATGAAAATCATTCAAGGCCGTTTGGAGCACAAAGGGAGCTGGCTCAGATAGGACATGTGGAGTAAGCTGAGCGGCTTGAATCAGGGCTTGATGCACTTTCTGCCAGGGAATGTCATATCCCAGAGTAATTGTAGTATGTAAAATCAGTCCGGTGCGATCGCTAGAGTTCTTGGCCAAAGCGCTGTAATTCACAATATTACTGTTTAAAATGGTTGAGTTGGGCAAGGTAATAATCACATT
>DATNPU010000259.1:0-9682 GCA_036703105.1 Microcoleaceae cyanobacterium
AAGTCTCTAATCTTAGATAGTTTCTGTGGAACACCTGCTTCAGAAAGTAGCAAAATCTCGTCTTCTGATTTAATTAACTCCCCAACCCGATCGCTAGCCATTTCCTGCTGTTTACAAATACTTAAAACAGGAATATCTTGAAGCTGCATAGAATCTTGCTCGTCATTTTCCAGACTACTTGCTGCATAAATTTTGGCATACATCAGCTTGTCTTCTGGAGTTGTATTCAACTTGACTCCGTAAGAGTATATTAATGATTCTTGGGGATTAGATGTTGGCAAGTAAATTATTAAGCAGTCGCAATCTTGGAGCAAGGCAGATAATTCTTTTAGATAATAGGCATATCCTTTTTTATTCAAAAACTTTAGGTCAATCTTCACTGCGTAGTCATGCACAAACCCTAAGGGAGCTAATACTTTACTACCGTTTTGGCAGTCAACGATATAGGGACGAACTCCCTCATTCCGGTAGCCAGTAGCATACTCATCATCAACAATGAATTCTCCCCACTTCATCACAGATAATAGACTTGGGTGAGTAATTCTATGCCCCTGTTCATCCTGAATAAAAGGTTGGGAATTTGATAGAAATTCTTTAAATTCCTGCCGATCCTCTGGATATTTACCATCTATCTTTAGGTATTCTCGCAGTACTTGTTTAACCTTAGGATCTGACCGAAACGGTTTTTTCCTTAGCAGTAAAAAAGCTTGATGTTGCAGCCACCAGGATTCGTGTTGAAGGGTTTGAATTACTAAGTCTAAACCAGCTTGTCCATAGTTCAGAGCACCAGAAAGGGCTGCAATTTGTTGATCAGAGTTCTGGCTCGCCAAACCTAACTTAATCGCTTCAAGATCTTCCATGCCTGGATACTTCTACTAGAGAATGAGCTATGTCTACCATAGCGTTTCTGTTTTTAATTGATATAAACCCTATTCGTTAAAATTCCTAAGTAGACCGCACCATGATCAAAGCTTGAAAAAAGTTCTAGTACTATACGAAGCTCCAAAGCGGCTTGAGAGATAGAAAATCTAGAATTTGAAGATTCAATAAATTCCAATACTCTTTAGGAGAAAGGTAAGCGATTAGCGGTAATTGATAGAGTTGGCTCATATCACGGTAGTATGAATAGCCTCGCAGTCTAAGATACTTCTTCGGAATCTGATAAAAGTCTCTAATCTTAGATAGTTTCTGAGGAACACCTGCTTCAGACAGCAGCACAATTTCATCTCCTGATTTGATTAGCTCACCACCTCGATCGCCAGTAATTTCCTGTTGTTTGCAAATATATAACCCAGGAATAGCTTGAAGCTGCATAGAGTCTTGCTCATCATCTCCTGGAGCTACGGCTTTATAAATTTTAGTGAATATCAGCTTTTCCTCTGGAGTTGTATCTACGCCGATCGTGTAAGAGTAGGCTAGAGACTCCTGGGGATTAAACGTAGGTAAGTAAATCACTAAGCAGTCACAACTCTGGAGCAGAATAAATAGTTCTTTCAGGTAATAGCTATATCCTTTTTTATTCAAGAATTTTAGGTTGATCTTTACTGCATGATCATAAACATACTCTAAGGGAGTTAACACTTTACTGCCATTTTTGCAGTCAACAATATAAGGGCAAACTCCCTCGTCACGGTAGCCAGTAGCATGGGCATCATCAACAATGAATTCTCCCCACTTCATCACAGACAGTAGATTCGGGTTAGTAATCCACTCTCCCTGTTCATCCTGGACAAGAATAAAGGGTTGAGAATTTGAATTTGACAGAAACTCTCTAAATTCTTGGCGATATTCAGGATATTGACTATCGATTTTGATGTATTCCCGTAGGGCTTGTTTCACCGTGGGATCTGACCGAAATGGCTTTTGCCTTAATAATAAAAAAGCTTGATGTTGCAGCCACCAGGATTCATGTTGAAGGGTTTGAATCACTAAGTCTAAACCAGCTTGTCCATAGTTCAGAGCATCGGCAAGGGCTGAAATTTGCTGTTCAGAGTTCTGGCTCGCCAAATCCGACTTAACCGCTTCGAGACCTTCCATAACTGGATACTCTGCTAGAGAATAAGCTGCATCCAAAATAGCATTTTTGTTTTAATAGTACAAGAGTTCTATAAAAATACTAGTCAGCATTAAAGCCGTGGGGGTGAAGGATCAAGCAAACATTCTGAGTTCTGTTACTAGAATGCTAACTCGATCGCTTCACCCCAATAGTTTAAGCAACGATCTCTATTCCAACCTCAGACCAACTTAAGCCGTTACTTCTTCGGGAGTTGTTTCTTCGGCGATCGTCTCTGAAGTTTCTTCGGTCACTTCGGGAGCGACTTCTTCTTTCGGTGGTTGTGGCTTGACTGGTTTAGGGCCACGCATTAAAGCAGGGTTAATAGCTTGGGGCTTCTCATCTTCACCCCGCTCTTTGCCTTTGCCCCGACCTTTACCTTTGCCACCCTTGTCTCGCCCCCGAGCTGGACGAGCTTCACGCCGCTCCTCGGAAGATGGCAAACTCGGAGCTCCCTGCGCCTCGGCTGATTCAGCTTTCGCTAGCCGTTCCGATTTCTTGATTGGACGCTCTACCATATTGATTCCCCGTTCTCTACTTGTATGCTAGCTTGCGGTAGTGCCATCCAGAGGATTTCACCCCAAAAGGGTAGTTTACCTTAAAACCAGCAGGTTTCTTTCTAGGATTCCCAGCCCAGATGCCGACGCAGCGATCGCCGCATAATCTCCACAGGAGCGGGCTGTTGTAACCAGATAGTCAGCGCCGCGGCTCCTTGTTGCACCAGCATTTCCAGCCCATCGATCGCCACTAATTGACGTTGGCTGGCGATTTGCAAAAACTGAGTTGGATTAGGTGTATAAATCAGGTCATAGGCGATCGCGTGATCAGGTAGCAGGGCGATCGCATCGGCAGCTAGGGGTGCATCATTTACCTGCGGATACATCCCGATCGGAGTGGTATTGACCAGTAGGGTGGTACGAGGTAATAACTCCGGTAACTGCTCCCACAAGTGGGTTTGGAGATTCACCGTGAGTGGAGCATGACTCCAACTCTGTTGGAATTGTTCGAGTTTTTGGCGATCGCGCCCGACGACATGCACCTGCGGACAGCCTAATTGGGTACAGCCGACGACAACGGCCCGGGCTGCCCCACCATTCCCTAAAATCACGACTTCTGCTTGCGTCCAATCCTGATCCAGGGCTTTTAAGGGAGCGACAAATCCCTCCACGTCTGTATTAGTGCCGCGCCAACCGGATTCTGTCTGCCAAACGGTGTTTACGGCACCAACGGCTTGAGCGATCGGAGAAACCGCCGTTAGAAATGGCATGATCGCCTGTTTATGCGGAATCGTCACGCTGAAGCCTTGCAGATCGATCGTGGCGAACCCAGTCATGGCTGACGCGAGATCGGTAGGCTTAACAGGCAACGGTAGATAGACGTAATCCACGCCTAAGTCAGCGATCGCAGCATTATGCATCACGGGGGACAGAGAATGCTCGATCGGATGACCAATGACACCCAGAAGTTTCGTTTTACCAGTGATCACGAGAAAGAAAGGTAAGGTAGAGAAATTTAAGAAATGGATTCGGTTTGCGAGGATTCAGGAGAGGGGAGGTCAACTGAAGCATCAGTGGTAGGTGGAGGTGAAGCAGTTGACGTTTCGTCAGGAGCAGAATCTATGGTTACAGCATCATTCAGCCCTGGAGTTGGGGATTCAGGGGTGGGGAAATGGTTTAAGGTTTCGGGAGGCGGCTCGATCGCGCCAGCTTCAGTGAGTTCAGTATCAGTCGTGGCTGGCGGAATCTCTGAATTGATTTCATCCAGGGAAAGATCCAACACCACCACATCGGCTAACACCGCATCCGGTGGGTCGGGGGACAAAATTTCTTCTGGCGTTAATACCCGCCGGATGGGGAGATTAGCAATCAAGGCCGTAGCTCGCTGAGAACTTTCAAGCGCAAATTCCATGCCATCGTCATCGAGTTCCACGTAACGAGACACGACTTCTAGAATCTCTTTGCGCATCGATTCCACCAAAGCCGGAGTTAAATCAGCCCGATCGTGAGCGAGGACTATCTTCAAACGATTTTTGACTTGCTGGCGGCTAGTGTCGTTCGAGCGGAAAAATAGACGTTCTAGAAGTTCAATCAGCATGGAGCCTAAGGGGAATGAAGGAGGCTAAAAAAGCTTAGTAGAAAACATCTTGCGTAACCGGCTAAAGAAGCCTTCGTTATTCACAGACAAATCAGGAAACTCGATCGTCTCGCCTTCTAGCCTACGGGCAATGTGATCGAACGCTGTCCCTGCCATCGACGGTTCTTCAGATAACACCAAGGGTTCGCCACGGTTAGTGGACACGATCACCCGTTCATCATCTGGGACAATGCCAATCAACGGAATTGCTAGAATTTCCTGCACATCTTCGACGGACATCATGTCGTTAACCTGCACCATCGCCGGACGCAAGCGATTCACAATCAAGTTAATTTTTTTTATATTGTTAGCTTCGAGTAAACCGATGACGCGGTCGGCATCCCGCACGGCCGCAATTTCTGGCGTCGTCACAATCAATGCTTCTTGAGCCGCCGAGATTGCATTTTGGAAACCCATCTCAATTCCGGCAGGGCAGTCTACTAACACGTAGTTGTAGGCTCGGGATAACACCGTCACCAGCTTTCGCATCTGATCGGGTTTTACTGCATCTTTCGTGCGATTTTGAGCAGCCGGAAGTAATGCCAAGTTAGCGTGACGTTTATCTTTAACCAGGGCTTGTTCTAAGCGACATTGACCTGCTAGCACATCGACCGCCGTATACACCACTCGGTTTTCCAGCCCCAAGAGTAAATCTAGATTCCGAAGACCAAAATCGGCATCGATGACCACGACTTTACGACCACGACGGGCTAAAGCCATGCCCAAATTAGCTGTAGTGGTGGTTTTGCCCACCCCTCCTTTTCCAGATGTAATAACAATAATGCGGTTCATGAAATCAGGAGATGGATCACTAAACGACTGACCGACTCTTGTAATGGGCGTTCCCTGTGTCTGATTCTTATCCTTATACTCCATATCGTTTCAGTTGAGACAGGAAAGAACCTGAATCAAGGAATAAAGATTTAAAGATCCATCAGAGTTTAAATGAAATTCTGAGTTTCTTTGTTAACCTCGACTGGCAAGCTGCGATTTATAAAAATCGATCGCGCGGGCAATCCGAATATTGCCCTGTGCCGTTACATAAGCGACTTCAGGGAAGTACTGTGCCGGAGGAGTTTCCGGCGCTCTCGCCACAAAATCGGCAATGCGAATCTGGGTCGGTTCCATTTGCAATGCCATGATCAAACACCGAGCATTTCCTTTCGCCCCAGCATGGGCAATGCCCCGTAGACGACCCCAAATTAGAATATCGCCATCAGCGACGATCGAACTACCCGGATTCAAATCACCCAGGATAATCACTGTACCGTTGTGATGAATGTCGCCGCCCGATCGCAACGTAGTCTGAAGATACAATGGTTCAGCCAAAGCCTGAGTTGCTTCGGGTGACGCTTGGTTTAGCTGCGCGACCTGGGATTGTTGTTCGACTGAATATCCGGCTGTAGCTGCCGCAACGGCTGTTTGACGACGACTGGTATAGACCCGCTTCAGGCGTAACTGGGCTTCACTTAAAGCATCCGCGATCGCTTGCAACTGTCGTCCATCTAACAATCGATCTCTGGCATGTAAATAGACTGCGGTATCTGGTTGCCAAAATCGTTCCCCAGCATTCAGCCGTTGGCGAATTTGCTGCCAAATATCCGTCCAACTCAAGGCAGTCGCCGGATTTTCCACTTCTGCATCTCCGGCCGGGGGCAACATCAGCAATAACTTGCCACCTTCGCTCTTGAGGCGTACCTGCTGGTCACGGGATTGCTCACGAGATGGATCAGGTTCCCCCTCTGGTAGATCTACTGGAGCCAGAGGTACAGAGGACGAAGCAGCATCAGAAGTCATAAGCCAAATATTTCAGGGAACTATCTTCCTTGTGATTTTATGCTAGCCAACACAATTTGTGGAGTGGAACTAATACAAATAGACTACCGTGAGTCATGAGTGACGAACAGTAAATAGTTGTTTCGCCCGTTAAGAGGATAGCCCAAAAATCTCTGCCCGTTAAAATCACGATCGTTAGAACTTCACAGTTGATCTAGATTTCCCATAAAACTGTTAATAGGTCTCTTTCACTTCCCGTGTCATCCCTTCTCCAGTCGCTCATCCAGGATCAACCGATACCCGCCGTCACTTGGCAGGAATTGGCCGCACAGGTGCTAAACGATCGCGATCGGGCGCAGGCCTTTGGAATTAAGGCGGAGAATGTCTCATCACAAGTGCAACGGCGGGCAGAGTTACTTCGAGCTGTCTATCCAGCCTTTTGCGAATTCAGTCAGCGTTTAGGTGGTCAGCCCCATGATTACCTGAATACCTTATGGGAGCTGTGGCTACCCCTGGCCTTAGATTTAGTCACTCACCGGCAATCCTTACAGCACCCCTTGGTTCAAGGAATTTTAGGTGGGCAGGGAACCGGGAAGACGACTTTGGGAGCCGTATTGACCCTCATCTTGCAGCACTTAGGCTATCAGACCCTGAGTCTATCGCTGGATGATTTGTATAAAACCTATATCGATCGCCTGCAACTGCAACTACAAGACCCTCGATTAATTTGGCGCGGCCCACCAGGAACGCATGATGTCGAGTTGGGCATTCAAGTATTAGATCAGCTTCGGCAGCCGATCCCCGGACAACCGATCTTGATCCCCCGGTTCGATAAATCACTGCATCACGGAGCGGGCGATCGCATTGCCCCAGACAGCGTTAGCGATATAGATATCATTCTGTTTGAAGGATGGTTTGTGGGTGTTCAACCAATTGATCCAGCCCTGTTTGCTACCGCCCCACCCCCAATTCTGACGGAAACCGATCGGGCCTTTGCCCGTGAGATGAATACACAACTGCACCACTATTTGCCATTGTGGGAACGGTGCGATCGCTTAATCGTCTTGGCTCCAGTGGATTATCGGTTGAGTAAACAATGGCGACTCCAGGCAGAGCAGCAAATGATCGCTAGCGGCAAATCCGGGATGTCTGAGGCGGAAATTGATGCGTTTGTCGATTACTTCTGGCGAGCATTACACCCGGAATTGTTTATCCCGCCGTTACTTCAGCAAGCGGATCTGGTGATCGAGATTCAACCGGATCATTCTCCTAGTGCCGTGTATGGAAGAAAAGTTGAATGATGTCTGAAGTCTTTAAAATTGGAATGCCTTGATCGGCGATCGCCGATGTTAAGGTATACCGAAATGTCTACGGGGGGTTAAACAGGCTGTGAACGTCGTGGAACTCTTAGCGAAAGGTGGAGTAACAATCATTCCATTGTTGCTCTTATCTCTGGTGTCACTCTCAATTATTTTTGAACGTTTATGGTTCTGGTTCGGAGTATTTAGCAAAGAACGAGAAACGGTGGATCGAGTGTTGGATACTGCTCGGCATGACTGGCAGGCCGCCGCAGAAGTGGCAAGACGAGCCTATGACCAGCCGATCGGGCGCATGTTATACAGTCCGCTGCAACTGAAAAGCTCTGATCCAGAGTTATTTCGGTTAGCGTTGGAAGCGCGAGCGGATGATGAGTTAGCCGCCATGCGACGGGGAGATAAGATCCTGGAAGCGGTGATCGCCCTAGCTCCGTTGTTGGGTTTGTTGGGAACGGTGATTGGGCTAATTATTTCGTTGGGTTCGATCGATATCGGTAAAATTGCTAGCGAATCTACAAAAGGTGTCACAACGGGGATTGGCGAAGCCTTAATTAGTACCGCTACTGGACTGATTGTGGCCATTTTCACCCTGGCTTTTTATCGCTTGTTTCAAGCCTTTCTGTTTAACCAGATCAAAATTTTCCGTAAAGCTGGTAATGATTTGGAATTGTTGTATCGCCAACATTGGCTGTACGAACGGCAGTTAGAGCGGGATCACCAATTGCCGAAGCCAGATTCTGGTTACACAGGGCAGCCAGAGCTACGATCGGACAGTTTTATTGACAAACCTGAAGCGTAGGACGGCACTGAGCATGAAAATCCATTTGGATACCCCGGCAGAAGATGTACAAATTCAGATTGTGCCGTTGATTGATATCATCTTCTGCATCCTCACCTTCTTCATTTTGGCGGCATTGCAATTGACACGGCAGCAATCCATTCAGGTCGATCTGCCCAAAGCCAGCACGGGCAATACCTCTACCCGAGACAGTCTGCTGGTTTCGATCGATCAGGCAGGACGTACCTTTGTTGATAAACAACCGATCGATCGCGGTCAACTGGCTCAAGTGGCCCAGAGTTATCTGCAAAAGAATCCTGGGGGCATCCTAGTGGTCAATGCCTCGCAAATGGCGTTTTACAACGATGTCGTCCAGGTTTTAGATACCCTCCGGTCTGTAGGGGGCGATCGCGTGGCTCTCGGGATCTCTACCCCCTCGGCTGGCGTGACCCCGTCTCCCACCGCTAGTCCTGGCTTTAATCCGCTGAATCCCTTTGGTAATGGCACCTCTGCGCCTTCATTTAATCCAGAGCAGCCCTATCAATTTCCGTTGCCTGCCAGTCCGGGCACAGGTGAAGGCAGTTCTGTTGCCCCAACACCTCCGAGTGAATCAGCGCAGTAACTCGTGGCTAGTTTCAGAAAACTCGATCGCCATGACTGTATGTAACGATAGCCTCCAAATGGCAGACGCAAACTAGGATTTTCGTTTACGTTGGAGGTAAATTTATCGTTGGCTTATTAGGAGCTTTCTCCGTGAAAGACCGGGACTATACCTTGATCATCGATCGTAGTGGGAGCATGTCTACTCCCGACCAGGCAGGCGGCAGAACCCGTTGGACAGCGGCGCAAGAATCCACGCTGGCTCTAGCTCGGAAGTGCGAACAATTTGATCCAGATGGCATTACAGTTTATGTGTTTGCAGGTCGCTTCAAGCGCTACGACGATGTGACCTCCAGCAAAGTCGAACAGATTTTTATGGAAAACGATCCCAACGGCACAACCAACTTGGCGAGTGTGTTGCAGGATGCGACCAATCAGTATTTCCAACGGAAGTCTGCTGGTAAAACTAAGCCAGCAGGCGAAACCATTCTAGTGATTACCGATGGCGAACCCGACGATCGGCGAGCGGTAATGGAAGTGATTATTTCCGCCACCCGCCAAATGGAGCGGGATGAGGAACTCGCTATCTCCTTTATCCAAGTGGGTAATGATCCCGCTGCCACCAAATTCCTAACCGCTTTAGATGACCAACTCGAAGGCGTGGGCGCCAAATTCGACATCTGCGACACCGTCACGATTCAAGACATGGAAGATATGAGCCTGACCGATGTGTTGCTGAATGCGATCGCGGATTAGGCGATCGAGGTTTAGGAGATAGGGGAGGTAGGGAAGATTGGGAAGATTGGGAGGATGGGGAAGATTGGGGAGATAGGGGGAGTTAGCTATTTTTATCCCTCATCTTCGCCACCGTCCTCATCTTCCCCACCTCCTCATCTCCTCATCCTCCCCACCCTTCTCCAACTGACAAACTTAAGGTTTCAAACTAGGAGAGTTTTCGCCATGCAAAATCGGGACTACACCTTGATCATCGATAAGAGCGGTAGCATGTCTACACCAGACCAACCT
>DATNPU010000188.1:0-8858 GCA_036703105.1 Microcoleaceae cyanobacterium
TTTTTAACCTGAGTTTGAATGGCGGTACAGCCCAAACCACTGACTGGACACTACGCTACCTGTTAGCACCCAATCAATTACCCCGCTTAATTATTTGGGCTGATGGTTCCCGGGCGTTTAATAATGGTCGAATTGATCACACCTATAGCAAGATCATTAGTTCGCCGGGGCATAAGCAACTCCTGGCTGGAGTTCGTCCGCACGTACCAGAGATTAACGCCTTTGATCTCAAACAGATCTGTATTGATATGCCGCCCAGCTACACCACCGTGCAACCTCAGGTTCGGATCAAACGGGTGGCTCCAGGGAGTTTTGTCTACCCTCAGCCTGCTAGCAACCTGCTCTGTAGTACAACCTTAAGAAATTTGCTCCAACCAACTGCGATCGCGGCCGCTACTACCGAAAAAGCAAATGGCGAGAAGGTGAATCCAGAAGCGATTAATGCCAAAAAAGCTCAGGCCCTAAAGCCCAAAAACTACTTAGAAACCTTGGGATTTCATATCGTTTCAGAACGCTTTAATCCTGATACTTACTTCCAGCACTACCCTTGGGTGCCGGGTCGCTACGACGGTGACTACCGGGATTTTAATCTCAATGGCAAGCAGACCTCCGTTGCCCTAAAAAATGTGGTGCGGTTTGCGGAGACTCATAAGATTAAATTAATTTATGTCAATCTGCCACTGCACCAGATCTATTTAAACGGCATCCGGGGTGAGTATGAGCAGCAGTTTCGGGCCTATATGAGACGAATGGCGCAATCAAGTTCACTGATTTTTCAGGATCTAGGCGATCGCTGGAACGATCGTAATGACTTCTTCCTGGATCCTAGCCACCTCAATCGCTATGGAGCCGCCGCCGTCGCCCGACGAATTGGGCAAACCCTAGTCATGCCGTAGCACTTGCCCCTAGAGCAGTAACAACAGAGCCGGTGTATTCAAAATTACTTCTTTATACCGCTATCTTCATTTTTATATAACAAAAGCCAGATTGATTTTAAGTAATATCTTTAATATCAAGATTACTATGAAAGCCTTTCAAGATCAGGGTTTCGGCAATTTTTCTGTTCTTGTTTCTCGGTTTTTCTAGCCCTCATTTAATTTTCTATCTTTAAGAAAACACGGAAACTTCATAAAGCCATTCTCATTTCAAAGATTAAGCAAATGTCCCGAGATCCGCTAGCGTCTCTAAGGGAATCTACGTATGTTAGGGGTGAGGTACACATCAGCAGTAGAACTGTTACAACCGTGACTACCACATCTCGCCCCTCTCCTAACTCTCTCTCGCCCCTGCACTCAGCTTTATTCGAGCGATCGGCCCTGCTGAAGCCTACTGTAACGAACTCCGTTCGTCAGCTAGAGTACAAGGTTCATCCTTCAGTCACCAATAAGACTAAGCGGTTGATCGATATCCTGGGCGCCTTAGTTGGGCTCAGCCTAACTGGGTTGGTTGCCATTCCAGTACTGATCGCCACTCAATTTGATAATCCTGGCCCTATTTTCTATAGCCAAATTCGCTGTGGGTATCGGGGTAAACCCTTTCGGATTTGGAAGTTTCGCTCTATGGTCGTCGATGCAGACAAACTGAAGCACCTAGTTTACAACGAAGCCAAAGGTGGAATTTTCAAAAATCGCAATGATCCCCGCGTCACCCGTGTAGGCCGGTTTTTACGCAAAACGAGCTTGGATGAGCTGCCCCAATTTTGGAATGTGCTGATGGGACAGATGAGCTTAGTAGGAACCCGGCCACCAACAGTAGATGAGGTCATGGGGTACAAGCGCCATCACTGGGAACGGTTGAATGTAAAACCAGGCATTACTGGAGAATGGCAGGTGAACGGGCGCTCAAATGTCGTAGATTTTGAAGACATTGTGGACATGGATGTGGCTTACCAGCAGAAGTGGTCGATCGCCTATGACCTGCAACTGATCTTAAAAACGATCTTGGTGGTCGTGAAGAAGCAGGGAGCGTACTAAGCGATCGAGTTGCTCTTGTAGAAAGCCTATTGCGCCGTTTATCCTATAAAGACTGTAAAACTTCATGAGAGGAATCGCGGGGGAGAAGGATCTCACTCCCCGCTTTTTTGTGTGCTTAAAATCATGAAGAAGACTACCTGCGGCAGCCAATTCATGAATCTACCTACCTGGATTACAGTTTCACGTTTGCTCGTCGTACCATTCATTCTCTATGGGCTGGCCGATACGCCAACGCCTGGGATGCGCTGGTTTGTGTTCATCCTATTTTTAATCGGTGCCAGTACTGATTGGGTCGATGGTTATCTGGCCCGCCGCTTAAATCAGGTCACAGAACTCGGCAAATTCCTCGACCCCTTAGTCGATAAGCTTCTCGTGTTTGCGCCCCTATTACCGTTAGTTGAACTCGGTCAAGTACCAGCTTGGGGCGTATTCTTGATTCTGGCCCGTGAACTGACGATCGCAGGCTGGCGGGTCAATCCTAGCCTCCAGGGCAGTACGGCTATTCAGGGAGCCAATTTTTGGGGCAAGCTCAAAACCGTGAGTCAGATTGCGGCGATCGCCTTATTAATTGCACCGTTAGCTGAAGCTTGGACACTGCCTACTCTAATCATGTTTTGGCTCTCAGTCATCCTCACCTGGATCTCCGGCATCATTTATTTATTACCGGCGGGCACATCCCAAAAATAATCCGCACTTCTCGGCTCTGTAGGGGTGCGGAGTTCAGCATCGGGATTGAGTAATACCAATCGCTGCTCAAACTTGCCCTGAAATGACGGTTGGGCCTGTAAGCGACGAGTTACGCGATCAGGAATTCCGTAACCGTAGGCAATATGCCCCTGTCCGGCTAATACCACCATTAAGGTTTGAGGCGAGTGTTGAACTGTTCTAGCGATCTGCTCCGCCATTGTTTCATCCCAAATCACTTGAGCCAGAAAGAAGCGATCGAACGCCTGACTATATCCAGCATGTTGGTGCATTTCGGCAAAAAATTGCTGGAGTCGTTGCCGATACACCTCAGGGCCAAGCAGAATTTGTGTGGCTGGAGGAATCTGTTGTTGTTCTGCGGGGGTCAAACTTGCTAGTCCCAATCGAGAAACTTTGCGGGTAATTTCGCTAGGTGTATTTAGGGCAATTACAGGCAGCCGTCGGGCTTTGGCAAACCGCAAAATGGGGGCATAAAATTCCCAATCAAAGCCCCAACGTTCGTCATACTGGCTCAGAGTACGCAACTGAGCTTCGGTCATCTCTCCGGCTAAATATTGATCCAACAACGATTGAGCTGGTCGCTGAAACATTTCCATACCGATCGCCAGGTTAGGACGTTCTCGGTATAACGCTTGGATGATTTCCAGTTGGGCTTGATGATCGGCGGAGCGATCGTGAATCTCCCCCAAATACACCACATTGACTTTTGCCAACTGCTTTAACACCGTTGTGGCATCCTCATCTTGCTGCCGAACCACATCAAACACCGTTGTATTAATTCGCACTAGTACAGCGATCGGTGTAGCAGATACTGGCAGAGCACCCAGTAGCATAATCCCGAGTAGCCAGGCCAAGTGGCGCCTGATCCGATAATGACTCATAAGGTTGCCTCTGCTAGTCTCGGAGATCGCTTAGTAACGCGCATTAGCATGAGATGAAGAATCAGCGTACCGTGCCCGGGGTGTGCTAATTTTGTCAAAACTGTAAACGGCTGAAGATCGCGTACTAGACCCTCTAAAGTAGGAAATATAGAGTACGCCATTGCATAACAGACTCATTCTGCTGGTCATTCGCTGGGTTTACTGGGGTAAATAGCGGCTCGTGCGCCCCAGCTTGGTCTTCCAACTTTATGTTGTTGCCCATTGTTACAAGAAACACCTAAATCGAATCATTAGGGGATTGCAGGATCATGTGGACTCGCCAATCTGAAGTCGGGATGACAGAAAGTCAGGAGAATTTACCAGAATCATCGCTGCAAGAATCCACTGATCCTGCCGCCATTATTGAACAGTTGTTGGCGATCGGCACAGCACTATCCAGTACGCATGATTTAGAAGATTTACTGAATCTGATTCTAACGAAAAGCCGGGAAATTACTTGGAGCGATGCCGGGAGTGTTTACCTGATCGACCATAGTGGCGAAGTCCCAATGCTGCTATTTAAGGTGGCGCAAAATTTCTCCAAGCCACTCAGTTCCTTGCGGGAATTTGCCATGCCGCTGACTCGCAATAGTTTGGCAGGCTATGTCGCCCTAACCGGTCGCAGTCTAAATCTACCCGATGCTTACGATTCTCCGGCAAATGTCCCTTACCAGATCGATCGCAGCTTTGATGAGAGCTTGGCCTACCGAACGCGATCGGTTTTGGTGTTACCCATGCAAAACCAACAGGGTGATGTCATTGGGGTTCTACAGCTGATCAATCGCAAGATCCGACCGGATGTTGTTGTCACTGACAAAAATGCGCTGGAAGTGACGCAGCCCTATACCGATTGGGAAAAACGGATCCTTAAATCCCTGGCGAGTCAGGCAGCCATCTCGATCGAGCGCAACCACTTACAAGAAAGTATTGAAAATTTGTTTGAAGGATTCGTCCGGGCATCAGTCCAAATTATTGAAGCTCGGGATCCCTGTACCTCGGGACACTCGGAACGGGTAGCAGACCTAACAGTACGGTTGAGCGAAGAAGTCCACTCGATTACGACCGGATCGCTACGATCGTTTTCGTTTAATCACCGGCAACTCCAAGAAATTCGCTACGCAGCTCTCCTGCACGATTTTGGCAAAGTCGGAGTACCAGAAGCCATTTTGGGTAAAGCGAAAAAGTTATATCCCTTGCAGCTAGAGGTCGTAAAGCACCGATTTGCTTTAGCCCAGCGCACGTTGGAACTAGACTGCGCCCAGACTAAATTCAGGTATTTGTTAGAAAATCCTGACCATAACGGTACCCATACCGACCCCCATTCGCAGTGCCACCATTGTCAAACCTTGGCTGAGTTTGATCACCAACTCCAACAGGTGCTAGAGCAACTGCGTCATTATTGGAAATTGTTATTAGAGGCAGACGAGCCTCGAATTTTGGCCGAAGAACCATTAGCTCAACTCTGTGAACTGGCTCAAATGACCTACCGAGACATTGATGGTCAATATAAACCGTTAATTACAGGGGACGAACTAGAGCAACTCATGGTCCGACGTGGGAATTTAACCGAGATGGAACGCGATGTAATCCAGTCCCATGTCACGCATACCTTTGAATTTTTGAAACGGATTCCCTGGACGAAGCAGCTTCAGGATGTCCCCATGATCGCCTATAGCCATCATGAAAAATTAGATGGTAGCGGCTACCCTCAGGGCTTGCGCCAACAAGAGATCCCAATTCAATCTCAGGCAATGGCGATCGCCGATATTTATGATGCGCTAACAGCTAGCGATCGACCTTATAAACGCCGTTTATCCGTAACAGCGGCCACTCGGATCCTGCGGCAAGAGGCTGAGCAAAACAAGCTCAATCTAGAACTGGTACATCTGTTTGAACAGCGACAGGTTTTCTCGGTTTTAGGACATAATTCCACTGATTAATTTCCTTAATAAATAATTGTTGAAGTATCCTGTAAATCACAGCTCATGCGGCTAAACTAGGGATGACTGATTGGTTGTATTTATCAACAAATGTATTGCGGCTGACAACATACCCTTGATCAACCTCGTAATCTGGATTACGCTTGTTGGGTGAGTAAATCTACAGCGTTAAGTCTCTAAGCAAACTATAGCTGATAGACTAATTGCGAAAGACCGCTGAATTGTTGCTAAACGTCAGTGTGAGGAGGACGAAGCATGTCAAAAATCTGGTTAAAGTCATTACTGGTTAGTCCGGCAGCGTTAGGCGCGGCACTGGCAATCTCAGCATCTGCCACCGCAGCGGAAACCGCCGTTCCCACCGAATCGGTTCCTACCGATGCGATCGTTGAAACAGCTCAGCTCCCAGCCGCTCAAGCTGAAGTTACTGTTCCGACAACTGAAGTCCCAGCGATTTCCCAACCCGAAACGATCGCTCAACCCCAAGTTCTGGCTCAAGCTGTGCCAGCCGCTCCCCAAACTGGAGTGGATCAGTTAGATACCTCATCTCTCGATCAGGTGAACCGCTACACCCGTGAAGGTAGCCGTACCGCTTCGATGGGTCAGGTTACTTCAGTCTCTCAGTTGACCGACGTTAGACCAACCGACTGGGCATTCCAAGCATTACAATCCCTGGTTGAGCGCTACGGCTGTATCGTGGGTTATCCCGACAGAACCTACCGTGGTAATCGGGCCATGACTCGTTATGAGTTTGCTGCCGGTCTCAACGCTTGTATGGATAAGATCCAGGAGCTGATCGCGGCTGCAACCGCTGACCTGGTGAAGAAAGAAGACTTGTTGGTACTGCAACGCCTCCAAGAAGAATTTGCAGCTGAGTTAGCGGCGCTACGTGGTCGCGTTGATGCCTTAGAAGTTCGCACCGCCACTCTGGAGAAACAACAGTTCTCTACCACCACCAAACTAGCTGGGGAAGCTATCTTTGGTGTTACGGGTGAATTTGGTCAAACCAGCGGTGGTGACAACCAAGTTGTGTTCCAAGACCGGGTGCGCTTAGCCCTCAATACTAGCTTCTCCGGTAAGGACTTGCTCGTTACCCGTTTGGCCGCTGGTAACTTTGTGCCCTTCCAGCTAAACGATGGTGTTGATTTAACTGAAGGAACCCAAACCTTCCAGTTTGGTAGCACAGGTGGTAACTCGGTCAAAGTAGACTGGTTGGCCTACTACTTCCCGCTGATGGATGATAAGCTCCAAGTTTACATTCCTGCGGTCGGTGGTTTGCACTATGACTATGCTCCTACTAGTGCTGGTTTGATGGAAAACTTTGATGGTGGTAATGGTCCGCTGTCAATGTTTGCTCAACGCAACCCCATCTACTTGATTGGTGGTGGTTCCGGTTTAGGTCTGACCTATTCTTTCAGCGATTCCTTCAAATTTAGCTTAGGTTACCTGGCTGACAACTCTGATCTAGATGGATCGGGCGGTGGAGCTAATGTACCTGTTGCTGGTGGTGGCCTGTTCAATGGTAACTACGGTGCTTTGGCTCAGATCAACTACACCGGTATGGACAGCAAACTGTCTGTTAGTGCCACCTATGTAAACGCCTATCGCAAGTCGGCCATCTTCGATGGTGGTGGCGGTACTTCCGTGGTTGGCAATGGCTTTGACAACTTTGTTCTGCCCGTGACCCGTGGTGCTGAAGTGAACGCCTTTGGTTTATCGGCAGCCTACAAAATTAACCCCACCATCTCAGTCAATGCCTTCGGTGCTTACTTAGATATCAACCTCAAAGGCTCCGGTGGCAGCGGCGATTTTGATGCCTGGACGTATGGTTTGGGTCTAGCCTTTGCTGATATCGGTAAGCGGGGTAACTTGTTGGGTCTGATGGCAGGCGTAGAACCCTACTATGAAGATGCCCAAAACCCCGTTCATGTGGAAGCATTCTACAAGTATCAGTTGACTGACAATATCTCCATCACTCCTGGTGTGATTTGGGTGATCAACCCATCCTCCGATGCCTTTAATAATGGTGATGATGTGATCATCGGTACTGTCAGAACCACTTTTACCTTCTAATCGATCGCCGATTAATCGGTTAGGTTCATTAATTAGCGGATCAGGAAGCTAAATCTAGCCCCCTGATCCGCTTTCAGCGTATTGAGGGAGATATCTGCTTGCCTCCACGATCGAGTTTCTCCTGGCAATGTTCATCACATTCAGGTTTTTGCCCTAAGTACTTGAAAATTCATGGCTTTGCCGATGTTCATCCCAACTAAGATCTGGAAAACCTTATCAGAAAAGACTTACAGCTATTTAGATCTCAGAAAGGGTGATGTATACTTTAGAAGTCTTCCTTTCAGACTCCTAAATCTCGATCAAGATTGTGGGAAATGGGAAACCTGGGAGTTAGAGACTGTCCTGAGTCAGGTGTGAGTGAGACATATGATGTCAAAGACCCAATGGAAACTTTTGCTGGCCACTCCAGCAATTCTTAGTGCTGCTTTTGCCAGTTCTATGACCGCAGGAGCGGCTCAAGCCGCATCTGCTGAATCGACCGTGTTATCTAGTGCGGCTGAGGTACAGACCGCTACGGCTGTAACGGCAGCGACAGCTAGTGTCCGCCCCGTTGAAATTGCTCAGGTTCCGGTTGCTGATGCAACGGCGACTAATGTGTCTTCGGTCGATCAGGTTGGTTCTTACGCCGCAGAAGGTACTGAAGCGGGAGCAATTGACCAAGTAACGTCTGTGTCTCAGTTAACTGACGTTAGACCAACTGACTGGGCATTCCAAGCTTTACAATCCCTGGTAGAACGTTATGGTTGCATCGTCGGTTATCCCGATCGCACTTACCGTGGCAACCGTTCCCTCTCCCGTTATGAATTTGCCGCAGGTCTGAATGCCTGCATGGATCGGATTTCAGAGCTGATCAACAGCATCAAAAATGACTACGTCAGCAAAGAAGATTTGCTAGTGCTGCAACGGTTGCAGGAAGAGTTTGGTGCTGAGCTAGCTGCTTTACGGGGCCGAGTCGATGGTTTAGAGACACGGACAGCAACTTTAGAGAAGCAACAGTTCTCGACCACCACCAAGCTAAATGGTGAAGCGATCTTCGCTATCTCGGATACTTTCGGTGATGCGGTTGGTAGCGACAATGATGACAGCCAAGCGATCTTCTCCGATCGGGTTCGCCTGAACTTTGATACTAGCTTCTCAGGTAAGGATCGCCTGAAAACTCGTTTGAATGCCGGTAATGTACCGAACTATTTCGGAACTACTGGAACCAACATGACTCGGCTGGCCTTCGATAGCCCTACCGGGAACTCGGT
>DATNPU010000292.1:0-7176 GCA_036703105.1 Microcoleaceae cyanobacterium
GGTGCCCGCGCCGCTCCCAGCAAAGTAGATCGCGATCGACGACGCATAGAAAAACCGCTTGACTTTATATTGCAGACACAATTCTGCCAGTTGGCGAGTCGGCTCCACATCAGACTTCAGGTAATCTGACCAGGTTTTACCCGAACCTTTCGCTAAATGATAGACATACTCGATGCCTTGCATCGCCGTTTCCATCGACTTAGCATCCCCAATATCGCCTTTTGCCAATTCGACTCCCAACTTCAGGATATCCGGCGGACAACTACCCGGATCACGGCTGAGAATGCGAACCCCATAACCGTCCTCCCGGAGTTTCCGCACTAGGGCACGACCAATAAAGCCCGTACCACCCGTAACTAAAACCGTAGCTGGGGTAGCCGGGACTTCTGGGGCAGGCAACGCTCCGGGTTGGGTTTGGTCAGGCATTGGAATGTCTGCCTCTCGGGCCACCCATTCCGCGATCGCCACGGCTGTTTCTCCAATTTCGGGTGATACCCGCTCATCTAATGTGCCACTACGCCCGGTGTAAAAGCTTTCGACAGTACGCGCAATGCTGTAAGCAAAGGGAGCCGATACTTTAGACAACTTCATTTTGTTCAGGAAGAAGTTGGATAACGTCCCGGTTGCCTGAGTAGCCAAATCCCGAGCCGATGACACCACGGTCACAAAGCGATCGAGATCCAGTAAGTAAGGGGTGTGTTCCAGGCAGGTATAGGTATTGTTTTCAAAGTCTACCTGGGCAACCGCATTACTACCCCGTACATGAATGTAGTGTTCTGGATAACCATCAATAAATGAGAAACGCAGGCGAATGCTAGTGTTGCCTTTCCAGCCGCGAATTTCCCAGCGCCGGTAGAACTCTAGCCCACGCGGTAAATCAAATTTATCCCGCACGTCAACGGCCAGGGTATCGGGGTGGCCGATCAAATGGGCCAAGTGGGCAAAGGAGTGAGGAGCCACCTCAAACAAAATATTCTTAGGAGTTTGCAGCATCCAGGCGCCAAATGGCCCACCTTTCAACTGTCCCAGTTCCTTATTCCAAACAATGTCTATTTGGTCAATTTGTCCCAGTCGCCCGCTGCGTAAGTCAGCAACGAGTTGTTCATAAACCGGAAAATACAGGAAGTTATGGCTGATGCCAATCAGGCGATCGGCCGCTTTGGCCCGTTGGCGGAGTTCCTGACAATTGGCCACAGTATGACAGAATGGCTTTTCAATAAAGGCATCAACGCCTGCCGCCAAAATTTGGCTACTGGTCGGAAAATGCACATGGGGTGGCGTCAGAACATGCACTACATCAAGTTGTTCCTTCGCCAGCATTTCGCCCAAGTCCGAATAAACAGTGGCGATCCCTTTAGCATCGGCAAACTGTTGGGCTAAGCGACGATTTAGATCACAAATTGCTTTCACCTGCACATTCGGTAAGGCCCGTACCGCCGCATAGTGATAGTCAGAAATATAACCAGCCCCTAAAAGCGCTACATTAACGGGGGCATTACTTGCAGCCATAGTTATCTCCCAGTTGGTTGAATTGCGTCGATCGTGGGTGTTTGAGCACCTTTATACTCGATAATTTTGTGCGGTTGGTGGCGGAGGCGGACTAGTTGAAATTGCAGCGCTCCCATGGCTTCAGGAAATACCGAAGCCCCACAAGATAATCCCCAGGCAATACTGTCTGCCCAGGAAAAACCACGTTTATGGGTGCCATAAGCTGCCCGAGCCGCCGCTAACGGGTAACGAACCAAGATCAAAAGGGACAAGCCTTTAGTTGGCACGGCTAATACCAACGCACCTAGAGGAACCATCAATCCCCATAACCAAATGCGTCGGACTTCTTTGACAAACTTACGTTCTGGTGGCGCCCCATGCATTGAACGCACCAGGGAATAGGCATAACCTGCCCGTTTTGCTCGTTTCCACCATTGCGATAGGCTATGGATATCCGCGTCGTGGATCGTGCTGTTCTGATCAATGCGGAGCAGTTTCCCCCCGGCCTGTCGCAGTCGTACTCCTACCTCATCATCTTCAGCAGCGATCACAGCGTCATCATAACCACCGATCGCGGCTAACGCCTTGGTTCGCATCATGACATCGCCACCAAAACACAGGATCTCTCCCACTGGCCCCATGTGCCATTCCATGTCACAGATGCGGTTAAATACGCTGCGATCGGGATAGCGCTCTTGGCGCCAACCACACACAGCAACCACCTGCGGTTGAGCATCTAGAGCCTTTGTAGCAGCAGCAATCCAGCCATCAATCACTTCACAGTCACCATCCACAAATTGAACGTACTCAACCTCTGAATAGTGTTCCTGAAGGTACTGAAAGCCAGCATTGCGAGCCCGAGCCGCCGTAAATGGAATGGATAGATCTAGCTCGACCACAACGACTCCCAGCGCTCGCGCCATTGCCACGCTATCGTCGGTAGACCCAGAATCTACATAGACGATCGGGTCAACCTTGCCGACCACAGACTTTAAACACTGATGGAGCCGCTCACCTTCATTGCGCCCAATGGCAACCAGTCCAACTCGACTCAATGGTATTCTCCCAAGCTTGAGGGTGCTGATTTGCATATCAGCCCTAGAGTGCCCAAGACCCTAAAGGCTGTATCACTGAGGTAGCATCGCCGTCATTGATCGATAACAGCCATGCCACGTTTCAAGTAGAACACAGAATGTTAAGCGGTTAAAGGGAAGTGAGGCAGGGGGAAAGTAAACTTAGCAGTGGCCCACCAATTTGTAAAGTTCCGCTTAATAAGTGAGCGATCGTAGAAAAACTATGGTTATAACGAGCAGGCCTGAATTCGGGCCGCTTTCAATCCAGTTAAGACACTTTTGGCTCGCATTTGCGGCGTCCCATGCCAGTTAGGCGACCAGGTTTCATACCCCCCGATCGCATAGGCAAAGCGCACAATTTCTTGAATATCTCGATTGTCGAAGGTGAGATTAGGAATCACTGCCATATAAACGCCGCTCAAGCAATCGGCTTGTAATTCACCCAGCACAGTAGAGCCAGGCTGAAACCCAAAAGCAACCTGCATTCCGTGGGCATATTCATGCGCAACCAAATAGGCCAGAGCCGCATCGCCATAACGGTAATAGGCCAAATTTTGAATTCCCTGCCCAATATAGATAGTGTGGTTGCGGGGGCAATATCCAGCATTATTGGGATCAATTGGCCCACAGGGCGAAACAAACCCCCGAGGAATGTTGTAGTACACCTTGGGTTTAGCCACATCGCCATGAATCTGATTAATGCCAGCCACAACCCCGCGAATTACAGCTTGGCGAGACAAGTTAGCATAGGCGGTTTCGGCAGCACCCACGATCGCAGCGACTAAAAATCCCATGATGACTAGCCGATAAAATCGCTTCATTGCCCCTCCTGGAATCAGGCAAGTATCAAGTATTTCGATCTAATCCCTAAATCAAGCAAGCGGCAACAGCTGTTCCTCATGATTTTTTTATATTTCTGTCTTAAGTTGATAGTCAAGTCAGCCAGATCATGCTGATCGATATTTTTCTAGCTGATTGGATAAACGTCATGTTCATACAGGTTGTTGCATAGATGATCAACACCAATGCTCAACGTGCGATTCAGCCATGCCCCCTCATCAGTTCTTTATTTTTCCAATTTAGAGTTTGAACATGCTCCACCCTGTTGTATTCAGATCGCTGTCCGGAGGGGTCATGTCGGTAAAACGTATTTTGGTTGTCGATGATGAAGCAAACGTCCGCGAGGTGGTGCAGGCGTGTCTCAGAGATTTAGGAGGCTGGGATGTTCTAGAAGCCGCTTCTGGTCCAGAAGGGCTGAAAATTGCTGCGATCGAACCGCTAGATGCGATCGTCCTAGATTTGATGATGCCTGAGATGGATGGGTTATCCTTCTTGCAAGCACTACATAGCAATTCCAGTACCGAATCGATTCCCGTAGTTGTTCTGACAGCCAAAACGGCTTGGATCGATACAAATGGTGTAGTGAAAAGTGGCGCCAAAGGAGCGATTTCCAAACCCTTTAATCCGATTACCCTACATGAAGAGATTGCTGAGATTTTGGGTTGGGAAGTAGAAGACTAATTCACATTACCAGTGACTTATAACCGACTAAGGAGAGCCAGCTCCTGCTAAAAATTCGGTTGGAAATTGCGTATTGGCATCATATCGAATGCCATGTAATACCGTTTTTTGCAGGCTAGCCCCCCGTAGATTGGCTCCCCTCAAATCAGCTCCCTGTAGATTGGCAGCATCTAAATTAGCTCCTAACAATGAGGTGTTGCATAGCGTGGCTCGGGCTAAATTTACACCCGTTAGATTCGCTTTGACTAAGTTGGATTGATTGAAGTTTGCCTCTATCAACACCGCATGGCTGAGGTCAGCGTAACTGAGATCAGCACCCGCCAAGTCAGCTCGAATTAAGGAGACTCGCGATAAATTGGCCGCCCGTAAATTGGTTTGAGTCAGTAGGGCAACCCGTAAGTAAGCCTGACCCAAATTCGCGATGGATAAATCGGCCCCTGAAAAATTCGTACCATTCAATCTGGCTTCACTTAAATCAATTCCCTCTAAATTCGTGCCGCTCAAATCAATCCCATTCATAAATGCCCGGCTCAATTTCACACCGCTGAGTCTGGCCCCTTTGAGGTTAGCTCCACTCAATCGCGCTCCCGTTAAATTTGCCCAACAAAGATTAGCCGCAGCTAAATTTGCCGATCGCAAATTAATTCCTTGCAAATTAGCTCCACATAGATTTACCCCTTGCAGATTGGCCTCTCGCAAATTCACTCCAGTAAGAATGGCTCCACTCAAACTTGCCCCTGCCAGATTGGCCCGAACTAAATTAGCCCCTGTCAGATTAGCTTTGGTCAGGATGGCGTTTACCAAGTTCGCTTGGGTCAGTTTGGCATAGCTTAAATCGGCACCATACAGCAATGCTTGATTGAGATTGGCGTTGATCAAAGAACAGCGCACCAATTTAGCAAAGGCTAAATAAGCTTGGGTCAAATCATTGGAGTCCAAGTTTTGCTGACTGCAATCTATACCAACGAATTGCTTGAGTAAGGGGCGATGATTGTTCTCTACCTGACTCATCTGAATATCCTGAGCTGCCATAATGCAATCTCCTCTTTAACCGAGCCAAGAACGGCAAAACCTGGATACATTAGTCATCTATTAGTAGTAAGACGACTAAGCTTCAATCAGATAAATTTATTAAAGCCTAAATGTTCCGCCCGTCCTTGCAATAATTCATGAATCTAAACTCATAGCACCCTATTCAGCTAAATCATCTGAGTATCTATCAAGCCATTACTGATGAGCAGCTAAAAGCCAAAAATCGCTAAGTGTAGATGGAGCTTAGGTTTTGACCTATCTTGTTCTGAAAAGATACTAGTAATCCATCAATTACTAATAGATAGCCTCAATCCAAAAATTCAGTTATGGTGTGAAGCTGGAGATTTTCAACCTATCAGAAGTTTCTTGACAGTGCCTTAGTTATCCAAGGGTAGTTCTAACGTAAAACAGGTTTGTCCATCACAACTTTCTGCGCAAATATTGCCACCCAATAATTTGGCTAACTTTTTAATCAATGCCAGTCCAATTCCTGTCCCACTATAGTGCCGGAGATCACGGCTCGGTAAGCGATAGAACAGGTTAAAAATCATCTCTAGTTGGTCGGCTGGAATTTCGCCTGGATTGGTGACTGTGATCTGCAAGCGGGGGTGGGGAGATAGAGGCGGGCCAGATTGCCATAAACGAGGTTGAGCAGACCCGATCGCAACATTAACGGCTGCTGAGATCGTGCTACCGATTGGCGAAAATTTGCAGGCATTCGTTAATAGTTCTGCCACAATGCGATTCAGGACACAAACATCAGTATCGATCGCTGGTATGTCAGGGGGTAACTCGATGGTCAAGCAATGCTGATGTTCATGGGAGCGTGATTGAAATGTTGCAACTACCGTAGGCAACCAAGTTTGAAGTTCAACTGGACACAAAACCAATGGGTAATCATTCGTATCAACTTGTTGTAGTGTGAGTAAATCAGAAACTAGGTCGAGTTGACGATCGCTCTCTTCTAACAACACATTCAGACATTGATGAATGCGATCGTGGTTAGCCACACTATTACCTTGATCCTGAATTAACACACCAGGATGCTCCAGAATTGTACTTAATACCTGGGCTGAAATTTTGATACTCGATAAAGGGGTACGAAGTTCATGAGAAATTGAGCTAAGCACGTCATCTTTCAGCCGATTTAATGTTTCTAATTCAGCAATTCTTGCCCGTGTAGTTTTATGCTCTCGGGCATGACGTAGCGCGATCGCAGATTGTTTAATCACCTGTTGGGCAAATCGCACATCCAGGTCATCAAACGCTGCATCACCACTTCGGCATAACCATAGATCTCCTAAAACCGTATGCTCGTCTACGATCGGGCAAGCTAGAACGGAAAAGGGGGTTCCAGCCAGCGCAATATCATTAGCCTGGGTACAGAATTGAATTGTTTCTCCATGCAGTAATTTCTGTAAAATACTCGGATCGTTATAAGTATTCAGGACACAGCCTAGCGATATAGTAGGATTTGCCGAATATTCGTGTGTAATAGAGAAATTGACATAATCAGAACTATAGGTAGCAGTACGGCAACAATCTAGCTTTAATATGGTGCCTAACTCTTCTACAACAACTTGCATAATGTAGTCTTCATTGAGCGATTTCCAGATCTCTTCCGTTACTCGACGAAAGCTGGATTCATAATTGATCGATCGCTGAAGTTCTTCTGTTCGCTGGCGAATTTGTTGTTCTAAATCCGTGTTGGCATCAACTTGCACATTCGCCTCTAAACCTGGGGCTAAAATTAATTGATTTTGGGGCTCTCGCGGGTGTTGCCATGCGGCTTTAATCACTGGCTTTTGAATCATATACTCCGTCACATCTTGAATTGAAAGTAGAGCATTAAAGGTAGATTTTCCAGGGATAGGGATAGCCGTTACAGTAGTATGTTGAATCTGTAGCCGTCCATCTTCTCGGGTTGCTGGAATTAGGTGAGGATGCAATTCTGCCGAAAACACCCCTGATACCCCAATTTCAAATGTTTGCTTTAATCGCTCCATATATTTGAGTTGAGCAAAGTGGGGAAAAGCGTGATGAATCGGCTGCCCCACAATCT
>DATNPU010000306.1:0-22448 GCA_036703105.1 Microcoleaceae cyanobacterium
CACGATCGCGGGCAACCCCTGAACCGACAAGCCGACGATCGCGGCCCCCAATCCCCCCAGGTAAATCTGCCCTTCGCCACCGATATTAAATTGCCCTGCTTTCAGCGCGATCAAAATTCCCAGGCTCGTCAACAACAAGGGAGCCATCTTCGTCAGCGTATTGCCGAAGCCATAGTAGTTGGCCAATGCTTCCCGAAACAACACCGAGTAAGCCTGGAGCGGATTTACCCCGGCGATCGCAATTAATCCTGCTCCTACCAACAAGGCTGCCGCGATCGCAAACACTGAAGACAATACAGGCAACAGCCGCATCAAATTCCGGTTCACACCCACCCTCCAAACCTCCCCTACACCCTACATCGCTCACTTCAAATTGCCTATAACCTCCGCACCTTCCCGATCTCCCTCATCTTCATCGACCCGTGCGATTTTCCAGCGAAACCGGGCACACTAAAGAAAAATTCCACTCGGCTAAAGGATTTCTCCCATGCGCCCCCATCTGCCTCAGTCCCAGATTCGTCCTAAAATCACCACAATGCCGCGCCAGAAAACTGAAGCAGCGGCCTATCTGGACATTTATAAGTTAGTCACAGAGAAAAAGCGACTCCAGCAGGAATTAGAGACTTTGGAGCAACGGCGCGATCGTATTCAGCAACGATTGGCCACCTTAGAGGAACAGATCGAGGGTTTGGAGCATACCGCCCATCAACTCCAGGACGCAGAACCCAGTCCACCTCAAGCGATCGCCAAAGCGCCTGTCTACGAATCCACTGATGGCTTTAACACGCTATTTCTGGAATACTAATCACTCAGAAAATCATCGATTGTCCAGCCGGACTGACCAAAACTCAGGAAGCGATCGGCTTAGAATGGTGAGACTAACCCATTACTGAGTAAGTCAGGAGTTTCTTGCGTGGAGTCCCGTTATACCCCTGGAGCGATTGAGGAAAAGTGGCAGCAGACTTGGGAAGATCAAGATCTGTACAGCGCCGCCGATGACAGCGATAAGCCGAAATTCTATGCGCTGTCGATGTTTCCCTATCCGTCCGGCAATCTGCATATGGGACACGTGCGTAACTACACGATTACCGATGTGCTGGCACGAGTTCGGCGGATGCAAGGTTATCGAGTCCTCCATCCGATGGGTTGGGACGCCTTTGGCTTACCTGCTGAAAATGCCGCGATCGACCGGGGCACCCATCCGGCGAAATGGACATATCAGAACATCGCCCAGATGAGATCGGAATTGAAACGGTTAGGGCTGTCTTATGATTGGAGCCGAGAACTCGCAACCTGTTCTCCCGACTATTACCACTGGACACAATGGATCTTTCTGGAATTTTTCAAAGCTGGCTTAGCCTACCAGAAAGAAGCGGCGGTCAACTGGGATCCGATCGATCAAACGGTGTTAGCCAACGAGCAGGTCGATAGTGAAGGTCGCTCCTGGAGATCGGGAGCCAAAGTCGAACGCAAGCTATTAAAACAATGGTTCTTCAAGATCACTGACTACGCCGAGCAGTTGTTAGCCGATCTAGATAAGTTGGATGGTTGGCCCGATCGCGTCAAATTGATGCAGGCCAATTGGATTGGCAAGTCGATCGGGGCGTACCTGGAATTTCCGATCGTTGGCATGGACGAAAAAATTGGTGTGTTTACCACGCGTCCCGATACGGTCTATGGTGTCACCTATGTGGTGCTGGCTCCAGAACATCCGTTAACCGCTAAAGTCACGACGGCAGCCCACCAATCAGCGGTGGAAGCCTTTGTCAAAGAGATTGCGGATCAAAGCGAGTTAGAACGGACAGCAGAAGACAAACCTAAGCGGGGGATTCCGACAGGGGGAACCGCGATTAATCCCTTTACCGGAGCCGAGATTCCGATCTGGATTGCCGATTATGTGCTCGTGGAATATGGGACTGGCGCGGTGATGGGGGTTCCTGCCCATGACGTGCGGGATTTCAAGTTTGCCAAAGAGCAAAATCTGCCGATCAAAACGGTGATTATGCCGGAAGGTGGTGATGCAGCGGCTGAATTAACGGCAGCTTACGTTGATCCGGGCATCATGGTCAATTCCGGTGACTTTGATGGCATGGAGTCTGTGGCAGGCAAGACGGCGGTGATTGAATATGCCGAAGCCCAAGGATTTGGGAAAGCTCGGGTGCAATATCGCTTGCGGGATTGGTTAATCTCCCGTCAACGCTATTGGGGCGCACCGATTCCAATTATTCACTGTCCTAAGTGTGGCGCGGTGCCTGTACCGGACAGTGACCTGCCAGTAAAGTTACCCGAAGATATTGAACTAACGGGTCGAGGTGCATCACCCTTGACCCAGTTAGAATGCTGGCGGAATGTGCCTTGTCCCACCTGTGGCACCCCGGCACAGCGCGAAACCGACACGATGGACACCTTCATCGATTCCTCCTGGTACTTCTTGCGCTTCACCGATGCCAATAACAACCAGCAGGTGTTTGATCCCAGCAAAACCAATACTTGGATGCCTGTCGATCAATACGTGGGTGGGATTGAACACGCCATCCTGCACCTGTTGTATTCGCGCTTTTTTACCAAAGTGTTGCGCGATCGCGGCTTGCTCAACTTCGACGAACCCTTCCAACGCTTGCTGACTCAAGGCATGGTGCAGGGCTTAACCTACTTCAATCCCAACAAAACCGGGAAAGACAAGTGGATTCCCTCCTTCCAGGTGGATCCAGCCGATCCGAAAGACCCTCAGACTGGGGAACCGTTGCAGGTTGCCTATACCACCATGTCGAAGTCTCGCTATAACGGGGTGGCTCCAGAGGCGGTGATTGAGAAGTATGGTTGCGATACAGCACGGATGTTCATCCTGTTCAAAGCGCCCCCGGAAAAAGATTTGGAGTGGGATGAAGCTGATGTTGAAGGACAGTTCCGGTTTTTGAATCGGGTTTGGCGGTTGGTAACGGAGTTTGGTGGTCAAGCGGCGGCTAGTCAGTCTAAGGTTGACGTTGCCAAACTATCGAAGCCAGAGAAGGAATTGCGACGAGCCATTCACACAGCAATTCAGGCAATCACGGAGGATCTAGACGGGGAATATCAGTTCAATACGGCCGTGTCGGAGTTGATGAAACTCAGTAACGCCTTGACGGATGCTCCTTGTAAGGAGTCGCCGATTTATCGGGAAGGCATCGATACCTTGTTGATTCTGCTAGCTCCCTTTGCGCCGCATATTGCCGAGGAACTGTGGCATCAGTTGGGTCATACTGATTCGATTCATGAACAGTCCTGGCTTGAAGCAGATCCGAGTGCGTTGGTCGCCGATGAGATTACCTTAGTGATCCAGATTCTGGGTAAAACTAGAGGCACAATCCAGGTTCCGGCAACGGCCAGTAAGGAAGAACTGGAGCAATATGCCCGTGAGTCGGAGGTGGGTCGCCGCTACCTGGAAGGTAAAGAGACCAAGAAAGTGATCGTTGTACCTGGCAAGCTGGTGAACTTTGTAATCAGCTAACTCAAAAAGGAGCGATCGCTAAGCAGAACTTCTGCCGCGATCGCTCCCTTAAACAGCTATCTCAGGTTTGAGTTATCGATTCGCTTGATGAAACTGCTTAAAGGTTTGATAGCCAGTCTCAGGCTCATACAAGTGACACTTGCTTGTAATCTCGTTCATCAGTGCCCAAGAAAACCGGCTTTCATGTAAATAGCTGCCCCAGTTCTTTTGCAGACTCCGGTGTGCCATCCGTAGATTGTAGGAGGGAATGGCGGTAGAAAGGTGGTGGGGGATGTGGACGTTGATGTGGAAACAGAGGAATTCCACCCAAGCCGGATAGTCACAGTGAACCGTACCCGCTAATTGGGCAGATGCTGCATCCCAAACGTCGGGTTCCTGGAAGATGATATCGGGAGCGGTATGGTGAACCAGTGTGAAGGTGCTCATCCAGAAATGGTAGACCAACCAGGGCATGAGCCAGAATTTGACCAAGCCCCATACGCCCAGGGTCGCAATCATGACTGGGATGCCGATCGCGGCAGCGGCAATCACCAAGCCATTGGAGAACGCTACTTTCCGGCGATCTTTGGGTTCAAAGTTATTCAGGTTAAAGTGCAGACCGACCCAATGCACGATCGACGCAATCCACCAGAACTTACCCCGCAGGGTTTGGTAGCCTAACTGCAATACTCGCGGCGCAGCACCATAGTTTTCTGGGCGGGCAGGTTGCCAAGCATTATCCACATCCATTTTGTTGGTGTAGTTGTGGTGCTTGTTGTGGAGAATTCGCCAGCTATGGAAGGGATAAAGCAACGGCAACATGATCAGGTGTCCGACCAGATCGTTCACCCAACGACGCTTGGCAAAAGAACGGTGTCCACAGTCATGCCCAATTACAAACGAACCAGTTAGGGCAGTTCCCGTAAAGATCCAGGCAACAGGTAACAAAAACCAGGGCGCGATCGTCAGGCTGACATAGCCCAAACCGATCATCAAAATATTTATGACCACGTCAGCCCAGGCTTTCCGCATATCTTTCTGAAAACATTCCTTGGGCAGGCTCTTCACAATGTCTTTCAAGCGCAACTTGACCTCTGGGGTAGGTGGCGCTGACACTGGTGTTGAATTGGACAGGGAAATGGATACTGTCATGAACGATGTGTTTCTCCCACAGTAAATCTGGAATTTGAGGCACACAAAAAACCTGCTGCCCTCGATCGCTAGCAGGTCTAAGTCCTAATAGCTTGAGCGTGTACCAGGCAAACTTTTGCAATTGTTGCACACTGTTGACTACCAAACTGACTTTAATAGAGTGGCAATCTATCAAAATTTCTTAGAGCTAACGTCAGCCAGAGAGGTTTTCGGTTAGATCAATAACGGTAGACAGTAACGCAGCACCACATTAGAACTTAATATACAAAACTTTACTTGTCCATCACTTCATTGTCGCAACATGGGGCAATTTTGATCTTGAATCCACAGTATTAGCTGGTTTGAGTGCTGAACAGTTTCTTAAACCATGATTCTGAACTAAGGGAAAAGATGAGAACAGGGCCAATCCTCTCTTAGAGTCGCTGCACGAGTGCGATACCATCAAACAAACCATGTGTAAGCCGGATTACATTTAGATCATGGAGCCATCATCCCTGCCAACAGAGGTGATTCTGACTCACCCACATCAGTTATTGGGCAAGATTCAACTCGATTGGACTCCCCAACCAGGGTCTTACCTGGATTTACAAGGACAGACGTATGCCGTATTGGAGCGGCGGCACCGCTACCAGTTTAAAGCTGGGCGCTATCGTCTCCACAAAATCGCCCTCTACGTGCAATCTGCCCAACGTCCCGTAGAACGTAGCCAGCTTCAGGGCCGCTGGGTTGTGGGGGATGCCAATTGTCGTTTTAATGCCCGATCGGAGTTAATTCGTTGTGCGGTTAACCCAGATGGCCCCTGTGGGAATTGTCGCTATTACGAGGCGATCGGCGATTGAGTAGATTAAATCAAGATGAGGAAGGTCAAGAGGATAGAGAAGCGAACTCGCTAAACTTCTACAGTGCCATTCTCTAAGCGTTCACCGATCGTCACACGGCTGCCGTTGGCAAAATCTGAGCCGGATTGAGGCCGCTTACCTGGGAGTTGCACTTCTCGTAATAACAGCCAGCTATCCCCAGTTTGAATCACTGGTCCCATGCCCTTCGCGATCGCAACGACTTCTCCTGGTTGATGAGCCGCTTGGTTCCAAGGGGGACTAAGGCTTTTTAGGGCTTGCAGTTCGGGGGGTAATTCTGGCCAGAATGGATCACCAAGGGGCGCTGTGGCCGTAATTTTTAGAGTGTCACCCCGGAAACTGGCAAAACAGTTGGGGAAAAAGCCGCGAATTTGGTTGTGTAGGTCGATCGCTGGACGCGACCAATCCAAGCCATAATCTGCTTTTTGGATCAAGGGAGCGTAGGTTGCCTGCTCGTGATTCTGTGGAATCGGTTGGACTGTTGTTTGATCCAGCTTTAACAATGTTTCTACAAGTAAATCTGCCGACAAATTGGCTAACCGAACGGCGACATCATGGGCGGTTTCCAGAAGGGCGATCGGCGTTCTAGCTTCTAATAACATCGCGCCGGTATCCATGCCCGCATCCATCAGCATGGTAGTAATTCCTGTTTCGCGATCGCCGTGGTAAATACTCCATTGAATCGGTGCGGCTCCCCGGTAGCATGGCAGGATTGAGCCGTGAGCATTAATACATCCCAAGCGCGGCATGTCCAAGATCTGTTGCGACAGAATTTGTCCGTAGGCAACCACGATAAAGGCATCGGCCTGAGTCGCTTGCAATTGCGCTAATGTCTCGGTATCTTTCTTGACACTCTTGGGCTGCCAGACGGGTAAGTCATGCTGCACTGCCACCTGCTTTACCGGAGACGGAATCAGCTGATTGCCTCTACCGCGTCGCTTATCAGGTTGTGTGACTACGGCTAATACAGTAAATTCCGGTTGTGCCAGTAACCGCTCCAGACTGGGAACGGCAAATTCAGGAGTACCAAAGAAAACAAGCCGCATAAAATTTAGTGATCAGGGTAAGCGCAAGGATAAAGGATAAACCATTTTCTAGGCTCTATTGCCTCATCTCCTCTATCTTCTCCATCCTCTCCATCCTCCCGGCTCCTGCACGATCATTGCAAAAGTTAAATCTCTTGGAATCTTCGTTACATCTCAGGTCTTCTGAGACGGTGCTTGCTATACATAAAGGTAAGCAAATTGGTTTCTCTGATTGAGGTTTTTCTACCTAAATGATTAATCCTACTAGGTCTTAATCCAAAATTTAGTATCTGCTCAAGAAAGTGGTTCGCCTGTTGGTTTTACCGCTAAAATGAACAACTTTTGTCAGTAGTCTAAATTCTTTAGTCATGGGATTAATTTTTGCTTGGAATGGCATATCACCCATTTGGCTATCTCGATCGTCGCTTGATAGTGAACTTTAACTTAGTCATACCTGTTCACTGGAGCGATTCCAGGTAGCCTGAATTGACACTGCCAGCGATCGCGCTTTTGGTGTGAGCTTAATTGATCCAGCGGTGGTAGTGGTCAGTTTAGAAAACCCAGCGATCACCATTGCTTCCTGCTCTCTAGCGATTCATCAGCTGACGAGAGACACATCTACGTATGCAAATCATTATTCATTTATCTGGATTCTGGTTATGTCTAATCAGTCGGTGCAGGTTGATCCCCTGAATAGTCCACATCCCGTGCCTTGGGGATGGGTCATGGCAACGGCCACAACAAAAGCGTCTGGGCATCCCACTGGGCTGTATTACTACCGTAGTCAATCCCTGTTATCGCCCGATCGCCAATATGCTGCCTACAGTCGAATTCAAATGCAGGTGCAGCCGGAATTTTTCCGCAGTCATGTCACCAGCGTGTTGTTTTTAGAGAATCTCCAGACTGGAGATCTACAGGCCATTACGCCCTCATCTCCCCTGGCGGATAATCCTTTTCTCGATAGCGGTGCCGATCTGGACGGACGCATTTCGATCGTGATCCCCGTGTCTTGGTCACAGACTGGTCACTGCTTATTAGCTCGCGAATTTGAATCCCTATTTTGTTCTGGTATTGCCTCTGATTACGCTGTCATGGTCGATCAGGAGCATAATCGGGTTCGCACGGTATCTCCGTTACATCTTCAGTACACCAATGCGGTTTTATTAGGTTGGAGTGCAAATAATCTCGATCGGGCATTATTTCGAGTTGGCAATATGGGAGATGAACACTGGCATCTCTGGACAGTAGATGCAGATGGCTGCACGGTTCCCGCTCCCGGCGATCATCCAGTCACATTTGGACAGATTATGAGTAGCGTTTGGATGGGACCTCAGGTACAAACATAATGATGGTTACCCACCTGTCGCTATGACGATCGCTCTCGAATTGATCTCCTTATCTAAACGGTTTGGTGCTCATCCAGCCGTTAATTCTCTCAGCTTACAAATTCCCCACGGTTCTTTCTACGCGCTGTTGGGGCCAAATGGGGCTGGCAAAACAACTACCTTACGGATGGTAGCGGGGCTACTACAACCTGACAGTGGCGATGCAGCCATTTTGGGGCATAGTATTACCCGGCATCCTCATGTGGCGAAAAAAGTGTTGGCTTATTTGCCGGATGAACCCATGCTATATGGCAAGTTGAGATCGTTGGAATATCTAGAATTCGTCGCGGGTCTCTGGAGTATTCCGGCCGCAAAAGCGGAACCTCAGGCGAAAGAACTGCTCAAACAATTGGGATTATGGGACGTTCGCGGTGATTTCTGTGACACCTTTTCTCGGGGTATGAAGCAAAAGTTAGCTCTAGCTGGCGCATTTATCCACAATCCCGAGGTGATTATCCTGGACGAACCTTTGTCTGGCTTAGATGCTGCTGCTGCCCGTTTAGTGAAAGACATATTGGTTGATTTTGTGCGGCAGGGCAATACCGTGATTCTCACAACTCACATTATGGAAGTCGCCGAACGGATGGCCGAGCGGATTGGCATTATTAATCACGGGCGCTTGGTGGCGGAAGGAACCCTGGATGAGTTACGGGCAACCAGTGGCGAAACTGGCGGCACCTTAGAAAGCATCTTTCTGGAACTTACCCAGGAACCTGCGGCTAATGATCAATAGCCGGCAGCCCTCCCTTCTGCCCTCCTCCTCTTCTCCACCCTGCTCATCTCCCCTATTTTCCTCACCCATCAACTATGCAAGTCGGCACACTTCCCTGGTTACTGCTGCATGAACTGCGTCTATGGTGGCGAGAATTGCGCGGGAAGTGGATTTTGCTGGGATTTGCGATCGTCATTGAGGTGTTATTACTAGTCTCATTTGTCATTTCCTGGTTACTGCTCTCTCGCTTAGGGCAACGGTTTTCGCTGCATCCTCTGCCGGAACCCTTGTTTTGGGGGGCAGTCGTGCTGTGGCTATTTGCCTTTTTTTATGGGTTCACGGTAGCGATGGAGAACAGTATCACGTCGTTATTCGATCGCGGCGATCTGGATCTTCTGGTATCGTCCCCGATATCGAGCCAGGTCATTTTTGCGAGTCGGCTTTTAGGAGTAGCCCTAAAAGTATTTTTGGGGATCAGCTTGTTTGTTGCTCCGATTAGTCTCCTATTCATTTTGATTGGGGCTTATGAACTGTTGGGAGTCTATCCTGCCTTGGTGGGCCTGAGTTTGACTGTAGCGAGCCTGGCGATGTTATTGACGATTTGGTTAGTGCGGTTATTAGGTGCCCGCCGTGCCCGCACGGTTGCTCAAATTCTGACGGCAATATTGGCTGCTCTGGTATTTGTGGGATTTCAGTTGCCCAATTTACTTCAGGGGACTCAGGTAAATTCGGGGACGGCGATCGCGGGGTTACAAACTTGGTTTAGCGACCATAGTTGGCTGAGTGCTAACAGTTGGCTCTGGTTTCCAGTCAAGGCAATCTTTCTGGATCCAACTGCTGTATTGCTGACGTTAGGAATGAGTAGTGGGCTAGCCTGGATTACTGTTGTGGCACTGCATCACTCGTTTATTAGCGGAACTCAGCAGTCTATGACGGTCAAACAATCTCGATCGCGCCCAGTTCCAGATAGCCGCTTTATCAATGGGTTGAATCGGATTGTGCTGCTGAAGGAGTGGCGAATTATTGGCCGCAATCCTTATCTGATTTCTCAAACGTTTCTCTCTATCCTGTTCCTGATTCCTTTTTTGATTATTGTTTTACGCGGGAATAGTCAATCGTTGGCGAACCTCAGTACATTGGTCACTAGTGCTTTGCCATTAATTGGGGGCAACCTGACCTCCGCCCTGACTTTAATCTGTGTGTCTGGGGAAGAAGCGCCTGATTTACTCAAATCATCACCGACTCAAGGTACAAAGCTCCGGCAATTAAAGCTCCTGGCCGCATTGATTCCAGTGTGGTTATTACTATCTCCCATTTTTCTGATCCTAATTTTGCGGGGCGAACCTTGGCTACTGGCTCTGTTCGTAGTGCTGGGATCGACGTTATCGGCGGCGATGCTGCGGTTATGGAATGCTCGGCCTATTTCTCTAGCTGGTTTACTAGCTCGCCAACGCCAAAATGCTTGGGGAGATATATTATTAGGCTGTTTGGAAATGATTTCCCTGTTTACCTGGATGTTTGTGGGGTTTCAGGCAGGCCAGGGCAATAGTAATCTGGCCTTTGAAGGATTGGGTGCGATCGCCATCATGCTGACGATCGCCTACTGGCGTAGTCGTGTTTTAGGCACATCCTTAGGGTTTTAGCCGTTTAAGCGACTGGATCACCCTGGGCATAGCGTTTGCGTTTACGAAAATTATTCGATTGCCGACTCGTACCAGGCCAATGGGGCTTTCTGCCAATCAGCCAATAGGTCATCATTTCCCCCTTGCCCTTGACCGAAATTTCGCCGCGAGCATCAAACTCATAATTATCTTTGAGCCGTTCATAAACGGCATGGGTCACTTGAATGCGACCGGCTTCTCCGTGGGATTCCATCCGACTAGCCACGTTCACTGTGTCGCCCCAAAGGTCATAAATAAAGCGACGAATTCCGATCACACCAGCCACGACTGAGCCTGTATTGATGCCAATCCGTAGCAAGATGGGTTCATCGTCATAAGTCCGAATGCCTGAGATCGCCTGCTGCATTTCTAAGGCCATATCTGCGATCGCTTCGACATGATCCTTGCGAGGATGGGGTAACCCACTAACAACCATATAGGCATCCCCGATCGTTTTGATTTTCTCTAATCCATGATCTTCGGCTAAATGATCAAACACCGAGAAGATTTCGTTTAAGAGTTCGACTAATTCCGTGGGAGAGATATGACTGGAGAGGTCTGTAAAGTTGGCGATATCTGCAAATAAAACGGAGGTTTCCGAAAAGCTATCGGCAATCTTCTGCTGTCCTTTCTTCAACCGTTCAGCGATTGGCTGCGGCAAGATATTTAATAACAATTGTTCGGAGCGCTGCCGTTGTCGGCGTAGTTCTTCTTCGGCCAGCTTGCGATCGGTAATATCTCGCACTGACCCTTCGTAGTACAGAATGTTGCCTTGAGTATCTTTGACCGCTCGGACATTTTCCGACACCCAAATCGTACTGCCATCCTTGCAATACACGGCCGACTCAAAATCGGAAACCTCATCAAACCGTTGTAAATAGGCAGTTAGCTCAGCACGACGGGTAGGCTGCACATAAATCTGTTGGGCCACATCAGTAACACTAGTGCTTAAATCCTCGGGTGAATCATATTTGTATAAGCGAGCTAAAGCTGGGTTAGCACTAAGATACCGACCTTCAGGAGAAGTCTGAAAAATTCCTTCTACGGCATTTTCAACAATGCTGCGGTATTTTTCTTCGGCCTGCCGTAAAGCTGATTCCGATCGTTTACGTTCTCGCACTTCTTCTAACAGTTGACGATTTGTCTGTCGCACTTCTGTCATCCGCTCTTCAACTCGGGCTTCCAAGCTGGCTTTCGCATCCTCTAGTTCGGCAAAGGATTGATGCAACTGCCCCGCCATTTCCCGGAATGCCTGCGCCAACTGGCTAAGTTCCATCAATCGGCTGCGCGGTACTTGTTGGTTCCATTGTCCTTGGGATAGCGCTGTGGCAGATTGACTGAGTTGTAAGATGGGGCGAGTAATCCAATTAGAGGTCAGTAGCCCCACCACGATCGCCACTCCTAACGCCAGCAAACAGAGGACGATCGTGACGCGATTATTGCTATAGACTTGGCGCATCAAATCCGCTTCTGGGATCACGACCACAATCAGCCAATTGAGGCCTAATTTGTCAGTAAAGGGTTTGACCTGGACATACAACCGAGATTGACGATCGATGACTTGCAGTGATTGATTGTTCTTAATCTGGTTGAGGTTGCCAAAGGTTTGGATGAGTTGCTGGGTGGTAGTTCGGATCACGGGATCTGGACTATTGCTGGCAGTAATCCGGTGGGCGATCCCGTCTTGAATTTCAATTGGGGATTCTGGGGTGGAGGCGGCCACCAACAGGCCATCTCGCTCCAACACGAACGACATGCCGGATGGACTGACCTTACTATTCCTTAGGTACTGACTCACTTGGGACAGAATCAGATCAACGCTCAGCACTCCTTTAACCGCACGATCGCTACCATACACGGGGTAACTGGCTGAGATCGACATGATCTGAGGTTTATCTTCCCAGAGATAAATATTGCTCCATAGGGGTTTACCTTGTTTAATCGGTTCGGTATACCAGACTTCTTCCCGAGGCTTCCAGTCCCGTGATTCTACAAATGTGCCCCGATTGCCCTGAGCATCAGTTTCATAGGAAGATACCTGATTTGTCGCTGGATCAGTGAGTTCTACCCACTGTAGCGGCCCAGTGTCAGTCCGCTCAATGCCGATAAACTTGCCATCTACACTACAGTACGAAATATAGCTAACTGGAAACACCTGCATTTGCTTCCAGAAAAACCTCCCCATTTGCTTAAAATCAGCTACATCCAGCAGATTCATGGTTGTGGCGGCTTCATTCAGCTGATTAATCTCGATCGGGCTAGCGAGATAACCGGTCAGATGTTGGCCAATCCGAGCACTAACCTCTTCCTGCAATTGAGTGGCAAGGGCGTTGACGGTCTTCTGCCCATTTAAGAATGCGAGATAACCAGTTAATCCCACAACCAGAAAAATCAACACCACAAAGGGAACCACTAATATGGTTCGCAACGAGAGTTGCCTGGGCAACCGGAAACTCCAACGGGGTAATAATCTCAGTGGCATCTCCTTAACTCAGCTAGAGCCAGGTTAGTTGCATCCTACTTCACAGCTATCCTAATTTACTCTGCGACTTACCAAATACCAGCAAGAAAAATCACTGAGATAGCGTAAATATTCTTTGAGTATGGATGCTTCCATCCAAGCTTGTTAGTAGTCGTAAGGATTTTTCGGTTCCGGAATTGGTTTCAGATTGGTTGCTGCGATCGCCAGTTGTCGCTTACCAGCTAAGGTTTCAGTCACCATTTGTCCTTCTACTTCTAACCAGGTGTCTGGCTTATAGGCACTGCGATCTTGTGTTAATTTCACAGGTAAACTAACCGGGTAGACATCCGCTGCACAGCAGGTAATTACAAAGCGAGAGATTAGCAAATACTGGGCCGGAAAATCTGGAGAATGAATCACAAATCCCTGTACCTTCGCTTTTTGACCCGTATACGCATCCGGCTCTGGGTACAAACTTAAAGTTCTAATCCAATCAATAATCGACTTATCTTCTGATTTGTTAGAGGCTCGGAATGCCTGTGGTTTTACGCGGGTCATAGTCATTGTTTCTGTGACACCCCGCTGAATTGCTGTCTGGCTAGCAAACGCTCGTGGTGTGACTACTAACCCTACGATGGCTGTGGCTAATAGGATTGCACTACTCCAACCGGGTGGAAACAGCGTCAGATGTTGGGCTGGAGCGCTACTGGGTTGATGCCGACGCGATCGTTGCCATAGAGTGAGGGCTCGCCAGCCACTAATCAGCAGCAATCCTACGCCAGCCACTACAGTGAGTCCCATATAGTTGGGATGGATCAACAGGTTGAGCCTGCCTGTCAGCCAATATTGCAAAAACAGGATGCCCCAAGCTGCGATCGCCAACACATCTAACCAGGGAGAACCGAGCAAGCGAGAAGATTTTGCCATAGGAGATGAGGACGTAGAGGAGAGGAGGCGTTAAAGCAGGCAAGCTAAGTGCCAGAGTCGATGCCACCATACCATACCTCAACAGATCTCATTTCACTTAGAGTGAGCGTCGGCTGGCATAGAGGTTATCAAAAGTGGCCGTTTTGGTTGATCCCAGCAAATTCCACTTTGCCACGTTCGGCCACTCGCCTGGCAGGCGGCCTCAGTCTGAATCCACAACGTAGTATGGCTATGAAATTGAGATTGAACGAATGGATTTTTGCCCAACTGTAAGGTCTGGATTAACTGCACGAGCATTAAGCCGCTCACCAATACCGCAGAATAGGTCATCGTCGTTTGCCAACTGTTGCTGGGCCGCTCCCGCCGACCTTGATGGTGCGTTAACCCTGGTTTGGGTAGGTTACCTGGAGCTTGAGTCTGAGATCGTGTAGCAACCCAACTGACCAACTGCCGAATTCCCCGGAGCGGCCGTCTAATGGTGTTTTCTAAACTGGGTTGACGTTGAAGCTGAAGGGCTTTCTCATAGCTGGCATAGGCGGCATCTACTTGTCCCAGTCGTTGTAATATTGCTCCTCTCATAATCCACGTTTCAGTGTGATGGGGGTGGAGCCTGAGGGCTTGATTGCAACTGTCTAAGGCTTCGGGATCACGAGTGAGATAGAACAACATCGTCCCTTGCAGAATCCATGTCTTGCTATGGTTTGGCTCAAATTCCAAGGCGGTGTGGCAGCAGCTTAATGCCTCACTATAAAATCCTAGATTGGCTAATGCTTCTCCTCGGCCATACCAACTTTCGGCCTGACTGGGTTCAAGCGCGATCGCTTGGTTAAAACACATTAAGGCATCTTGATAGTATCTGTCTCGCAGCATTGAGTGCCCTTGACCATTCCAGAGACGGTAGAGATGGCGCTGATGGGTTCCAACTTGAGATAACGACTTCGATGCCACCATGATTGCGTTTAACCTGCGTCACAAAATAATCCTGATTCCATCTTCAAAAGTTTGAGAGGGCATGGCATCCAGAAGATTCGCAGCGTTATCATCGAGTGATTTCAGTAGATTTCCAGAGTGATTACCACCGGAATTGGCATGACTCAGTACAAGGCGATCGCCTAATTCCATGTCAAAATTCTCCAAATATAGAACTACTAGTGCTAGCAAGCCTGTGATGCAACTTAAGAGCAATGTGAGAATGTAAAGCTGTGTAACGTGATTGGCTACTTCATCGTGAAATCTACTGGCTAGTGCGGTTCGTCGCTCAGCACACTACGGAATTTGTCAACATAACTCTTAAAGTTCCAGAATCGCGATCGCCACTGTGGTTGGCTTAGGGAGGGACAGCGATTCTGTTGGCTGGAGATGGGCATATTAAGGAGAGTGCTGGCTGTTTACCTGTGCGATGTCCTTTATGCCTGCTAATGCCTTCATGCCAGAAGTCTCAGAGATTATGACTGCTCAGGTGCTGTATCGATCGCCAGAAACTTCCATTCTGGAGATTGCTCAGTTGATGGTGAGTCATGCGGCGAGTGCGATCGTGATTGTGGCGGAGCAGGTAGCACAGATGACGACTACGATCGCGAACTCAGCCAATCTACTAACTCCCATTGGGCTGTTGACTGAACATGATCTGGTGCGGGGTCAGGTATTGGCCTTAGATTTCAGCCAGACTCCCGCACATCGGCTGATGCAAACTCCAGTTTGGTCAGTGCATCGGCATGATCCGGTGTGGAAGGTGCAGAAGTTAATGCAGCAACAGCAGATAAGCCAGGTTGTCGTGAGCGGCGATCGAGGGGAATTACTCGGTATCGTGACTCTAGCAGCCTTACTCCAAGCCCTGCCTCTCAATGAACCGGCCGTTCAAGCGGAGGGTTCAGATCTAAGGTGCCAGTTTTCGGTGCTCCCAGCCCAGGCCCATCAAGGGCAACGGATGCATTTAGAGTTAACTGAGCAGCAACGAACCGAGGCCGCTCTTGAGCAAAGTGAAGCGACTAATCGTGCCATTATTCAAGCTATTCCTGACCTATTAATTCGGATGGACAGGCAGGGAAAGTATCAGGGGATGTTAAGTGGTGGCTCAGTCAATGTCGTTTTGCCGCCTGAATTGGTTGATCAACCCTGTATTCACGATGTGCTATCGGAGGAATTAGCGGCTGAACGGCTGTATTATACTGAGCAAGCCTTGGCGACTGGGGTTCTCCAAACCTATGAACAGCAGATTGAGATCGGCGGTCAGTTGCTGTATGAAGAGGTGCGAATTAGCCGTCTGAACCGGGATGATGTTCTAATAATTATTCGAGATATTACCGAACGTAAGCGGATTGAAGCAGAACGCCAACAAGCTGAAGTCGCGTTGCAACAAAGTGAAGCCAAGCACCGAGCTTTAATCAGTGCCTTACCGGATTTGATTATGCGAATGTCTGGTGAGGGGTTTTATTTAGATTTTTTTCCTACCGGTTCTTTTAAGGTGTTTGGTTCTGGAGATGTGGTGGGAAAAGGCATTTTTGAGGAAGGGCTGCCACTTGATTTAGCCCAATGCCGATTGAGATATATCCAACAAGCTCTGCAAACCGGTGAGCTTCAATTGTATGAGCATCAAATTGAGATTGAGGGAGAACTGAGGACGGAAGAAGTTCGGATTGCGGTTTGCGGTGCGAATGAAGTGCTGGTGATTGTGCGGGATGTTACCGATCGTAAGCGGAGTGAAGCGGAACGCCAACAAGCTGAGGCTGCTTTGCAGCAGCTTAACCAAGAGTTAGAAGCACGGGTTGTTCAACGGACACTCGAACTGCAACAAAGTGAAGAACGGTTTCGACATATTTTCGAACAAAGTCCGATCGGAATTGCTTTATCAGATTTAGACGGGAAACTAACACGAGTTAATTCCAGCCTGGCTAAAATTATTGGTTATCCAAAATCTGAATTATTAGAGTATTTTATTCAAGACTTTTTTGCCGTTTCCCGACAACAACAGCGAGTTCAGCAACTTCATCAATTACTTGAGCAAACGCTGCCAGTTTTATCGTTTGAAGAACAATTAGTGTCACAACATGGCGAACGCGTATGGGTTAATTTTACGAGTGCATTGATTCTAGATCGTTTTGCTCGACCCTCTACAATGGTTCATTTAATTGAAGATGTCAGCGATCGTAAGCAGGCAGAAGCAGATTTAAGCCGGACTCTACAGGAATTATCTGATTTCAAATATGCATTAGATCAGGCCGCAATTGTTGCCATTACCGATGCTAAAGGTGTGATTACTTATGCCAACGATCGCTTTTGTGAAATCTCTAAATACTCCCGTGAGGAGCTAATTGGCAAGACTCATAAGTTAATCAATGCGAGCTATCACTCTCAAGAATTTTTTGCGGAATTTTGGCAAACTATTAGTAGTGGAAAAACCTGGCGAGGTGAGATACATAACCGGGCTAAAGACCGGAGCTACTATTGGGTAGATACGACGGTTATACCATTTCTGGATCAGGATGGTAAACCCTGGCAATACTTAGCGATTCGTACTGATATCACATCTCGTAAATGGGCAGAATTAAAAGCCCAATTGCTCAAAGAACGCTTACAGTTTCTCCTAGCTTCTAGCCCTGCGATCATTTTTACTTGTGAAACGTCGCGTCATTATGGCACAACATTTATTAGCGAAAATGTGCTTCCTCTCTTAGGATATGAGCCGCTTGATTTCTTGAAAAATTCTGATTTCTGGATGAATCATGTGCATCCCGATGATTTATCTAAATTACTAGTGGAGCTACCGCAGTTATGGGAGCAAAAACATGCCATTCACGAATATCGATTTTTACACCGAGATGGTAATTATCATTGGGTTCGCGATGAAATGAGGCTGATTTGCGATCCCCAAGGTCATCCGGTAGAGATCGTGGGTTATCTAGCTGATATTAGCGATCGTAAAAAAATGGAACTGGAGGTAGAGTCGCTCAACAAAGCGATGCAAAATGCGATGGAAGGCATTTCCTATCTTGATTCTCAAGGGTCTTATCTATCAGTGAATCGAGCCTATGCGTCGCCCTGTGGTTATGAACCTGAAGAATTATTAGGAGTGAATTGGCAAAAAACGGTGTATCCCGATGATATTCCTGTCATGATAACGGCTTACCAAAAAATGATAGAAACGGGTCGGGTCGAAGCAGAAATCAGAGGGCTACGGAAAGATGGCTCACTATTTTATAAACAAGTAACGATGATTGCCGAATTGGCCCCTGATGGTCAATTTCAGGGCCATTACTGTTTCTTAAAAGATATTACTGATCGCAAAGCTGTTGAAGAAACGGTTAAACAACAACTAGCGGCGATCGAAGCCGCTATTGATGGCATTGCTATCTTAACTGGAGGCACCTATACCTATTTAAATCAAGCGCATTTAGCCCTTTTTGGCTACCAACATTCAGGAGAATTAATTGGTAAGAGTTGGCAAGCTTTATATACTTCTAGTGAATTAGAACGGTTGCAACAAGAAGTGCTTCCTATCCTACGGGAACAGCGATATTGGCAGGGAGAAGCGATCGCGATTCGTAAAGATGGGACGACATTTATCGAAGGATTATCACTGACGCTGACAGAAAGTGGTCGGTTAATTTGTGTCTGTCGAGATATTACAGCCCAAAAGCAAGCCGCAGAACAGCTACGTCAAACGAACGAACAATTGATTCTATCTAATGCTGAATTAGCCCGAGCAACTCGATTAAAAGATGAGTTTTTGGCGAATATGAGCCATGAATTACGGACTCCCCTAAATGCAATTTTAGGGATGGCCGAAGGAGTTCAGGACGAAATTTTTGGTACACTTACCGATCGCCAGAAACGAGCGATTAAAACGATCGAAAGTAGCGGTCAACATCTCCTGGAATTAATTAACGATATTCTCGACTTGGCAAAAGTGGAATCGGGCAAATTGGAATTGCAGCTTACACCTGTCGCGGTTGATTATTTGTGCCAGTCAAGTTTGGCCTTTGTACGACAACAAGCCGCTCAGAAACAGATTCAACTAACGGCTGAAATTGCCCCCGGATTACCGAGAATTTTGGTCGATGAACGGCGGATGCGTCAGGTACTGATTAACTTACTCAACAATGCCGTTAAATTTACCCCTAGTGGTGGCTCTGCTCAATTAATTGTGAACACAGAAGTAAACCTTAACCAAACATTACTTGTGTTCTCGATCGTTGATACGGGGATTGGCATTGCTCCAGAGCATTTGAGCAAGTTATTTCGCTCTTTCGTCCAAGTTGACAGTAGCCTGAATCGGCAGTATAGCGGTACTGGATTAGGATTAGCTCTGGTACGGCGTTTGACCGAACTTCATCAAGGCAGCGTCTTGGTGACAAGCCAGGTGGGCGAAGGCAGTTGTTTTACAGTTCGTTTGCCCTATCTGCATGACCCTCCGCCGCTTTCTCTACCCCCTGCCTTACCAGCACAAAAGTTGACTAGTCAGTCAAGCAACACTCAGGATCATCCGCAGAGGGCTGCTGCGACCCCTGGCTCTCAATTTATTTTGCTTGTTGAGGACAATCCAGCAAATGTCGCCACCATTGCTTGCTATCTCAGTAGTCGGGGGTATCGCTTGCTATTTGCGAGTAATGGTCAAGAGGCCTTGACCGTGGCTCAGACCGCAGCCCCAGAATTAATTTTGATGGACATTCAAATGCCAGAAATGGATGGTTTGGCAGCTATTCGCCGGATTCGGGCTGAGCCGACGTTAGCCAATATTCCGATTATTGCCTTGACCGCCTTAGCCATGCCGGGCGATCGCGAGAACTGTCTGGCGGCGGGAGCAAATGACTATGTCACTAAACCAGTACAACTAAAACAACTGATTGTCAGTATTCGCCACCTGATTGGCTCAAAACCCAGAGGTTAATCTTCTAATTGACGGTTGGCCTCACGCACACGCAGGCTCAATACCCGACACATTTGCAGCGGCACTTCCGGGCGTTGGGTAATCAGGTTATAAAAATCGCTTTTGCTTAATGCCAGTAAGGTGCAGTCTGTTAGGGCAACAGCTGTCGTCGATCGAGGAAGTTGATCAAAAAATTCCATGTCGCCAAAAAATTCACCGGGTTGCAGACAGGCTAGTGGGCGTTGCGAGGCATGAAGCGGTTTACGATCGCGCTCCAGCCCACTAGCAGCACGAGATTTGATGTACTTCAGAATCTGCACTTCACCCCGATAAATCAGATAAAAGTCTTCGCCATAACTGCCTTCCTTAAAAATCACTTCACCTTTGAGAAAATCCTGTTCTTTTAAGGTGCGATCGATTTGCAGCAAATCGTCCAGTGGCAAGTTATGTAGGATAGAAACCTGCTTGAGAAAAAATAGCCGACTCAAGAGTAACTCCTCCGGATTGGACTGGAAGTGGGAAAATTGGGCCGCCGTTTGAGCCACGGTTTTGACTAAAAAATCGTCATCAGTAATCGCTTTCACGGGAATCGGATAATGTTCGCTAGCCAGGGTCATGATCGCCCCAATCCGGATCCAGCGATCGTCGCATTCTAAAATCTCCAGTAACAGCGTGGCTTGATTGGGCGTCAGTGCCGATTCGGTGGGGTAAGTGCTTGGTAATTCGGCTTGCCACGGCTCTCTCGCAATAGACTCCAATAACGGTAGGATCGGTTGCACAAACCGCCGCTGTTCCAGAGAAGCCAGGGTTTCCACCGCATTCAGCCGTTGTCGTGGATCAGTAGAATATAGCCGTTGATGCATACCCTGTAACAGTTGGGCATGGCCTAACGCAGAGAGAACCAGTAAAACTCTGCGTAGCAGGCGATCGTGGGCATCTTGTAGCGCGATCACCAAGGGTCGCCAATGAGGATGTACTAGAGGAATTTGCTCTAACCACCGTATGGTGCGAGTTAACTGGCGGTAGCCTGGTTGTAGGTGGTGTAACAATAAATCTTCAGCCCGCCGAGTGCGAATCTGCCCGATCGCCAGGATCGTCGTTTCCACTACTTCTGGCCGAGCATGAGTTAAGTAGCTTTGAACCAGAGATAACGCTTCTTCTCCATAGGCCGCGATCGCGGGAATAGCCGACTGCCGGACGATAGAACTAGAGTCTTCCAAACTAGTGACTAGCAAGACCAATGCATCTTCGGTCTGAAGTACCCGGAGTAAATTGACGGCGGCGGCTCGTACCTGAGGATCGTCATGATCCAATTCATTGGTTGCTAAAACCTCTAGTTCCTGATCGGTTGGAGTAGCTAGGGTCGCTAAGGTGTCTAATCCAGCTTGCTTGACGGCAGCACTGGCCCCCACCAGCACTTCTTTCAATAATGGAATCAACTGTCGATCGCCAATCCGCCGGATCGCCCGGATCATGGTTTGACGTACCCGCCGGCCGATCGCTTCAGGGCTGGTGCGAAAGGTTTGCCATGCCTGATCATAGGACTGTTGCACCATTGGTTCCATCGGATGATGTTGCCAGGCGGCCACACAAGCCAACGCCTGCACACCCGGACTGGGATCATCCAGAAAAAAACAGAGTTGAGTGGCCGAGAGCGATCGCTGCATGGCGATTAAAGTTTCTAAAACAGTTTCTCGAACCGCTTCACTGTCGGATACCAACTGCACTTGTAAGTAGCGGTAAAAGTCTGGGTGGTTGCCGGTCGCTAAAAACCGAACTACGGCTTCTTGCACCTCAGCATTCGCTTGTAATAACAAGGTTTGGATTTCGGCTAAAAACTGACTGGGGTTTTTTAACCGCGCTGCTAGTTCCAAGCCTAAAATTTGGGCGTTTGGTTCGTTACTGGTCAGCAGTTCACTCACCTCGGCGGTGTAAGAGTCGGGTAGTTGCACTAAATTATCCCGAATGTCATCCAACTCCAGGGAGCCAGAGCGCAACCGTGCCAGCATGGAACTGAGGTAACTTTTGCTGGTGAGATACCCAACTACTAAGAAGGCGCCACTGAGAACTACCCCACTCACGGCCATCTCAAACGGACTGAAGATCGCTTGCTGGACTAGTAGAATTCCGCCAGTGGCAGCCTGGCAGGTGGGATACAGCAAACCGTCGATAATTACTCGGATTCGTCCAGCAAACCGATGGGGAATGGCGGTGTAATTCAAGTTCTGGATCGGTTGGGCAATGCTGCTGTAGAGCGTTTCGTAGTTAAGGTTAACAACGATCGCCGTTGGTAAACGGAAGTTGAACGTCAGTCCTAAAAAACTAATTAACGTCGTCAGCGGATAAACCAGATTCATCCGGCTGATGCCCCACTCCCGAATGAGGGGGCGGGTAACAAAGTAGGTAACTCCTAACTCCAGGGCACCAAACATAGCACTTAATAGTCCAAGAAATCCGGTTAGCTCCTCTTGATTCGTAAATTCTTGGGAATAGATGGTGAAGAACTGGAGTTCGCTCAGTCCCCAAAGCTGAACTGACAGAGCGGTACTGGTTGCTAATAGCAGAATGATGGGGTAACGCGATAGTAACTTAGGGAAGGTTCGGAGGCTACTAACCCATTGGGTATCTGGCTCTTTAGCGCTATGCTTGGCGATCGCCGTATCTGATCGTTGAATGCTCCAAATTACGGCAATCATAACTCCGTACAAAATCGGTAAGCCTAACAGCAGATTTTGGGTTGGGACATGCTCAGTCAATAGCCGTACCACAACCCCTCCAACTAATCCACCACAGGTCATGCCCATCGCTAAAAATGGAGTGTGCCGTTCCAGTTCCAGGGTAGTGAAGTAGTCAGATACTAGTGTCCAGAACAGCACGTTAATTTGTAGATCGATCAGACTGGTGCTGATGTAAATGAGGTAATAAGTGGGGACATG
>DATNPU010000308.1:0-12083 GCA_036703105.1 Microcoleaceae cyanobacterium
CAAACCGCCAGCTTACTGTTGAAAATCAGGGCAGACAAGATCTGCGAAGACAGGGCTTTGCATTAGGTTGACTATCAATTGAACTCAGGTTGGTTTGGCCAGACGAGCAAGTGTCATACCGTCACAAGTTTGTCACAAAAATTTTTCTACATTAAAAGTATAGTTTTATACAGGTTAAATTACTTGGTATGGTCAAGCGACAAAACGCTAAAAACAGAATTTCTAACCTGCATCTGGGATGGCAATTACCAGAGGTTGCCCAGCCATTACATGAGCTAACCAACGGGGCAGTTCTCTATCTTCCTACAGGGCTGCCTCTAGAGCATGTCGCTGGCTAAATACTGTGTTAGATCAAACCTGCCAATCCTGCCGTCTTTTTAGCTGGAGTGGTTGTTAATTCTACTTTACTCTGCCTGAATCGGGGTTCTACCAGTTATCTCAGTGCTGACTAATCCTAGCTTGATTAGAAAAGTTACTGAATCATGATGAACGTAAGTACGATGCTGAAATTAATTAGAACTCTAGGGCAACTTTGGGTTAACACTAGGCGATCGCCATTGTCGTCTATTCTTACCACCGATCGACGACAATGGCTTTACGGCAGTCTGGGAATGGTTGGTTGCAGTTTAACAATAGCCATGCCTCCCGCGATCGCGTTTTTACAATCCGATCCGTCTATAACTCCTCCTGCTAATGTCTCCTCACCCGTGCCTTCAGTGATTGATTGGCTAGAGCAGGGACAACAGTTATATCGCGCTGGTCGGTTCAAGGAAGCAGAAACAGCCTGGAAAACCGCAACTCAGCAATTTCAAAGTCGGAGCGATAAACTGAATGCAGCTTTAAGCTTGAGTTACCTGTCTCTCGCCCAACAAGAACTCAACCAATGGGATGCTGCCAAACAGTCGATCGCAGACAGCTTAGCACTTTTGCAATCCGTCACTCAACCGATTAGTCCTGGATTGTGGGCACAGGTGTTGAACACCCAAGCAACCTTACAATTACATCTAAATCAACCGGAGCATGCTCTGACAACCTGGAAGGCGGCCGATCGCTATTACGAGCAGGCGGGAAATTTAGCAGGACGGGTCAACAGTCAGATTCGGCAAGCACAGGCCCTCAGCCGGTTAGGGTTATATCGGCAATCACAACAGCAATTGTCGGGACTGAAACAACTACTCGTTGCTCTGCCCAATTCCGTCAATAAAGTCAATGGGTTACAAGCGCTGGGATTAGCCTTGAGATGGAGCGGAGAACTGGAGGCTAGCCGCCAGGTATTTGCCCAAAGTTTGACGATCGCTCGCACAATTCAGGCCAGTTCTACTCTCAGTAGCCTGCTGTTTAACTTGGGTAGTGTGGCTCTCGATCAAAATCAGCTTAAAGTCGCTTTGGAGTATTTTCAGCAATCTGAGTTAGCAGCCACTCAGTTTGGCGATCGGCTATCGGCTCGATTAGCACAATTTAATAGTTTGCTGAAGCTGCACCAATTTGAGCGGGCGAGGGCAATGGCTCCAGAATTGTGGCAACAACTTCAACAGCAATCGCTAGGCCGTGCGTCTTTAAATGCAACCATTTTTTTCTTGAGAACATTGAATCGGGTGGACACCCCCCAGCGGATCCTGCCCTTCGATCAGCTGTCGCAACTGATGGCGGCAACAGTGCAGTTAGCCCAACAAATTCAAGATACTCGGGTGGAAGCCAATGCCTTACAGGAATGGGGTCAACTGTATCGCCGAATGCAACAGTGGCCAGCCGCGATCGCACTTACCCAACAGTCTCTAGAGCTAGCTCATCAACTCCAGGCCAGTGAATTAGTGTCCCAATCAGCCTGGCGACTGGGGCAGTTGTATCAACACCAGGGGCAGCGATCGCAGGCGATTAAAGTTTATCGAGAAGCGGTTCAAGCCGCAAAACAGGTACAAAGTGATCTACTCACGCTGAATTCAGAATTGTCATTTTCTTTTCAAGACAGCGTGGAGCCAATTTACCGAGATTTAGTCGGATTGTTGCTCAGTGGACAACCCAATCAATCCGAGCTAGTAGAATCTCGCGAGTTTCTGGAAAGCCTACAGAGTGCTGAACTGAAGAGCTTCTTTCGGAGCGATCGATTAGAAATTCCTACCGGAATTGTGCAGACCGATCCCAATGCGACAGTGATTTATCCATTACTCTTGCCCGATCGCCTGATGATCATGGTAGCTCGGCAGCATCAACCACTGCGCTACTACACCGTGCCGCGATCGGCAACAGACATTGAACACACGTTAGATCAACTCCTAGTATCATTGCATCCGCTGGCCGATGCTCAGACCCAAAAACGCTTACTACAACAGGTTTATGACTGGTTAATTCGTCCTCTGGAAACGAATCACGCATTCAAAAACTCTACAACGTTGGTGTTTGTGTTGAATGGCCAATTTCGTAATATTCCCATTGCTGCACTACACGATGGCCAGCATTATTTAATCGAGAAATATGCCATTTCACTATCAACCGGATCACCATCTCCTCCTCATCGATCGCCGTCTCCATCAAACCTGAGTGGAGTAGCGGCTGGCATTAGCCAAGCTCGATCAGGATTCAGCGCTTTACCAGGAGTAGAAACAGAAATTCAACAACTTGTTCAACAATTACCCACCTCACAATTACTGAACCAGGAATTTACACGAGAGGCCTTGGCAGAGCAGCTTAAGCATAGTTCAGCTAGGATTGTGCATCTAGCCACTCATGGACAATTTAGCTCTAAACTGAATGGTACATTCCTGCTAACCTGGGACGATCACCTCACGATCGATGACCTACAGCAGTTGCTCCGCCAGCGAGCACAATTTAATCCACAGCCCATTGATTTGTTAGTGCTCAGTGCTTGCGAAACAGCCGAGGGCGATCGCAGGGCTACATTAGGGTTAGCGGGCATGGCTGTGAGTTCAGGAGCGAGCAGTACACTAGCGACATTGTGGGCCGTGAACGATCAGGCGACAACTCGGTTTATGGAGGAATTTTACCGAGCCTACCTCAAGCAGGGATTGGGGCGGGCAGCAGCTTTACGGGCTGCTCAACTCGCCTTACTAAAGCATCCGACGTACAATCAACCGTTTTACTGGTCACCTTTCGTATTGGTAGGAGACTGGTGGTAATGAAACTGAATGATGAAGGAGCAAGAACCATGAAACTATCGACTGTAATTGCCGATCGGCGTTCATTTGTTTCTCTAGCTACAGCTATCCTATGCGGGGTCAGTCTATCTCTGGCTTGGAGTGGCCCAACACGAGCTGGAACAGTACAGTTTCAGCCACCTCAGGGAGGAGCGCCTGAGGGAACACGAGGCGGGGCGTCTCGGGGAGATGGCCTATGTATCCAGAGCTATCCAGAGAAAAACCAGGGATTACAAGCTTTAACGCCTAAAGATTCTAACTATGGCCTAACTTTAGCAGAACATCCGCAATTCTTCGCCTATATTCCGTTAACAACGGCACAGAAAGCATTGTTTGTGCTGAAGGACGATCGTGGTCATACCCTATATCAGCAAGTGATTCCCATCACCGGAAATAGTCGGGTGATGTCGATTAATGTGGCTGAGCGACTACCTGCTTTAGAGCTTGGCAAGACCTATGAATGGGGCATCGCGATTTTGTGCACTGGTACGCTTCAGGTAGATAGCCCATTTACAAGTGCTTGGGTTGAGCGGGTTTCACCTCCAACAGACGTTTTACCGTATGTGGGTCAGTCTCCGTCTCTCCAGAAGGTTATTGCCCTAGGGTCGCATGGCATTTGGTATGACATGGTATCAACTCTGGCGCAACTCCAACACCAGCGGCAGGATACAACGATCGCGTCTACTTGGAGTCAACTTCTACAATCAGTAGGGTTAGAAAAAATTAGCGAAGCACCTGTCAATTAAGCTATTGAGCTCACATTTGTTATCCGTTATTTAAGTAGTTGATTGACCTACAAATGACGGATGACAGATCCCCCCAACATCCTGTTTAGTGGAATTACAGCAAATTATTCAGTATCGTGATTTACACCTTACTGAAGAGTAAAACACTTAAATACTGAATGGTTTTGTATAGGCTGATTGACACATAGGGTGACGATTCGGGGAGTACAACAGTAGTGAAATGGCTGGGATGGCAACAGAACATACTTCAGCATTGGCGTACTTGGTTGATTGCACCGGGAATAACGGTGGTGGCGATCGCATTAAATATGACGGGCTGCTTGCAACCCTTAGAGTGGGGAGTACTCGATCAGTTTTTTCGATTGCGTCCTGAAGAACCACCCGATGATCGCATTGTGATTGTCACCATTGATGATCACGATATTACTCACCTTGGACAGTGGCCAATTTCAGATGATATTTTAGCTCAATTATTATTGAAGCTGAAGGCTCAACAGCCGCGAGTTGTAGCATTAGATCTCTATCGAGATTTACCAGTAGGAAAAGGCTACGATCGCTTAGTTGCAGTCTTTCGCTCAATGTCAAATTTGATTGGAGTCCAAAAACGGTTTGGCGATCGACGAGTGCCACCCCCACCCGCCTTAGACCCACAGCGAGTAGCCATTGCCGATCTGGTAGTTGATGCAGACGGGACAGTTCGGCGAGCCTTGTTATCAGGAGTTGATGAACAGACTCAAGATTTGTGCTTAGGATTAGGAGCGAAAGCCGCCTTAAGTTATTTAGATATTCAAGACATCCATTTAGAAACTGCGAATGCCTCCCAAATGATTTATCGATTGGGACGAGCGATATTTATTCCATTTCATAGTCATGATGCTGGGTATGTGAATGCTGATGCCCGTGGTTATCAAATCTTGTTGAATTTTCGCGGTAATCAACGGTTATTTCATTCAGTGTCAATTACAGATGTATTGCAAGGCAATGTCCCAGCAACTTACTTCCATGATCGCATTGTGTTGATTGGGTCAACCGCTGAAAGTACAAAAGATTTTTTCCAAACTCCCTACGATAATCAGCGGCAGGATCGCTCAGCGGGAATGCCCGGAGTGATTGTCCAAGCCAATGTTGCCAGTCAGGTTTTGAGTGCAGCGCTGGATGGACGACCATTAATTCGGGTACTACCGGAGGGTTGGGAGTGGCTGTGGGTGTTTAGCTGGTCATGCGCTGGCTTAGCCGTAAGTTGGCAGACCATGAAAACACTCGCACTCGGTAAGCAAGGCTTATATAGTCGAGTCATTCTGCATGAGGTGGTACTGAGTGCAGGACTACTCAGTAGTAGTTATCTGGGTTTTCTAGCAGGATGGTGGATTCCGACTGGATTACCCCTGATTGGCCTGGTTAGTTCTGCGATCGTCTATATCGGAGTTTATAACCAGAAATTACAAGAATTGGCTTATGTGGATGGGTTAACTCAGATTGCCAATCGGCGCTATTTTGATCAACAGTTCGCCAAACAAGTTCAACTCCAGGGTCACTTGTCGTTGCTGCTGTGTGATGTGGATTACTTCAAACTGTATAACGATACCTATGGACATCACGCTGGTGATGCTTGCTTACAAAAGGTGGCAGCAGCGCTTCGGCAAGCAGTACGGCGAACGGATTTAGTCGTGCGATATGGGGGAGAAGAATTTGCGATCGTGCTACCTGGGGCTGATCCGATCGCAGCAGCAAGAACGGCTGACCGGATTTTGCAACAGGTGCGATCGTTACAATTGGTGCATGAGAAATCGTTGGCGGCAGAATATGTAACGCTCAGCTGTGGAATTGTTAGTGTTCAAGTCAATGAACAACTTCTGCAATGGGAACACTGGTCCGTTGGACTGTTGATTAACCGAGCCGATGAAGCCTTATATACCTCTAAACAAGCAGGACGCGATCGCTGGACTCAGGTTCACCTCTCACTGCATGATCTCCTGCAAAGCCAGCACAAGTAGGGATTTCCGGCCCAGAAAAGGTTGTAACAGTTCTACATATCGCCCAATCACCGCCCAACTGGAATGTCTATACTGAAAGCACCAGTAGGGGCAGGCAAATGGACGATTTATTCAGAGAATTTGAGGAACTAGTTGATCAGGGATTTGAGAATCTCTTGGACTTGGTACGAGTGATTGAAGGAAGGACTGAGGCCGATGGCTTTGATCCGGCCGTGCATACCAAATCCGCACCGGATACCGATCGCTCAAGTCAAGCACCAACTGCCGAGCAAGTTCGCACCCGCCGATCGCCGGATGCAGCGGCAACGGTGATTCACGATGTCATCATCACTCCCCCTCCAGCGGATGCTGTGCCCCCTGTCTCCCTCCAAGGAATTGGCGGGATGACAGAAATTATTCGCGAACTCCGAGAGCTGGTGGAATTGCCATTGAAGCGGCCTGATGTCCTGCGTTCGCTGGGGCTGGAACCTGCCACTGGAGTTTTACTGGTCGGCCCACCGGGAACGGGAAAAACGTTAACAGCGCGGGCACTGGCTAAGGAGTTAGATGCGAATTACATCGCGATCGTCGGCCCAGAAATTATGGGCAAATACTACGGGGAGGCGGAAGCCCGGTTGCGGGGTTTGTTTCAGAAAGCTGCTCGCTCCGCTCCTTGCATTATTTTTATTGATGAGATCGATAGTCTGGCTCCCGATCGCACCAGTGTAGAAGGTGAGGTAGAACGGCGCGTCGTGGCGCAATTATTGGGACTGATGGATGGGTTTGCCAAAACCAAAGGCGTGATTGTGCTAGCCGCTACCAATCGCCCTGACCATCTTGATCCGGCCTTACGGCGCCCCGGTCGCTTCGATCGCGAAGTACAATTTCGGGTTCCCGATCGCGTCGGACGGCTAGAGATTCTCACCATTCTGACCCAAGCCATGCCACTGGATCAAACCGTGGATTTAGGCGCGATCGCAGATCTGGCCATTGGGATGGTTGGTGCAGACTTAAAGGCATTGTGTCAGAAAGCGGCCTATCTAGCGTTGCGGCGACTCATGCCGACCTTAGACAGCCCGTTACCATCCCGAATGATAGTGAAGCAAGCGGACTTCTTACAAGCGTTGAAACAAATTAAGCCAGCGGTGTTGCGATCGGTCGAAATTGAGGCTCCGAAAGTTTCTTGGGAGGCGATCGGAGGTTTAGATCTAGTCAAACAAACCTTGCAAGAATCCGTGGAAGGTGCATTGTTATATCCAGAACTGTATCAGCAGACTAAGGCTAAAGCACCACGGGGAATTTTACTCTGGGGGCCACCCGGTACGGGTAAAACGTTACTGGCCAAAGCGGTCGCTGCTCAGGCTAGAGCAAACTTTATTGCCGTGAATGGGCCAGAGCTTTTGAGTAAATGGGTGGGAGCCTCAGAACAAGCAGTTCGGGAATTATTTACTAAAGCCCGCCAAGCCGCTCCCTGTGTCGTGTTTATGGATGAAATTGACTCATTAGCTCCAGCCCGAGGCAGTTTTCAAAACGATTCTGGCGTCAGCGATCGTGTCGTTGGTCAATTACTGACTGAATTAGATGGATTGCAGGATTGTCCAAATGTATTGCTCATAGGTGCAACGAATCGGCCAGAGGCCCTTGATCCAGCCTTATTACGGGCAGGACGCTTAGACTTGCAAATTAAAGTTGATCTGCCAGATCAAACCAGTCGGTTATCAATTTTGCAGGTTCACAATCACGATCGCCCATTAGCCAATGTGGATTTGTCTCATTGGGCGACTCAAACCGAGGGCTGGAATGGCGCCGATTTGTCACTGTTAAGTAATCAAGCCGCCCTAGAAGCCATTCGGCGCTATCGCACATTGGGCTTGAGTGACCCGAAAGCCATTCAAATTACTCAGGATGATTTTGCCGCTGCCCATCAACGGCTAGCCTACCAACGAGCCATGTCCAGTTAATTTCTTATGACAACAGAATAAATCATTTACCCAATTCATCCTGAGGTTGAACGGTGCAGGCAATAGATTCCAGTTCGTCAAGCATTGAGGTCGGGTGATTATGCTACGCTCCATACTGGAGGCGTACTGTAGTAAGCAATGCTAAAAGCCGTTCTGTTTGACTTTAATGGAGTCATCATCCACGACGAACCTATCCACGAGCAGCTAATCAATCAATTGCTGGTGGAAGAAAATTTGCGACCAAAGTTGGGAGAGTTTCGCAAATTATGCTTGGGCCGCAGCGATCGAGCTTGCTTAACAGACCTAATGGCAAATCGTGGCAGAACCGTTACCGCCCCTTACCTGAATCAGTTGATCGCTCGCAAAGCGGCGGCCTATCAGCGTGAACTAGAAAGCCTGGAGAAAGTACCCATCTATCCGGGAGTCCCCGATTTAATCTTTAATCTGCGGGCAGCCCAACTCAAGCTAGCGATCGTCAGTGGTTCTCTTAGATCGGAAATTGAGCTAGTATTAGGCCGCGCTCAACTTCAAGAAGCATTTGCTTTAATTGTGTCTGGTGATGAGCCAGTCGCCAGTAAACCTGAACCCGATATTTATCTACTAGCCATCGATCGCCTCAATCAACAATTCCCTGGCCTCAACCTGACTCCTCAAGAATGCCTGGTGATCGAAGATACCTTTGCTGGCATCGAAGCTGCGAAACGGGCAGGCATCCCCGTAGTAGGAGTTGCCAATACCTACCCTTTCCACATGCTACAGCGACGCGCCAACTGGACTGTAGATTATCTCTTTGATCTCGAACTCGATCGTATCCGCCAGACCTACGATCGCACCGCCGCCTAATGCTAAAATAGTTTCCACAATCGGGGAGTTAGCTCATTTGGTAGAGCGCAGCGATCGCACCGCTGAGGCCAGGGGTTCGAATCCCCTACTCTCCATTCCTCGAAATCATTACCCTGTCGGTGTTTCACCACTCTCTACTAGTGGGTTTCAGGCTTTGCCATTCTCAATAAGCAAGTTAAAAATATGGGGTTTTATGGGAGATTATAGGAGATTCCTAGATAATTCCCAGATAATTTATAGGGCATCATGACCAAACACCGAGGAGTTGTCAAAATCCAGGTTAGCAACGGTAGATTGCGCTTGTACTGGAACTTTCAAGGTAAACCGCACTACTTCTACTTGGGATTACCAGATAGCCAGATTGCTAGAGTGAAAGCTCAATCCATTGCTGCCATCATTGAAGGGGATCTCATCACTGGCAACTTTGATCCATCCCTGAATAAGTACAAGTCAGACGATCGCAGAGCAGACCGAATGCCGACCTATCAATTGCTGGAGCAGTTCACTGCCCAACGACCTTTAGATGAATTAACTCTAGATAAATATAAAGTTCTCACCACTCGTTTACAGGCTTTTTTTAAGGAGCGTTGGGCATCGACCATCGATCCTACAGATGCGCAGCAATTCACTTTAAAGCTGCTGCAATCGATGCAACCGGTAACTGTGAAAGACAGGCTATTTATTCTTAAAGCTTGTTGGGCATGGGGAATCGAACATGGGATCGTGCGAGATAATCCTTGGCCGCATCCCATTGCTGGCTTAAAGGTTCCGAAGAAAGAACGTCCTAAACCGTTTACACAGGAAGAGTGCAGGCTAATTCTGCAAGGGTTTAGAGACAACCCTAAATACAGCCATTACGCTGACTATGTGGAATTTATGCTGTTGTCAGGATGCAGGCCAGCGGAAGCGATCGGGCTGAGATGGCGACATATCAATGCCGATTGTTCTGTGATCTGTATTCGAGAAACTCTGGGTACGTGGGAAGCAGAAAGGGACAAAAACAGGGGAAATCCGCTATCCACCACTACCTAAACGTCTTCAAGAAATATTGCTACGGAGAAGAGGTGAGAACTGGAACCCCGACGACTTTGTGTTTACGGGTCCCCGAGGTGAAGTCCTGAACGATAACAATTTTTGCAAACGGCAATGGAAGCCTGTGCTTGAATCGGTCAATGTGCCATATCGCAAGCCATATACCACTAGAAGCACCCTCATTTCTCATTGGTTAGAAGCGGGAGAAAATCCAGTTGTGGTAGCAGAGTTTACAGGACACGATGTTGCAACACTTTACAAGCACTATGCGGGCAGTATCCGTAAACGTGCTACCCCTCCTGATTTCTTATCGCTTGACCCGTCTCCCCCTACTACTTGATTGAGTAGAGGGTAAAGAAGCAAGAAAATGATCGATTGCCCGTTGGTGTGCAGCTTCATCGTTGAGGTTGATTAAGCGATCAAGCACCAATGGGACGTTAAACCTTCGATGACCTGAAGGGAGAGAGAAGTAGTGAATTTGCTCCTTTAGAAATCCTTGTTCAATCAGACCATCTAACGTGTCCTGATCAGATCGAATCTATCAGTGATTCCAGATAATGCTCTATAGTTCCACTCCATCGGTATAACCCTTAATCCTACTGTGCTGCTCTTGAATCTCCTGTTGCCTGACCGCCCCGATCGCGGATTGCCTTGCTTGCCAGTATTGTTCAACTCGTTTGGGTGAGCGTTGTTGTCTACGCCAACCTTGGTAGACCTGGGTCTGGATATTTTGGGGCACCATCGTCCAGTGACGCAGGCACATTAACAGATGGGGCGGAACATTGATTGGACAGTCCTTTGCAGCACACTTATGCATGTTGCTGTTCCCTCCAACGGTCGATCGCATCATTCACGTCTGCGGGTGGCATCTGTTGCCACTGCTGAGTTTTGAGGTTGAAGAACTCAACTTTGTGGATACGCTGGGGATGCCCGTGGCGTTCCGCATAGCCCTCGATCGCATCATCCAGGTATCGGGCTTGGAGCTGCACGGGCATCAGTTGGTGAAGTGAGAATAACCGAGAGAATCGCCAATCGGTAATGGCAATATCTTGGAGAACGGTTGGCATTATTTGACCTCCACACCGAGCAAAAACGCAATTTCGCGAAAGGCTTTAGCCTGTGCCTGGGTGTCACTGGTGGTATTCGCCAGCACAACGGCTTCAACCGCTTTAACCAGCGTGATGTTAGGCATTGAAGTGGGCACAGGCAAATCTTTGAATGGATTGTCCTCTGGGTTGGCTGGAGTTACTTCCGGATCGAAGTATTCCACCTCCACTTGCGTTACGGACTCCCAGGCGGCGATAGCAAGAGTAGCGATCGCGGTGGGTGAGGCTTTGATGGGGTGCTCGTCGTTGAGCAGGTTATGAACTTTATTGGCGGTTTCAGTCAGTTGTTGCACTGCTTGCAGTAGGTCATCATTCATGGTCGGGCGTTCCTCGGTACAGGGCTTGCAATTCTTGAAAGGTGGATTGGCTAGCTTTGCGCTTCTTACGTTTGGGTCTGGGCGAATGATGAAGGTAAGCCAGATTTGCGCCGGAAGTATATCTAATTCGTTCCATTTTTAGGTTCTGAAGGTCGAAAACAACTGAAATCGGAATACTGATCGTTTGCCCAACACATGCGGAGTTCGGGAAAGCCTTCGGTGTCAAACTGCACTTTGGGTTGCCAGAATTGGCAGTTACGTCACGGCAGATCGGCGATCTCGATCTGTTTCTGGGTATTGGGCTGTCCTCTTTGGTAGAAGTGGCTCTTAAAGCGATTAATCCAGTCCATCGCTTCCCCCTTTCCACTCGGTATAAACCTGCTGGAGTTGGAGGGCAGAGAGTCCTAGCACTGCCCGGACAGCATTGGCAGAGAGTTCGCGATCGATGGGTGAAAGTTCCTGTAAGCCGCGTACATGGTAGAGCAGGCTGAAGAAGTGGTGTTGAGTGCTGGCGAGGTCAATGATGACGTAGCCTTGCACCACCATGATGAGGTGATGAATCCACAAATCCCGGCAGGCTTCTAGGAAGGTGCATTGCACTAATGGGGAATTGGTGGAACAAGAATCGGGCTTGAAATCGGTTTCTGAGAAACCGAAGAAACTGGTCAGCCCTCGATCGAGATTCCAGGCAGCGGGATGATTGAGTTTGCCATCGGTGATAGTGGCGTGTGTCCAGAGTTGGATAGCGGCCGCATCGCCCAGGATGGTCCGGGCATCAGGAATGAGTTTAAGTAGGTCGCCGTCGAAGGTATCACACCAGAACTGAGGGATAGGGCTGGTAGCCTCGTCTCTTCAGAGCGAGGTGGAAAGCCCAACCAGCGGCTTTAGCCGCATTCATCCTAGTGGTGATGTGGGTCTTCAATGTACTTCTGAATTGTGGTTGCACTGACATT
>DATNPU010000312.1:0-30841 GCA_036703105.1 Microcoleaceae cyanobacterium
CCTGATCGTGGATACTGACTTTCCGGGCGATCTCATCTCTATGTAACGGTTCCAGATTTCAGGTATGTCCAAACCCTCGTTAGGATTGGTAGGAATTGGAGCAACAGCGGTCAGAGCCACCTGAACTTTATATTTGTCAAGATTTTTGGGGTCAAACTCACCATACGCAATATCCCGCTCAACCTCTAAAGCTTTGTCTTGCGCCTGCTTGCGGTTGAAGGGAGTATCTGCCAAGCCAGTAGACACAAAGTGCCGCTTGCCGTTGAAGGTAAAGACAAGCTGGAGCCGATTATTGCTAATTCTGACCTGGACACTACCCGTCTTTGCTTTTCTATGAGATTTGGGAGAATACATTGCGTTAGAGATGAATTAGGCTAGTTTTCTAGTACTAGCGTACCCGCCACCTCCCAGCTTTTATCTCAATCTTGGCTCCAAACAGCCCTAACTCCCCCTAAAAATACCCAACGCAAGATAGGCATCGCTTAAAACGCGGTATCTGAAACCCTTATACAGCAGAGAAAACGCTTGTTTTACTTGAAAGCTGGTGACAAGACTCGAACTTGCGACCGGCTGATTACAAATCAGCTGCTCTACCAACTGAGCTACACCAGCATGACTCACAGGTATATTACTATAGCAAAACTTGCGATCGATTTCAAAGATTTTTTTCTTGAAGGACTTGCAGCAGGATGTCGGGGAAGTCGGTGATTAGTCCGTCAGCACCTAAATCGATCAAGTGTTGCATTAAATCGGGATGGTTTACCGTCCAAGGAATGATGGGAAAGCCAGCTGCATGAAGTTCCTGAACCGATTGAATGAAGTCGGGAGATTCGGGCAGTAGGGTTTCAAAGTTGGGGGAGTAGACATCGATGTAGCCTGTGGCTTGGAGTAGGGCGGCAAGGTTACCCTGAAAATCTTGAAAGTCGAAATCGGCTAGGAAGGGAGATGTGCCGCCAGTGGGCGATCGCAGGGTGCTATGTCCCCGAACGTGATGCACAATCAAAGCCGAGGTCTGAATCGCAGGATTGAGTTGCTTGACGCGGTGTAGTACTCGCCAATCAAAGGACTGGATCATGGCTCGATCGGTTAACTGATTCTGTTCAACTAGGGCAACCAGCTTTTCGGCAAACTCTTTAGGACTATAGGTTGCTTCAGGATGGAGCGGATTAACTTTGCTCTCAATGTTGTAGCGGATTTGGGGATTGCGAGCTTCGGCTAAATCAAATACCTGTTGCAGGGTAGGGATAGAGGTTCCCGGAAGCGGTTGTTGCTGGGGAAATTGGTTGGGGTCGGGGTTGAGGGAACCACAATCAAAGGATTGGATTTCTTCCAGAGTCAGATCTTTTAAATACAAAGGGGGAAAGTCGGGGAGGCGATCACCACAGCCATCAATACAAAGCGCCGGGTGAATGATGGGATTGTGGCAGACGACGACAATCCCATCGGCGGAAATGCCGGTATCCAGTTCTAATGTCGTGACCCCCAGATCGATCGCATACTCGAACGCAGGTAGGGTGTTTTCGGGCCGTCGTCCCCTAGCTCCCCGATGTCCTTGCACATCAAATTGATTCATGGTCGGATGCAGGATCGGGTTCATTGGCCAATAAGCCGCTTTGCTGCATCAGACGGGGATAGAGCAGCAGAAAGAATCCCATCCAGGTTAGGACAGGGATAGCGACCAGAACTGTTAGCCAGATAATGTGTGTGAGCCACCAAGTGCCGCCAATCAGTAAGCCGCTTGTTAAAAGGATTGACCAGGGTTGACACCACCAGGGTTTATACTGCCATACGCTTGCAGGTTTATTAGTAGCCATAATAGTTTAATTTCCTGTTCAAGAAATATTGAGCGCTAATCGTTCAGAATAAACCGTTCTTGATGCTGGGATGCGGATGACTCTATTATTCCCGATCGCCCCTAGAAGACTGATGAATCCGTCGATCGACAACTCGCTTTTTTGCTAAGATTCCTCCTACAATGAAGACAGACTAAGTACATATACACATGACAGGTACAGAAGTATGGCTAGTAGTGAATCTCAGGTGCAGGGTCCCCTCTCTGAACGAGAACTGCAAGTGATTGAACTGGTAGCCGCTGGCTTGACCAATCAGGAGATTGCGGAAAAGCTAGAAATCAGTAAGCGCACGGTTGATAATCACATTAGCAATATCTTGACCAAGACGGAAACGGATAATCGGGTGGCATTGGTGCGCTGGGCATTGCAGTGGGGTAAGGTCTGTATTGATAATGTTAACTGTTGCCCATTACCGAACTCCAGTCCTGAAGCCACATCCTGATGTTGTGGTCTGAGGAGAGTAAGGTTGGGAGTGCTGTACAGTTGGGAGTGGATTGTTGAGATATAGAGTTCGATCGGCAGAGATGCCTTTAGCAATCTATCGTGAGGTGGCGGCGCATCTTGGTTTGGTGGCTGGGGTGCAGACGGAACTATTGCCGCAGCAGTCCTCACAGTTTGACTACAATCTGAGTCAAATTGATAGTTTGCAGATTGATTATCCTGAGAGTGAGCCGACCTGTCAGGCGCAAGTACAGCAAATTCTGGCATACTATAGCGATCGCTATGGGGCTTGGGAAACCATTGAGCCATCCAAGCTAGAGACGCAGGGCTGAGGAAGTAGAGACGCGCATGGGATTGATTCAAGCCGTTAAGGGAACGCGGGATATTCTGCCCGATGAGATTGGCTATTGGCAATGGGTAGAAGCGGTTGCCCGGGATATTTTTGCCAAAGCTGCCTATCAGGAGATCCGGACTCCGATCGTGGAACACACCGATCTGTTTGAGCGGGGAATTGGTGAGGCGACCGATGTAGTCGGTAAGGAAATGTATACCTTTAAGGATCGCGGCGATCGCTCGATTACTTTACGTCCTGAAGGGACAGCCGGTGTAGTGCGTTCCTATATTGAGCACGGGTTAGCGACACAGGGGAGTGTGCAGCGCCTTTGGTATTTAGGCCCGATGTTTCGCTATGAGCGACCCCAAGCCGGACGACAACGCCAGTTTCACCAAATTGGGGTAGAGGTGTTAGGTAGTCCTGCCGCGCGGGCGGATGCGGAGGCGATCGCGACCGCGACGGAAATTCTGCAAACCCTGGGGCTGAAGAATCTGGAACTGAATCTAAATTCGATCGGCAGTCCTGACGATCGGCGGAGTTATCGAGACGCCTTGGTGGCGTATCTGACGCCTTACAAAGATGACCTTGACCCAGACTCGCAAGATCGGCTGACTCGGAATCCGTTGCGAATTCTGGATAGCAAAAATGCACGGACGCAAGAGATTCTACAGGCGGCTCCTAGTATTCTGGATCAACTGAGTCCGGAGTCAGCTCAACGGTTTGAGCAAGTGCAACAACTGATGCAGGATTTAGGCATTCGTTACACCTTAAATCCAAAATTGGTGCGGGGATTGGATTACTACACCCATACGGTATTTGAAATTCAGTCGAGTGATTTGGGAGCACAGGCCACGGTATGTGCCGGGGGCCGGTATGACGGGTTGGTCGCTGAACTCGGTGGAGCAGCTACTCCGGCAGTTGGCTGGGCGATTGGATTAGAGCGGTTAATCATTTTGCTGCAACAACTCAGTCAGCTACCGCCAGCTAAGATTGATTTCTATATGGTATCTCGCGGCGATCATGCAGAAGCGCAAGCATTAATCTTGGCTCAGCAGTTGCGGCGGCTTAACTTTAGAGTGGAACTCGATTTAAGCGGTAGTGCTTTCGGCAAACAGTTCAAACGGGCCGATCGTAGTGGTGCTGCTGCTTGCCTAATTTTGGGTGATGCTGAGGCGGAAACAAAAACGGTGCAATTGAAGTGGCTGGTTTCGGGTGAGCAGCAAGCGATCGCTCAGGCTGATCTGGTAGCGAAGGCGGATGACTGGCGGCAGCAAATTGCGGTGGTGAGACAGGAGAATTAGCGATCGCGGATTGTCGATAGTTGGGCGCATATAATGCGCCCCGAATCAGAATTTATTGGAATGAATCCCTGATTTCTAGTAAAGATAAACATTGCCCTGGCGGCCAACTGCAATGACCAGGGTATTACTATCTTCGGCTTGTCCTTCTTTTAAGGTAACTTCTAAAACTCCAGACGCATTGTTTGGCTTGAACTCTGCTCGTAAGGACTTCTGTTCAAACGTTTGTTTATTGCGGTAATAACAGTTCAGTGTAGTAGGCAGATTTAAGCCTTGTAATAACACAGATTGATTGCTGGCTAACGATCGCTCGGGTGTATCTCCGATCGCGATATAACTAATCGATTCAGTGGTGCGGTTAATTAAGCGAATATTGACTTGTTTATTGGTGACACGAATTGTGGTGACTGGAGTAGATCTGGGTGGTAAGAGGGTTGGTTCAGGGGTAGTAGTTGGGCTAGGGGTAGGGACTGCAAAGACTGATTGAGGCGTGTTAATGCTGATGGCGCTATAGCTGACAATTCCTAAGCTAACCGCGATCGTCCATAACATTAGTGATACTTTCATGGCATGAAATCCTATCGATCAGAAACCACTGAATTTGGTTATAGAAGCTTCATTAGCATCGGATAAGAGAATAATTCTGTCAATCAGTGATTCGTAGTATTGCCAGTGTCAAAATCGACTCTTTCTGAAGATGGAAAGCTGTTACCTTTCTAATTTTGAGATCTCTACTGTTGTATGGATACACCTTTACTACAGATTTTTTAAGGTAGGACTATACGGCCATGGACAAGGAGAGACGTGATGACTCAGGGTAAACCTGATCTGGGGGAACAGGCAATTAGTAAGGTTGCCGAAATGGGGATTGCTAGTCAGCTTGATCATGTTGAAGAACTGAATGTCGATATCCGCACTGATCCAGGGAAATTGCTCCAGGGACAAGTGGATTCTGTGGTGATCGAAGGGAAGGGCATGGTGATGCAGCAGGATCTCCGTGTAGAAGCGATCGAGATTAATACAGACAAAATTGCGATTAACCCTTTAAGTGTCGTGTTTGGAGATATTGAATTAACACGACCCACTGAAGCCGAAACTCATGTGGTACTGACTGAGACTGATCTGAATCGGGCCTTAAATTCAGATTATCTTCGTAGTAAGATGCAAGACCTGAAGGTGACTGTAGAAGGTAAGCCGGTCACTATTAAACCTGAGCGCATCACCTTACAACTGCCTGGCGATCGTCAGTTTGTTTTAGACGCCACTATGTTAATTCTGGAAACAGGTGAAAGGAAGCAAGTTCACGCTATAGCGATTCCTCATATTAAAGATCGTGGAGAACGGATTTCGTTAGAGATCTTGTCAGCCGAAGGTCAGGGCTTGAATTCTGAGCTAGTCACAGCGCTACTAAATGAGTTAACCGGACTTCTGGATCTCCGTAACTTTGAATTGCAGGGGATGTCTTTGCGGTTAAAAGGGTTAAATGCTCAACCAGGCCGGTTAGTCTTAGAAGCAGAAACAACGATCCGGGAGTTCCCTTCCTAGGATAGGTTTGGAGGAAATAGGGGCGGGTTTAGCCAATATGTTCTAACAGTGTCATGAATTAAATGGCGAAACTCGCTCTTACAGAAATGTCATTATTCTAGATGGAATTGTAGAGGGTGGTGTAGCACATAGTTTCAACTGCAAGTGATGTAAAGCTATATCTGTAGTGTGAGTACAAACTACTTCTGTAGAGAGACGCTGAACCCCCACCAGTTTCCTTAAGGTGAACTTGAGTTAAAGCCACGGCGATAGAGAAAATCTAGTGTTGCTAAACTGTCGGCCGAACTAACGGTTTCAGATTAGTAATACCGAGAATATCTAAGTATGGAGCCCTAAGGGTTCTTTTTCAGGAGCAAATATGACCCAAACCCCTAACATTCCACCTGTTATTGAAAGTGATGAACGTGAGTATCGAGATAGTGGTATTCCTAGCACGGTTGCGATCGCTGGGCATCCCTTCCATCCACTGATTGTGACCTTTCCAATTGCCTTTCTAGTGGGTGCTTTTGGTACAGATTTAGGCTATTGGTTAACCCAAGATCCATTTTGGGCCAGAGCATCTTTATGGCTATTAGGAGCAGGGTTTGTCAGCGGGATTGTGGCCGCAATTACTGGAATGTCAGATTTCTTGAAAATCGATCGTGTTCGCAAGCATAATGCGGGCTGGTCACATATGGTTGGTAATGTCGCTGCTCTTGTCCTCACATTATTTAATTGGGTGCGACGGATTGGTAATCCAGTTGATACCGTACTACCGCTAGGCATCATTATTTCCTTACTGGTTGCCCTCCTGTTAGGCATTACAGGTTGGTACGGAGCGGAGTTAGTCTACCGCCATAAGATCGCTGTTATTGGCTATAGTCCTCGTCGAGAGCCGTAGTTAATAGGCTAGTTATAGGGACGTTGTCTATAGCGTCCCTATCAAAGCTAAAAATGGATGTTAAATCATACTGCCAGTATCAACTAAATAGCTTGCTCCAGTAGTGCTAATACAGCTTGCTCCTCTGGATGTAAATTATATTTTGAATCACTATGATCTAACTTAGCTTCTGATTGATCAAACTCTGCGGCTAGGGATAGCAACGTGCCCTCTATATATGCTGCTAGAATAGCTGGATGGATATAGTATTTGCGGCAGGTTGCGGGTCTATTTCCAAGCTCTCTAGCCACATCTTTAACCGCTTGAGTAATATTTTTCTTCGCTTCGGTTTCAGAATTGAACTCGCCGATCGCCTTTAAAGCTAGTAGTGCTTTCACTGTGCCGCCCCAAGTCCGGAAGTCTTTGGCTGTAAAGTCTTCATTGGTGATGTCTCGTAAGTAGGCATTGACATCTTTAGAGTCGATCGTTTGGCGTTGCCCTTCATCATCCAAATACTGAAATAGTTCGTATCCTGGCAGATCACGGCACTGTTTGACAATTCTGGCTAAACGACGATCGCCTAATTCAATGTCATGGTCTATACCACTTTTGCCGCGAAATTGGAACTTTAAGGTACTACCAGAAATCTCAATATGGCGGTTGCGTAAAGTGGTTAGCCCAAAGGAGCGGTTCTTCTCGGCATACTCTGAATTACCAACCCGAATTAAGGTTTTTTCAAGCAGTTGTACTACGGTTGCTAGTACTTTATCTCGGCATAGCCCCTTTAACCCCAGATCACGATCGGTATGTTCGCGAATTTTGGGTAATGCTAAACCAAACTGGAGCATATGCTCAAATTTAGTTTGACTGCGGATCTGCCGCCAATCGGTGTGATAACGGTATTGCTTACGCCCTTTGGCATCCCGTCCGGTGGCCTGAAGATGACCATCAGGGGAAGGACAAATCCAAACATTTTCCCAAGCAGGTGGAATGATTAATGCTTGAATGCGCTTTAGTTCTTGAGCATTCCGAATTGGCTTACCATTGGTTCCAATATAAATGAAGCCTTGTTCACTGGCTCGCCGTCGAATGCCAGGTCGATCGTCGTTGACGTACCGTAAACCAACTAATTCTGCCGATTGGATAGGGTCAATACTTTGCATACATGAGATAGTCTCAAACGCGGAAGTATTGGCAGTAAAAATATAGAAAGCTACAATCCAGCCAAAGTCTAAAATAGACCTGGCTGAATCAGATTAAGAATTAATCACTACACAATTGTTGTTTAAGACGCAGTGCGATATTCTGCATCTGTCCAACAGCGAGGCAAGTTCTCGCCAGAAGGAAAGACTAGACTGGTTTTGGCAATTTCTTCTGGGTCTTGTTCTTCCTGGCCTTCCTGTATTCTCCCTGGAACTGAAGGCTGAATTGGATTAATCAAGGCATCTGTATCCAGAACTTTGATTAAATCTCCAGTTTGTTTATTTTGTAGCAACATAGGTTTGAAGTAAGAGTAGAAATTAGAGTTTTGGTTTTACTGCCTACTTTAGTGAACCATATTTCGTCTAATTTACCTTCTGTCTTGAGTCAGACCCGATAGCTAATTCATAACTTATTTTGATTTTACTCTGTCAATATAATTCGCAATAAAAGCCTAAGTTAATCCTGATCTAAAGGCAGAGGGCCAGTGCATTAACTAACTCTATTGTGAAAATAATAACAAGCTTTTTCAAAGTAAAAAAGCGAGGAAATATAGTATGAATAATGAAGAGAAAACGTCCGATCGCCATTTAGAACCTGATTCTAATCCTGATCCGATTACCGGGCAACCGGGTGCTCATCCAGTTGGCACAGGGATTGGTGCCGCCGCCGCCGGAACAATTGGTACAGTGATTGGAGCCGCTGGTGGGCCAGTAGGGGCCGTGCTTGGTGCAGCGATCGGGAGTGTTGTAGGTGGCTTAACGGGTAAGGCGGTAGCTGAATCGATTGACCCCACAGTCGAAGATCACTATTGGCGAGAAAACTATACGTCTCGTCCCTATGTGACCCCCGATCGTACCTATGATGATTACCAACATGCATATCGCACTGGGTACGAAGGATTTAGTCGGCACTCCAGTCGTCCTTATTCCGAAGTTGAGCCTGAGTTAAAGCAGCATTACGAAACTAATTATGGGGCGTCAAAAGTGAATTGGGATCAGGCTAAATATGCGGTCCAAGATGCTTGGGATCGAGTGAGAAATGACTCGATGTTCCGAGATCAAGATGACTACTGGCGACAAAACTATGCCACTTCTCCCTATTACGAATCTGGCCTAGCTTATGAAACTTATCAACCAGCCTATCAGTTGGGTTATGAAGGCTATTCTCGGTATGAAGGCTCTAATCGAACCTATGAGCAAGTTGAACCAGAACTGAGACAGGAATACGAGCGCAATTATGCTTCCTCGGGGCTAGGCTGGGAGAAAGCGAAGTATGCTGTTCGGGATGCCTGGGATCGGGTGAGAAATGCAGTACATCGATAAGTTTTGACGCTTCTGAATAACTATGTTAACTGGCAGGATAGCTGAACATTGGTTTCAATATCCTGCTTTTTTCTGATCGGACTAATTATCGATTAATGATCGACTCAACTTGAGCGGCAACTTCGGAAGCACCTGGTTGCTGTCCTGGCTTCTTAGTAAACCACCAGGCCCAGGCGATCAACACCGCTTGAAAGGGTAGCCTGAACCAATAGAGTAGAGGATGATGTGGAATGCCATCGATCGGAATACTATGAATGGCTTGATAAATATTGGCTGGAAATACAGCAATAAATAAAGCAATTAATCCCCAAGCTGCTGCAACACTAACAAAGGGAATAGCGAGGCCAATTCCACCTAAGATTTCGAAGAAGCCACTGATATAAACCATTGCGTAGGGAGGTAATGGTGGAGGCACAATTCTGGCATACTGCTCTGGTCGAATAAAGTGAGTAATGCCAACAATAATAATAGAAACGGTTAGGATGCCTCTAAAAGTTTCTTTTAGAGAAAACATATTTGGTTTCTGAGAAGTCATATAATCTTCTAACCTTTTAGTGAATAGTCTCCCCTGATTCTTCAGATGAGAAACAGGGGAGATTAAACTTACAGCCTGGAGTTAGTTGCTGTTGCGGGGAATTGAACAGTTCATGAGCTACGATCTTGCGATCGCACACCTGTCTAAAGTTGCTAGAGCTTACATGTTGTCACGAACGCTACCAGCTGCCCGATTCGCTGCTCGTTGTGCCCCACCTGCTAGATCCTTAACGCCCTCAGCTGTATCGCGTCCAGCACCTTGAGCATTCCGTCCAGCTTCTTCAATCACGCGTGGTGTAGCATCAGCCGCGCGATCAGCATTTTGCTTCAGGTTACGCACACCCCGTTGGGTTCCTTCAGAGAAATCCTCGACAAGATTGCCAGTTTTATCTTTTAAGTTTTCAGCTGTATCACGAGCCTTGTCACCTAAAGGATTTTCTCGTCTTGCATTGTTAGCTAAGTCTTGAGGATCATCAGCCCGCTTTTGCAGATTCCGCTCAACCCGATTAATTAAATTTTTGGTTGATTCTTGAACATCTTTAGAGGTGTCATAACGGAAATCATCGCTGTAGTTATTCATGCCACCCTTAGCAGGCTGCACGGGTTTATACAGTTCTTTTTGATGCTGTCCTTCACCACTGTAAGGATTAGAATATGCTGCGTCAGAGTTTTTAGACATGCTGACTTGCGAAGCATCGGCGTTACAAGCAGTGGTGAATACTAATAAGCCAACTACGGCGATCGAGAGAATAGTTTTTCCGATCACTCCTTTGAGAACTGCAAAAAACTTAGAAAATGAATTAGAAATCAACTGGTTCATAGTAATGCTCCGTCACATTTTATTTTCGTACTGAGTCATTGAACAATCAACTGTTTCGTGGGATCAACTGAGCTAGCCTAAGCCTTGGTTTAACGACCTTCCAAACCTTAGAAGTGTCTTAGAGCATAGGTTTAATCTTCTTTTGAGATTTTATGATTGAAACAATCAAAAGAGTAACTTTAGCTCAGGCTGTGAGCACCTGAATTGCTGTTTAAGCTATGGCAATTGCAACAAGTTGACCACACTATCATTAAGCCTTAACCACAATTTAATTGTGAATTAAGACTTAACTTCAGGTTGAACAAGCCTGAGATATATTCCCAAGCTCTTTCTCAGATTAACTACAAAGAAAAACTTCTCCATCTAGCTAAAGTTCTACTCTCAAGAAGGTATAGGTATAGTCCCTCTTTCATTGAAAAGAGATTATCAATGCTCGGCCAAATGCTAAAGAAAATCGCTGAAAATGTAGTAATTAATACATTTAAAAATCCTAAGTTTAGGAGTAAGACTATATCTTTAGGTGGAGTAAAACCAGGCAAAATCTACTTATGATGAGATTTTTATCTGCTATTTACAAAAGAGTTTAAGTATGTAGGGTTAAAAGGGACCTAGTGAGTTCTAAAAATAGATTTAGTTATGGAACGACCAGAAGAGTTGAATCAACGGCAGGATCAAAGTCCGATCGGGGTATTTGTCGATCGAAATCAAGCCGAAACGGCGTTGAATGCGCTCCGTGAAGCTGATTTTCCTATGGAACAGATTTCCCTCATGCCTCAAAGCCCGCCAGTGCCTAAGACTGAAGCGCAGGATAGCGGGGCGAAAGGCGCAGTTTTAGGCACAGTTACTGGTGGTCTAATTGGTTTGTTACTGAGTTCAATGAGTTCGAGCTTAATGGCAACTTCGGAAGTAGATGCGTTAGTTCATACATTTGGAATTGTGGCAATTGCGAGTGGAGCAGGGGCCGTTAGTATTGGCATTATTGCGGCAATGTCTGGAGTTAATGTGCGTCGAGACACAAGTGAAGCGGCTAATGCAGCTCCATATTATTTAGTGGTGGCAAAAGATATTCCTTCCGATCGCTTATCTCAAGCGAAAGATCTACTCCAGCAATTAGGTAGTCAGGCTGTTTAACGGTGATTTGCGATCGCGCCTAAGGCTCTAAGGGTGGTTGCTTCTGCCTCAGTTAGTCCCGTGGCATCTGTGATCATCATGCCCTCATAGGGACGTAATACCCGGAATGTTTGCCAACATTTGCCTGTTGCTAAATCCCAAGATTTAATTGTTTCATCCTGACTCCCACTCAGTAGCGTTTGAGCGTTCGGACTTAGATTGAGCGACCAGACCCAATTCTGGTGATCCTCCAGGGTGTTTAAGCACTCACCTGTTTGCACATGCCAAATTTTAATGCTGCGATCAGCGCTGCTACTCATGACGTGCTGTCCGTTGGCAGTAAACCGGAGACAAAGTACCTGATTGGTATGTCCCGTCAATGTTTGCAGGCAGTCACCTGTTGCCAAATCCCAGAGTTTGATGGTGTGATCATCTCCACCCGTTGCTAGCAGGCGATCGTCGGGGCTAATGGCAACTGCCCAAACTCGATTCATGTGAGCTTGCCAAGTCTGGAGACACTTTCCTGTTTCGACCTGCCAGAGTTTGATCATTTGGTCATATCCCCCACTAACCAATCGTGAGCCATCCTGGCTAAATGCTACGGTTAGTACTGAACTGGGATGGCCATCAAGAGTTTGCCAACACTCACCGGAGGCGACATGCCACAGTTTAATTGTGTGGTCATAACTACCAGTGGAAAGGATTTGGCTATCGGGACTAAAACGAACTGTCCAAACCCAACCGTGATGTCCCTGTAAGGTGTGGAGACATTGTCCGGTGTGAGGGTTCCATAGTTTGATCGTGCGATCGGCACTACCACTCGCTAACACTTGACTATTGCGACTGATATCAACTGAAAGAATACGATCGCGATGTCCCCGCAAGACACGAAAGGGTTGCAGGCCTGCGGGTAGTTGCTCGGGAGTATGGAGATTCATATCCCAAAGTTTCACAGTTTGGTCTTCGTGACCACTGGCCAGTAGGTGATGACGGACATCATGGGCGATCGCATAAATACAATTGCTATGACCTTGTAAGGTTTTAATGCATTGCCCTGTTTGCAGTTCCCAAATTCGGGCGGCATAATCGTCGCCACCACTGACTAAATGATGGCCTTGAGGATGAAATGCCACCGACCAAACGCGGTTGGTATGCTTTTCCAGCGTGTCTAAACATTTTCCAGTCGTGGTGTCCCAGAGTTTTACTGTTTGGTCATAGCTACTGCTGGCCATGCGATCGCCTGTGGGGCTAAAGGCCAGTGCTGTGACCACGCTAGTATGTCCGATCAGGGTGTTTAAACAAACCCCTGTTGCCACATCCCAAATCCTAATTGTCTGGTCAAAACTACCGCTCGTCAGTTGTTGGCCATTGGGACTAAAGGCGATCGCTTTGATCCAGTGGTGATGTCCTTCTAGAGTTTGTACACAAGCTCCAGTTTGCCAGTGCCATAGTCTGATCGTATTGTCTTCTCCCGCCGATGCCAGCCATTCACCATCGGGATGAAATGCGATACTCCAAATGCAAGTATCCTGTCCTGCGAGGGTTTGAATACAGTGACCCGTAGCTAAATGCCATAGTTTGATCGTGCGATCGTAGCCTGTACTCGCCAAGATTTGACCATCGGGACTGAAGGCGATCGCCGTGACAATGCCGCTATGCCCCAACAAGGTATTCAGGCACTCCCCAGTTTTGCTATCCCATAACTTTACGGTGTGGTCTTGACCACCACTGGCTAGGATGGAGCCTAACGGACTAAAGGCAACACTCCAAACCCAACTATTATGTCCTTTGCAGATTACCTGCGGTTGACCATCCATGGTCCGCCAAAGATAAATGGTGCCATCGGTGTCACTTGTAGCAAGCGATTGACCGTCTGGACTGAAGGCAACGCAGGTGATCCCACCAAAGGTGGCGGCAAAGGCGCACTCCTGAAAGTTTGCTTGAGTGAAGTTAACCCGATGCAAATTCAACGATCGCAAGTCGGCTTGGCGCAGCTTCAGATGGGAAAAATCGTAACCAGTAAAGTTAATCTCTAAATGTGCTAATAGGTTGAATAAATTGCCACTACCATATCCTTTGAGATTAATCGATTGAGTTCGTAATTGATTAATTAAGCGATGTAACTTATGTTCAATTTGATGATCTGAACCTAAACGCGCTCGTAATTGTTCTAATAAGGGCTGAACAATTAAACAAATTTGGCTATCTCGAATGTAATCTTTACTTTGTGCTTGCATGAGAGCATGAGTCAGCAGAGTTTGAGGAGTTTCTGTAATGATCTCTTGCTCAATCTGCTCAATTAGATGACCCGTAACATACTCCATTACCACAGGTTGCTGGGTGAACTGAGCGAGGCGACATTCAACCAGGCTACGAATTGTTAGCATTTCCAGCACGTTAATTAATTTGGTTTTAGATACGGCTGGAACAAAGGCTGCTTGCAAGGTGGCGACAGAAACCGCCTCGCGATGAATGGCTAACCAGTACATTACCTGTTGCTCTAAACTAGAGAGCCGTTGGAAATGCTGCTGTAGCAATTTGCTAATGCCATTAAACACCGTTGTACCTTCGGCAAAAAATTGGTCAATACTACCGTGATACAACGCTTGAATTGATGTCGCGGCAATCTTTAACGCTAATGGATTTCCCCGATATGCCTCCACCAATTGATGAATCTCATCACTGCTGCCGGTTAGCCCTTTCATGGTCAGTAGTCGCTGTCCAGCCTCTATCTCTAACCCTGGTAGCGATAGTGTCCGTATGGGCAATTCTTTGCCTTCTAGCGTGGCAATCTCTAATGGTTTTTCGCGACTGGTGATAATGACACAACTTTGATGTTGGGTTTCCCCCAACCGCCAAAGCAGTTCTCCATAGGCCGCATAGCCATCTCGATAGTGGTCATCCGTCTGCCCATGCTGTAACAAGGTATCAAAATTGTCCAGAATTAATAGACAGCGGGATTTCCGCAAATACTCGATTAAGCAAGTAATTTGTTCGTGGGTAGAGTCAGGTAACGTGACTATTTGTTGATGTGATAAGAATTTGATGCACTCTGTTAGCTTGTCTTTAAACAGCGGCGCATGACGCAGCGATCGCCAAAAAATATATTCAAATTCACTTTTGAATTGCTCTGCCAATTTAATGGACAGTGCGGTTTTGCCCATTCCACCCATACCGACTAAGGTAATTACACGGCAACGATCCGCTACAATCCATTGCTGTAATGTGTTGAGTTCCTCTGTCCGTCCGCAGAAGTGGGAAATGTCGATCGCTTCACCCCAGTCAACTACAGGAGCCAAGGGAATGGTGGACATGGTTGCACCTTGGCGCCGTGTAAGGGCCTGGCTAGCTCTGGCTAAAACGCCATGTAAATTGTGCTTAGTAACTTTTTCGCCAAAGGCTTTAGAAAGTAATTTCCACAGTTCTGCACCTGTATCTTTAATGTAGCCAGGGTCATAGCCGGAGACTTTAGCTATTTCTAAATAGGTTTTGCCAATCCAGGCCTCTCGCAATACGATCTCCTGAACTTTGGTAAGCTGTCCTCGTTCCAAGTGCTGCCTGATGAGGGCGATCGCGTCTTCAACCGTCATGCTTCTATTACAGGTGATGAACTAACTGTACTATTCGCACCCTACACTGTCTCTCAGGAAATAAATCCCGTAAATCTACTGAGTAAGATCCTACCTTTTCCTGACCTTTTCCGACCGTCAAGCTTAATTTGGCGGCATTATGGTTGAAGCATCTCTAGAGCAGATTGTATTGAAAAAGATGGGGTGCTACTTTCTATTGGTAGTACTTCACGCTGTTAATGAAGCGAACGATGTTCAGCAGGGACAGGTATTCCCTTGGCTGAACAGGGATTGCTTCAGTTTCCAACTGGTGCCGTCGGTAGAATTGATCGCTCAATCTTGCCCATCCGGTTTGGTAAACCTCCATTCTAATGGCTTGATTTCAGCATGTTGGAGTGCATCTACTAACGCTTCGTTACTGTCGTACTTTAATTCTGGTAAGTAAGAAGCTTCCACACTGACCATAAACTGATCTTTCTCAAACGGCCAGGGCTCTATAGTCAGTTGGCTATCTTGCACCTGTCGCAGATCGTAACGTTGTCCTCTAATGCCACTAGTAATTTCTACGGCTCGTCCGGCATCTGGAATTTGTTGTTGTACCAGAATCAACGACAAGCGATCGCACCAGCGCATAAATTGATAAGCTTCTTCCGCTTCCTCAGCTGTAAGGTTTAATTCCTGTCGCCATTGCTCTTGTAACTGCAATTGTTGATTCAGGAAATCTTTCCATTCTTGTGATGCTTCCCATTGATTCTGATTCAAAAAGCAAATATGTTTGGAGGTTAATAAAGCCACCCAACGCCCACGATAGCAAGCATCGGCCATATGCTTTTGCAGCTTTTCTAAAGACGATTCTGTACCTAACGTAAAGTCTAACGGTGCGCCAGCGGGAGTCAGGTGATCACCTTCCCATTCCCGTTCCAAATCATCATGGTGAGAAATGGCAGCGATCGTTTCATATAAACGCAAGGGAGAATCCGATCGTCGCCAATGTCCTGCCAAGTTTGCTGCTAACAATGCATGAGCGCGATGATAAATAATCTCCCAGCCATTTCGAGTTAAATTAACAATCATACGAGTTTGACTACAAAAAATAATTTGACATGAAAATCAACGGTAGAACTCAATTTGATTGAGAAAACTACTGATAGTCAGCTACCTAAAATAGTAAAAATTCACTATTTTGGTGATTGCACCAAATTATGTTAGTAGCCTTGTACTGTTATTTCGTCTACCCGTAGCCAGGTTTCCTAGCTCACGATCGTCATGGTTGGCAAAGATTATCGGCTAAAGAAACTGGGCGATCCGATCAACGGCTTGTTCTAAAATTGCTGGATCATGAACTAACGCAAATCGGACATAGCCTTCGCCTGACTTGCCAAACCCAGCACCAGGAGAAACAGCGACTCCAGTGGCTTCAACAAGTTGAGTGCAAAACTCCATAGAACGATTGGCCCAAGTGCCAGGTAGTTTTGCCCAAATATACATGGTGGCTGGAGGCAGGGGAACATGCCAACCAATCCGATTCAAGGCCCCAATGAATGCATCTCGTCGTTGCCGAAAAGTCTCAACGGCGGCTTGTACACCCGTTTGGGAACCGCTCAATGCCGCGATCGCTCCGTTCAAAATCCCACGATATTGATTGAAATCAACTGCCGCTTTAACCTGACGTAAGGCTCGAATTAATTCTGAATTGCCGATCGCATAGCCAACTCGAAAGCCACCCATGTTGTATGACTTCGAGAGGGTGAAGAACTCGATCGACACCGTTTTATCTGGATCGGCTTGCAGAATAGATGGGGGTGGCGCGTCTCCAAAAAACAGATCTGCATAGGGAAAGTCATGCACTAACACCAGGTTGTGTTGCTGGCAAAAAGCAACTGCTTCCTGGAAAAAAGATAGTGGCGCGATCGCGGTCGTGGGATTATGGGGATAACTTAACACCATCAATTTGGACTGGGCTAATACCGGAGCCGGAATGTCCTGAAAAACTGGTAGAAAGTTATTTTCAGCCATGAGGGGCATGGGATAAATTTGGCCACTGGCCAGATATACGCCACCCGCATGAGACGGATAACCCGGATCGAGGAGTAGCGCAAAATCGCCAGGGTTCAAAACAGCTAACGGCAAATGGGCTGTGCCTTCTTGGGAGCCAATTAACGGTAAAACTTCCGTTTCGGGGTCAACTTTCACCCCAAACTTGTGTTCGTACCAGGTCGCGGCCGCTTGGCGAAATTCCCGTGTGCCATGAAATAGTAAATAGCCATGTGTCGTCGGATCATCTAATGATTGAGCGATCGCCGCTAACACATGCGATTGGGCTGGTAAATCTGATGAGCCAAGGGATAGATCAATAATTTCCCGTCCGGCGGCTCTCGCTCTCGCTTTTGCCTGATCCATGTCAGCAAATACATTCGAGCGTAGGGGTTGAAGACGTTGAGCAAATTGGATCATAGATAGTACCAACCTTGCTATCTGTTACAGTGGTCATGCGATCGAGCGGGTTTGACTCATCAACACTGATCGAATGAACGCAGACAGCCTAATGGAGAGATATTTAGTGTAACCCGTTCTCTCTCCTTGGAACTGAGGATTTAGCCGTTGAATCGCGATAATTTGCATAACAAAAAAGGACGAACCATTGTCCGTCCTTACAGAATGTCAGCCTAAATGCCAAGTGGTGGTGACATGATGTTAGGCAGGTAAATGGGGGGCGAGAAAGTCCTCGACCTTTTGTTTGGTAATGGCGCCTTCTATCGCATCTCGCACTTCACCGGACTGAAATAGGCGCAGGGCTGGAACCCCTTCTACTTTGCAGAGTTTGACCGACTCTGGATTGGGGTCTACTTCCATCTTGATCACCTTTAAGCGATCGCTGTAGGCGGTTGCTACTTTATCGACGATCGGCGCCATTAAGCGACAGGGGCCGCACCACGGTGCCCAGAAGTAAACCAAGACAGGCTCAGAGGCTTGCAACACCTCAGCGTCAAATTGATTGTCTGTGATTGTAACCACGCCCATACTGATCTCCCAGGCTTCGTTTGTAACAATTCTTGCAAAAACGACTGTTTCAGTATTTTGGCGTGTTTTGATCCCCGAAAGCAAATTGGTTGCGATCGGGGTAGAGGATACTTTTTCTTGATATAAAGCGTTTGTAAAGCAGGGACGGAGGTAGACTACTCATTCCGTCCCTACCGACTGGCTAACTGAAACGACTCAGTTACAACTGGTCTAGTTTTGCCTTCAGTGCTTCCAGTTCCGCATCAACGGCGGCTTCCTGGGGTGGAGCTGATGCATCAGCCGTGTTAGTTTGCGCTGTACCCGGCAATTGAGCCTGGTTTTGCGGCGCACCACCAAGCAACTGAGCTTTCATCGCCGCGAGTTCGTCATCCACATCGCCACCGGCTTCCAGCATGGCAAACTGGCTTTCTAGGTCGGCTCCCGCTAATTCAGCTGCTGCTTGCGATCGGGCTTCCATTTGCAGCACTTTGTCTTCCATGCGCTCAAAAGCGCCCATCGCACTGCTAGTACTCATCCGACCCACGACATTTTGTAGCTGCTCATTCGCTTTCGCGGCACTGGCTCGGGCCTTGAGCATGTCTTTCTTCGTCTTAGCTTCGGAGATCTTGCCTTCAAGAGCAATCAAATTGCGCTTGAGAGTGTCTACCATTGTGGTTTGTTGATCAAGCTGAGTCTTAAGACTACTGGCCGTGTCGCTGTGGGTTTTCTTCCGCACCAAGGCTTCCCGGGCTAGGGTTTCGTCGCCCTTTTGCAGTGCTAGTTGTGCCCGCTGTTGCCAGTTATTGGCTTCCGTTTGAGCCTGGTTATATTGTTGTTGACTCCGTTTCTGGCTCGCGATCGCACTGGCTACGGCCTGACGCATTTGCACCAGGTCTTCTTGCATATCAACGATCGTTTGTTCCAGGATCTTTTCTGGATCTTCAGCTTTGCTGACAAGGTCGTTCAGGTTGGCTCTGACGACCCGACTCACACGGTCAAACAGTCCCATGACGTTTTTTTTCCTTGCAGTTCGATTGTCTCTAGTGTAGAAACTTCAAGCGGCGATCGTCTGTTTACGACGGTTTTCTTAATTCTGATCTGAAAGTAGCGAAGTTAAGAGTTACGAAATTGGGAGCGAAGTTGTTCTAATTCCGCATCAATTTCCGGATTACCCGTTGTTTGGTTTGTCGGTTGGCTGCTCGGCAGTTGCGCCTGGTTATTGCCCTGTGGTAAGGACTGTTGAGCTTTCATGGCGGCCAATTCAGCTTCAATTTCGTCAGTTTCACCCAAGGCCTCAAACCGCTTCTCCAGATCATCCATGCCCAGTTCGGCGATCGCTTCCGATTGGGCCTCTAGCTGGAGCACTTTTTCCTCCATGCGCTCAAAGGCCGCCATCGCGCTGCCAGTCCCCACCCGACCCATCATTTCATTAATTTGCTGAGTGGCTTTAGCAGAACGGGCCCGGGCAATATACAGATCCTTCTTGGTCTTGGCTTCGGCGATTTTACTTTCCAACTTCATCATGTTTTGCTTCAGTTGGGTGACGACAGTTCCTTGCTGGTCAAGCTGCGTCTTCATCGATTCAGCCGTTTCCACATAGGATTTGCGGCGGGTCAAGGCTTCGCGCGCCAAATGCTCATCCCCTTTTTGCAGGGCTAGCTGGGCGCGACGATGCCATTCATCGGCGGTGGTCTGTGCCTGGGAATATTGCCGTTCGGTGCGTTTTTGGGTCGCGATCGCTTGTGCCACAGCTTGCCGCAACTGGATTAAGTCTTCCTGCATATCCAGGACAGTCTGCTCCAGAATCTTTTCTGGGTCTTCCGCCTGGCTAACTAGGCTATTGAGATTGGCACGAATCACCCGCATGATTCGGTCAAAAAGTCCCATGACACGCTCCGTTAAGTAGGGTTGAGTAGATTCAAGCGACTGGCTTATGGGCAACAAGTGATTTGCGTTTTAGGGGGATGAGCAAACCACCAGTCACTCACAGTCAATTCAGCTATCTCGCTCAATGACTGGCTTCGTGGCTGATTATTCTCAATACTATCCTACCTTTCTGGTTTCCTCAGCCTGTCAATAGAAAGACAAGCGAGTAAAGCCTGAATGCCCTAAGGTTTGTAAACCTCGGCAGGAATGCCCTGCTTGCGCAGTTCCTCAGCCCGTGTCTCGGCTTCTGTCTGGCTTCCCGATGCCCCAACTTGAACTCTGGCACCGTCATTGCCATTACGGACAAAGGCATCAGGCACTACTTTGCGGGCATCTTCCAGGGATTGGTCGTTTTGATAGGGAATGCCAATTTTATAGGGATAAGCATCGGTTCCAGTAGCTGGGCTGGTGGCTGGTGCAGGGGCAACGGCTTGGGGAACTGGGGCAGGTGCAGGCGGTTCACTCCGCTGCACTGGGGGAGCGGGAGCAGGCCGGACTACAGGCGGTGGTGGGCTGGCTTCTCTGGGGGGTGGAGCATAGGTTCTATAATCCGGTTGTGGGGCAGGGGCAGCCGCAGGTTCAGGGGCGCTATAGATGGGTGGTGCAGCAGCTGGCTCCGGTCTGGAACTGGCTGGTGCTGGAGCCGGGGTGACACTCGACGAACCAGGATTAGCCGATCGGGCGGCGGTCTCGTTAGCCGGTTTTGCTCCTGGTTTGGTGGTTGGTTTCGTTGTTGCTGCTCCTGGTTCTGATTTCAGGGTGCCTAAATTGGCGGAATTAATTTCTGGAAATTCGCGCACAGCTAAATTTGGCTCAGGAGGTTGAGTATTAATTTCGCTGTTAGGAGATGTGACTGTTGTGGGTGCATCCAGGGCCGGCTTATTACCGTTGCGGGCTGCAAACAACTGGCTGAGGCTGGACGGATTCATAATCACGTAACCGAAGATGGCACTGGACACCAGCAGGAGCAACATGGAACCTAACCCTAGAGGAGTGAGCAGGTTTTGCATGAAGCTTTGTTCAACTTCAATCTCAGCTTCGGTTTCTGCCAGACTCCGTAATAATTCTTCCGATGACTCTAGATAATCATCTGGCATCTCTGCTGTGGCGGCCAGATGATTACTCAGCATTGCATCGTCATCCCAGGAGCGATCGTGACTCTCCGTATCTAGCGACTCTGTGTCTGGATCAAGATTGGCGAGATGGGGAATGAGCTGGCTATCCGAATCATCGGTGACGATCGAAGGCTGGGGGGTAGCACTGTGAACATCGGTTGTTTCGTCCCAGAGGGCTTTTTCCCCAGTTGCGTCAGAAACCTCAGCAGGAGGAACAGTGGGAACTACAGGGCTTGATGGGGGTGGGGTAGGGAGTTCTGGACTGGAGAAATCCAGCAGATCAAGGGTTTTCGGGGTGGACTTCCGCCGACCCATCTGAGCGATCGTTCGCCCACCACTGGCTTTTTGCCGACGATAACGAGCTAATTCTTCTTCTAGCTGCACATCCATGCACACCAGGGCATTCCGCAATACGGGATGCAGAGCGTCTGAGGGAGCTGTGTCACTAACACGAGCCTGAGACGAGCGAGAGGGAGATGTTACGGTGGAATTTTGCGGCATAATTCAGGACTCCTAACCAACTCCTCAACCATTCACCCGTAAGTGGGCGAACCTTCCGGCAACAGCAGGTTTCCAAGATTTAGACCAAGCTGAATGTTGGGAAGCCATTGACGATTCCGTTCAGTATCACTGATCAATCGCAATTTGAGTAGAGTTCGAGCCAAAGTTATACACTTTTTTACGCGTAATGGATCATTTGGAACGTGAAATAGATCATTAATAATGAGATTGAATGGAGATCGACAGATCGATCGCTCAGATCTGAGTTCCTATTGCGCCTCTAATCGTGGCTACTCCTCACCCTGGACATGACCTATGCCCTTCCAACCCCTTGAGCATGTACTTAGCAAACTGCAAATTCAGGGTAAATCGGACCAAAAACCCTTACAGCGGGTTCTAGGCCATTGGGAAGAAATTGTGGGAACGGTAGTTGCGGCCCAAACTCGGCCCCTGGCCATTCAGCGTGGGGTTTTGAGAGTGGCAACGTCTAGTGCAGCCTGGGCGAATAACTTAATCTATGAACGCCAACGAATTTTAGATAAGTTGAATACCAAACTGAATCTGAACTTGGCGGACATCCGCTTTTCTTCGGCTGAGTGGTATTCCCATCAGGAATCGGTATCGGCGCCAGGAACAGAGCAACAAAAGCAGCTATGGCAGGAACACCCTAGTCGGTTCTCAGATCAGGTGCCATCGGTCAGCCGTCGTACTACTGATCCCGCCGATGCGATCGCGGCGTTTAGATATTGGGCCAGTGTGATGCGATCGCGAACGCAACAACTCCCACTCTGTCCCCAGTGTCATTGTCCAACCCCAGCCGGAGAGCTAGAACGCTGGCAGGTTTGTGCTCATTGCGTGGCCAAACGCTGGTAGTCTCATACGGAATTTAGTCTGTTAAAAACATAACCATCTGCTCATCGCGCCTTGTCAGATTCCTCAGCTTACTGAGATTTAGATCCAGGGCAAAGTCAGAATGGCTCCGTTTTAACCCGGTAATCTCAGCCGATTTTTGCCCTCAAATTACTCCTACCTGGGTGAAATCCTCAGACTTGATTGCGTGATCCCGCGGATCCAGACTGAGTTTTAAATTGGATCTCCCCGGACATAGATGACTGTGGTTTTACTTGATCCCTGATCAGTTTCAGCCCAAATCTCGTTAGTTTTCCTGAGTCAAGGGCAGACTAACAACATGTCGTATTTCACTTTTTTTCGCAAAAGTGAAGACAATCTAAAAGCAAATTATTCCTGTTGATCGCTACAAAGCTGACTGCAAAATGCTTACGGAGCCTTAAGTTGCAAAAGTTACAACTAGGCGATGACTCAGAATGGAATCACAACCCGTTTGAGAGACCACCGATATGACAGCCCCTGATTCTTCCATTACTGCTTGTCGGCATTGTCAGTTTTATTCGCCGCAAGGACGACGGGGCGGCTCCTGTCACAAGTTAAATGTGATGGTGCACGGTCGCTGGAAGGCTTGCTCCTTGGCGATCCCACCCTTCGCTCCAACCTGGGAAAGCTTAGAGGGGATCATGCGGTGGCAACAAAAAGCGTTAGCCATGCAAGAACTGTCTCAATCGGGCTCTGTTCATATGGGAGCGATCGATAGTACTGAAGCGTCAGAAGTTTCACCGATGTCTGCCCCAACGCATATCTGGGCCGCCCTACCCGCTACTAAGTATGTGGATGCCGTGTGATCCCTTAGGGCAGCCACGGGTACTGCCGGAAATCTGGGGATCGCTTATCTAGAAAGGCTTTCTTACCTTCTGAACCTTCTTCGGTCATATAGTAGAGCATCGTAGTGTTGCCAGCCAACTCCTGTAAGCCTGCCTGACCGTCACAATCAGCATTAAAGGCCGCTTTCAGACATCGAATGGCGATCGGGCTTTTCTCTAGGATTTCCTGCGCCCACTGAATTCCTTCGGCTTCCAGTTGCTCAACGGGGACTACAGTATTGACCAGTCCCATCTCTAAGGCTTGAGCGGCTGTGTACTGACGGCATAAATACCAGATTTCTCGGGCTTTCTTTTGTCCAACAATTCGGGCCATATAGCTAGCGCCAAATCCGCCATCGAAGCTCCCGACTTTAGGACCGGTTTGGCCAAACATGGCATTATCCGCTGCGATCGTGAGGTCACAGAGTAAATGGAGAACGTGACCACCCCCGATCGCGTAGCCCGCCACCAGTGCAATCACCACTTTGGGCATGGAGCGGATTAAGCGTTGTAAATCCAGAACATTCAGGCGGGGAATGCCTTCCTCATCGATATAGCCTGCCTGCCCCCGCACACTTTGATCCCCACCCGAGCAAAAAGCATATTTACCATCGGTATGAGGGCCTGCTCCGGTAAACAGCACTACGCCAATCCGAGTATCTTCGCGGGCATTGGCAAAGGCATCGTATAACTCGACGATCGTCTTGGGACGAAAGGCATTACGTTTATGTGGGCGATTGATGGTGATTTTGGCAATCCCATCGGCTTTGTAGTAGAGGATGTCTTCGTAGGTTTTGGCAACCTGCCAGTCGAGCGTCATATAGAGATACTGAGCGTTCCTAACCTATTTTGCCGCCAAAGGGCATCCGCTTTGCGATCGGTGGCAATTTCTAATACCCGAATGCCACTATTCGGCAGGGGATTAAGTCGCTGTTCTAGCTGCTCCCAGGTAATGATGTATTCGTGCTCAATGCCATAGGTGGCGCAGAGTTTGGCAAAGTCTACCGCTTGGGGTGTGGCAAAGAACTGTTCAAAAGGCGGGTTAAATTGGGAGATCGGCAGCATCTCGAAAATGCCACCACCGTTATTGTTAATTAGGACGATCGTTAAATGTCCTGCCAGATGTTGCCGTAATAAAAAGCCATTGGTGTCATGTAACAACGCCAGATCCCCCGTTAACATGACGCTACTGGCCTGATGATGGGCCATGCCTAAGGCGGTAGACAAACTACCATCAATCCCGTTGGCACCCCGGTTAAAAAATGGTTTGACTTTGGAGTTGCCGGGAACCCAGAAAAACTCCACGTCGCGCACGGGCATACTGCTACTGATAAATAGTGGCGTACCAGCGGGCAATATTTTCGAGAGTAACCAAGCTGCTTTAGCTTCAATTAACGGTTTGGTTTCCTGCATCATCGTGTCGATCGCCGTCCGGATCTGCGTTTCAATGCCACACCATTGATTGAGGTAATGGGATGACCGAGGTGGACAGGATTTGGCCAGGGCGATCGTTCGGGTGGCGAAGTATTCTACGGAAGTCCGTAAATGGGTGGTTCTGCCATGTAAAGGATCCAGATTACGCCCATCGGGATCGATCACCCATTGGCGCGGTTGGATCGCTTCTAGCCAGTTCCGTAGCCGTTTACTGGTCGGCATTTCACCTAACCGGATCACAATTTCTGGTGCTAGTTTGGCGGCTAAGGTCGAGTTCCGCAGCATAATGTCGTAGCTGGCAACTAGATTCGGATTCAAGTCGGCATAGTTTCTCAAGGGGGACAATCCCTCTGCCAGCACTGGATACCCTAAAGTCTTGGAAAGGGCGGCAACCGCCCGACAGTAGCGCTCGGGTAATTGCGGTTGGGCGACTCCGGCGATAATAATGCCGCGCTCGGGTAAGCCAGCAGAAAATTCTACGGCTGGCACGGTGTAGAGACGTTGCGGTGTGGCATTGACTAAGGGAATGACTGAGGCAAAGAAGGCTTCTTGATCAACTTGCTCCGCGATCGCTTGCACAGCCGGATCGGGGATAGGTGCGAGTGGCTCGCGGAACGGTACGTTTAGATGGACAACACCGGGAACGGGGTATAGAGTGCATTCCCAGGCGTGGATCACAGTTTGGCGCAAATACGCTAGAAGGGAAATTTCTGTAGAGGGGATGGCCAGTTCCGTTTGCCAGTTGGGAAAGGAGCCGTAGAGTTTCTGTTGATCGATCGCTTGGCCGGCATTGCAGTCTCGGAGTTCTGGGGGGCGATCGGCGGTCAAAATCAATAATGGAACACGGCTTTCTCTGGCTTCGATTACGGCGGGATAAAAGTTGGCCCCAGCCGTGCCAGAGGTGCAGATCACGGCCACAGGGCGATGGGTTTGACGGGCCAGGCCCAAGGCAAAAAATGCCGCCGATCGCTCATCTAAGACGGGGATCGCTTCAATGTGGGGATGATTGGCAACGGCGATCGCTAAGGGAGCGGAGCGGGAACCAGGACAGACGATCGCGGTAGTGAGGCCTAAGCGGTACAGCGTTTCGGTTAGTACTGAAGTCCACACCAGATTTGTGTTCGTAAAGTCAATCGGCATTAGACTAACGCATTCAAAAGTGCTTGAAGTTTAAGCTGGATTTCTGCCAGTTCCCGATCGGGATCTGATCCGGCCACAATTCCGGCGCCAGCATACAGGCGTGCCTCTTGCCCATTGATTAATGCGGAACGAATCCCCACCGCAAATTCTCCATTGCCCTGATGATCAACCCAGCCAATGGGAGCGGCATACAGCGATCGTTCAAACCGTTCATGTCGGCGAATAATATCGCAGGCAATTTCTCGGGGGACACCCGCTACGGCAGGCGTGGGATGTAGTTCTGCGACCACATCCAGCAAGTGAACATGGGCCGGAACACTAGCATGAATGGGGGTTTGCAGATGTTGAATGTTAGACAACTGCAACAGGCGGAGGGGCGATCGCTGTGGCTTCAGTCCCAGTTGTACTAAGCGTCCAGTAATAAAGTCGATCACCACTTGATGTTCATGCATTTCTTTGGCACTGTTTAACAAACTATCAGCAAAGTGGGCATCTTCAAACGTGGTTCTGCCTCGGGCCGCTGAACCGGCCAGGGCATCGGTGACCAAGTGGCGATCGTATAACTGGATTAACCGTTCTGGACTGGCGCCAATGAACGTCTGTCCCTGACCGTTGCTAATCGAGAATAGGTAACAGTCGGGGTAAAGTTGTCGTAGGTGATACAGCGAGTTGGCGAGATGAAATGGTAGGGGCGAACTAACATCTACGGCATGAGCCAGAACAACTTTATTCAATTCCTCGGCTGTAATCTGCTTGAGAGCTGAGAGGACAGCTTGTTTAAAGTAGTATGTATCTGTAACGTCACGAATTTTTAACAGGTTTTGGTGGTGAATTAGCGGGGTGGCAAGTTCATATTTAATGCTGCGAATTGTATCCAGTTGTTCCCATAATTGATTGAGTTTTAAGTCAAGATTACTATCAGTATTTAGTAGCAAATTTGCCACGATCGTACAGCTATTTCCTTGCCGAGAAATTTGCCAAGCTGGCAGAAAAGCTGTGGTAGCTGGAAAACCAGATGATTGACTAGATGCATCGTCGAAAAACGCAAAACTACAAAAAAAGTGAGGCCCTGTTCGTGGTAGGTGAGTATCCCCAATAATCTTGGTTTTGCTCAATATAGACTGAATAAAATTTTGCGCATCAATAAATCGATTAGAGCTGTTGATTTGGAGTTGGGCAACTGCGCCAATCGCCGCGATCGCAAAGCCACTTTCTCTAGAATGAATTCCTGTCCCTAAATCTTGTTTCTCAAAATAAAAACTTAGTTGATCAGATTGAGAAAATTTGTGTATAACGCTTAGTGGATCAACTGAGTCAATCTGCCATGAAATGCTAATGATTTGTGAGCTGGATTTTTCATCTAATTCTTGTTGACAAGCTAACAGAAATTGCTGTAGATTCTTACGGCTTTGAAACAGAGTATTGCAGTACGGTGTAACTGTCATGTAACAGAAGCAATAGAACTTCAACCCCAGTATAGTTCTGCGATCGACCCAGACAAAGGAGTTGAGAAAGGTTGGTGACTAAGAACATCACGATTCGTTACGAAACTTGAATTGTTGCAAATTTTGAAGTCTGTAGACGGTAATCCAAATCGGCGATCCACCAAGTCGTAGAATGAGTGATCTGCTAGAAACCGGATTCAGCTTCTATTTAACTCGTGTAAAGAAATGACAACAAAGACGGTTCAGCCATCAACACCTCTCACTCCCGATCGCAAGCGGTTATGGCTAGCAGCAATTAAGCCACCGATGTATAGCGTTGCCGTTATGCCGATCTGGGTCGGTAGTGCGATCGCGGCTCACGAAACCGGACAATTCCACAGTGGAATTTTTGCGCTATTTCTTATGGCAGCTGTCTTAATTCTGGCCTGGGAGAATCTGAGTAATGATGTGTTCGACTCAGAAACGGGAGTTGATGTGAATAAAGCTCATTCCCTAGTCAATCTCACTGGCAACCAACGCTTAATTTTCTGGATTGGCAATTTTTGTTTAATTACTGGATTGCTGGGCATTGGTGCGATCGCGGCGATTCAGCATGATTTCACTGTGATTGGCTTGATTTTGCTCTGTTGTGGCTTGGGCTATTTGTATCAGGGGCCGCCCTTTCGGTTGGGCTATTACGGGTTAGGCGAAATCCTTTGCTTTTTTGCCTTCGGTCCGATCGGTTTTGCCGCTACTTACTATAGTCAAGCGCAGGCGTGGTCTGGTTTAGGGGCGAATCTAGCTGCATCAGTGATTGTGGGGATTTCTACCAGCTTAGTGTTGTTCTGTTCCCACTTTCATCAAGTAGAAGATGATGCCGCAGTCGGGAAGCGATCGCCGATCGTCCGCTTGGGGACTGAGCGAGGGGCGCAAGTGCTTACCTGGTTTAGTATCGGTATTTACGTGCTGACTGGGCTATTCATTGCTCTACAGCTGTTTCCGTTATGGACGTTGCTCGTCTTCGCTAGTCTACCCGCTGCCATCAAACTGATTCGGCATGTGAATACGCACCACGATGACCCCGATCGCATTAGTAATAGTAAGTTTGTGGCGATCGAAATGCATTTTTGGAGCGGGTTACTCCTGGGCTTAGGCTTTTTGCTGCCAGGATTGCTGGGTTAATGCAGTGGGAGTTTCGTCTCTATCGGCGGGTCTTCCGGCAACCTCTTGCCACCTATCATGGGGAATGGCGCGATCGTACCGGCATCATTCTTTACCTGACGAATGCTCTGGGACAGGTTGGCTATGGCGAAATTGCCCCCTTACCCTGGTTTGGCTCAGAAACCCTGGAACAGGCTCTAGAGTTCTGCCAACAGCTACCCAGTGACCTGACAGCTGATCTGATCTACTCGATTCCTGCAACTTTGCCAGCCTGCCAATTTGGGTTTGAGTCTGCCTGGAATGCCGTTAATGTGGTCGATCGCGATTTATCCCATGATTTAACGTACAGTGCTCTACTGCCTGCTGGACAATCCGCTCTCATGGCCTGGAAAGCGTTATGGCAGCAGGGCTACCGCACCTTTAAATGGAAGATTGGCGTTGGCGATTTACAGGATGAATTACAGTTTCTCACGCAGTTAGTGGCTCTATTACCCTCTGACTGCCGATTGCGCTTAGATGCTAATGGTGGACTCGCTTACAATCAGGCGCAGTATTGGTTAGAACGATGCGACTCTTACCAGCTCGAATTCCTTGAACAACCGCTGCCACCCGACCAACTGGCCCTAATGCAACAACTGGCCGCGAACTATGTCACCCCGATCGCCCTGGATGAATCCATTGCGACCCTAACGCAACTACAAGCCTGTTATCACCACAGTTGGCCAGGCATTTATGTGATTAAACCGGCGATCGTGGGTTCCCCTACCCAACTGCGCCAGTTCTGTCAAAACCATCCCATTGATGCTGTGTTCTCATCCGTGTTTGAAACCGCGATCGGGCGACAGGCTGGCTTACAACTGGCCGCCGAACTAGGTAATCGCGATCGGGCGATGGGATATGGCACGACTCATTGGTTTAATCATGCTGACCTGGAAGCAGATCACCTATGGCAGACCCTCTCACCTATTTAAATCAACGCCAAACCGAGGATTGGTTAATCGGGCAGGATAGCCGATCGTTTTTCCGCTTAGCTCAGCAAACCTATGAAACCTTACAGCCGTATGCTGATTCGCTTCAGCCCCCGATCGTCCTGATTGCAGATACTAATCCAGCTAACTTTCTCGCCTACTTCCTCGCCGCCTGTGCTGCTCACTGCACTGTTGTCCTTGCCGATGCCAATTGGGTGAATGAATGGCAGCAACTATCCACCTGCATCTATCCCCAGATTCTTTTAGGTGACAGTATTCCCCCCACTTTCCCCATCTCCCGACTCGCCCCGATCGTCCCCATCTCCCATCCCGCCATCCTCATTCCCACCAGCGGTTCCTCTGGGCAACTCCGGTTCACCATTCACACCTGGGATACCCTGATGGCTTCTGTAGAGGGATTCCGCCACTATTTTCACGTCGATCGCGTGAATTCGTTTTGTGTCCTGCGCCCGCATCATGTCAGTGGGTTAATGCAATTTCTACGATCGCTGACCTCGGGTGGCACGTTATCCCTACTGCCGCTAAGCACTCTGGAATCGGACAATACAGTCGATTTCGATTTGGGGAACTATTTTCTGTCTTTAGTGCCAACGCAGCTGCACCGTTTGTTAGCCTCACCCATCCCACACCATTGGTTAGCCCAATTTCAGACTGTGTTATTAGGAGGGGCACCGGCCTGGGCAGAACTATTCACTCAGGCGCGATCGTCGGGAATTCGGTTAGCTCCGACCTATGGCATGACTGAAACGGCGTCCCAAATTGTCACATTGAAGCCGGAGGATTTTCTCCAGGGAAAATTGGGGTGTGGACAGGTGTTACCTCATGCAGAAATTACGGTTCGGGGTGAGTCGGGGAATGTCCTACCTACGGGCCAAGTTGGGGTGATTACTGTACAGGCTCGATCGCTAGCATTAGGCTATTACGCCGCTTCTGGTAGGATCACGCCGTTGCTGGAGCCTGGAAAAGCCTGGTTTTCTACCGATGATTTAGGCTTTTATGATGCGGAGGGCTACCTGCATTTAGTCGGGCGGAATAGCCACAAAATCATTACAGGGGGTGAGAATGTGTTTCCGGCAGAGGTAGAAGCCGCTATTCGGGCGACTGGGTTAGTAGCGGATGTGTGTGTGATTGGCGTGGACGATCGCGAGTGGGGACAAGCCATTACCGCTATCTATGTGCCCAGCCAATCCGCGATCGCAGTGACGGATATAAAGACTGCTCTAGATGGCACTCTTAGTCGCTTTAAGCACCCAAAACATTGGTTCGCGGTGGAGCAACTGCCTCGCAATGCCCAGGGTAAACTGAATCGACTACAAGTGCAGCAATTGGTCGATCGTTTAACTGAGTTGGGCAACGATCGGGACGCTACCGAGAACATCCCGATCAGGCCGTAATTATTGCTGGTTCAGGTAGGTCGCTTTAAGCGCTTCCCACTCAGTCAGGAAGGTATCCGGAGTGGATTGCTGCCAAATGGCTGTGACGACTGACTGACATAAAGGCGGATTTAACGTTTGGCACTCTGCCTTTGCTTTCCGGAGCAGTGGATGG
>DATNPU010000315.1:0-8707 GCA_036703105.1 Microcoleaceae cyanobacterium
TTGGCATTGCGCTCAATGGTTTCTAACGCATGTTCAGTTTTGACTGCATCGAGTTGCTTCTTCCGTAACAGTTTTGTCCAACCGAGAATGGGGTTGAGGGGCGATCGCAGCTCATGAGACAGCACCGCTAAAAATTCATCTTTGATCCGGTTGGCGGCTTCGGCGGCACGGCGTGCTGCTTCACTAGCTGCCCGATCGCGTTGAGCAGCCTGATACAACTGGGCATTCTCGATCGCTAAAGACGCACGGTGGGCTAATTCTTCTGCTAACTGCACATCTGTCGCCGTATATCGTCGTCCAGATTCAGCCGAGATAAAGGAAATGACTCCGATAATGCGATTTTGAGTTTGCAACGGTACAGTCATGAAAGAACTAAAGCCAACTTGCCGCAGGATCTCTAAATGCTCAGAGTCCCGAGCGGCCTGTACCAAGAGTTCATCGGGAATATGTGACGCAAAATCAGATTGACCCGTTCGTAGGGTAAACGCGGCTCCCCGAGCGGCATTGGGATCTAATGGGTACTTCTCCCGAAGCTGATAGGCCCACTCCAATTTGGCCGGATCGATGTGAGCGATCGCAATCTGATCAATCCGATCATCCTCCTCAACAATGTGAACGGTACACCAGTCCGCTAATTCCGGTACCGTTAGCTGGGCGACTCGCTCCAGGGTGGTTTGATAATCCAGGGAGGATGCCAGTACCGTACTAGCCTCAGAGAGAAACTGTTGAGCCTGCTCTAATTTGACTCGCTCCGTGACATCGATGATATAGGCTAACAGCCTTTCTACCTGGTGCTTCGCGTTAACCGTGGGTAGGTAGTAAACGTTGTAGTAACCAGGACGACGATCGTCATGTCCGGGGGCATTGATGGACAGATTGGGTGAGATTAAAGGCTCACCCGTAGCGTAAATCTGACGAATGACTTCAACAATTTGGGGATCTACTTGACTAAATAGCTCTGAGACTGATTTACCTAAGTGGTGTTCGCGCGGTAATCCATTAATTTCAGCGAGTGCTTCGTTGATGGCAATAAATCGCTGCTCGGCATCTAATAGCGCTAGTCCGATCGGGGAGGTATCAACAAGAGTAGCTAATTGTTGTTGGGCCGCTTCTGCCTGCGATCGGGCAATGCGTTCTCGCTCCAAGAGTTGTTCCCGCTCGTGCTCTGCTTGCTTGCGCTCTGTAATGTCAATCAGGACGCCGATCATGCGTGATGGCTGTTGGGCGGCATTATAGGTAAACCGTCCTCGCGCTTCTGTCCAATGCACAGAGCCATCTGGCCACAGTGTGCGATATTCATGGTGAAACTCGGTTCGTTCCTGCCTGGCTTGTTGCAGGGCAGCTTCGGCGGCGGCTAAATCATCGGGATGCACACTCTTGGCCCAGAGGTCATAGCTGGGGAGCTGTTCGCTAGCTTGCAGCCCCATGATGCTAAATTGCCCATCTGACCAGGAGACGGTGTTCATCTGTACATTCCAGTCCCAGGTTCCCATGCGGCCCACCTTCAGTGCGAGTTGTAGGTGAGCTTCGCTTTCCCGTAATTCTGCTTCTGCGCGCGATCGCTCCACTGCTAACCAGGCTTTTGTCGTGATGCGCTCCATCAATTCCACATCTGCCTCTGTCCATTGGCGAGGATCAACATGATGCAGGACAAATAATGCGACAAATCGGCCTTCTTTCACCAAAGGAACACAGAGAAGTGACTTGGTTTGAATCGCCTCAAACGCCGCCGCTCCTAAGCCAGCAGTCCGAGGATCACGATCGACATCATTAACTACAATAGTTTTGCCTTGCTTTAACTCTGCAATCAGAGCAGGACCGAAGGCATTCAGCTGATGACTCCCCACCACACTGATTACACCATTGCAATAATCGCGATCGACAATCATATATTCCTGAGTAGCATCAATTTCCCCATAAGCACAACGAGTCACATTAAAATGTTGTCCTGTGGCGCTCACGACCTGCCACATAATTTCTTCGGAATCTTGAATCGCCCGGATGGCATCATTCAATTCAATTAAAAACTGTTGTTGCTTTTCTTTCTGTTGAAGTTCTGCGAGTAAGGCTTCGGCCTGCCGACGCGCTTGTACCTGGGCTGTAACTTCGATGCCATGAATCAAAATACTGTCAATCCGACCATCAATATCTTTCAAGGGCAGAAAGACCAGATTAAAAAATCCTTCAACTAAATTGCCATCTCCCTGCGGATCCCAACGAGACAAAAATTCATCACCTCGCACAATTTCTCCAGTTTGATAAACCTGATCATGAATCTCAAAAAATTCCTGATCGGCCATTTCCGGAAACGCTTCCCGCGCAGTTTTGCCAATAATTGCGTCAGAGCGGCCAGATACCGTGAGAAACTTAGCATTCGCTAGTTCAAAAATGTGTTCGGGGCCTGAGAGGACGGCAAACATGGCGGGCACTTGCATGAGAATATCTCGCAGGCGTTGGCGCTCATTCTCCGCTAAGCGTCGGGCCGTTTGTTCCCGCTCTAGTAGTCGATCGCGATCGGCTTCAACTTGCCTCAGTTCAGTAATATTGGCTGAAACCCCAATCATCCGAATCGCCTGTCCGCCCTCATCCAGATAGGCTCGGCCCTGACTCTTCAACCAACGGATCACCCCATCGGGACTGAGGACCCGATATTCGTAGGAGAAGGATAAGTCTCCTGCAATTGCCTGCTCAACGGCTTGTAGAACAGGTTGGCGATCGTCGGGATGCATCAAGGCGTGAAAGGCGGCGGATGGCCCACTATGAAAGCCCCAAATCTCTGTCGCATTGGGAGAGCACACTACTTGCTGAGTTCTGAGATCGGTATCCCAGGCAAACATCTGAGCTGATGAGAGAGCGAGCTGTAGACGTTCTTCCGTCTGCCGCAGATTTTCCTCAATTTGCTTCAGCCGAGTTACATCCTGAAACATGCCAATGCCGATCGCCGGATGCCCATACATGGCTGGCAAGGTTTCTCCCCAGCACAGGGTAGAACGAACCCCACCAGGGGTATACCAGTTCATCTCATAATTCTCTAGCCGCTCTCCTTTCGCAATCAATACCGCCGGCATCTGTTCTGTTGGAATGCGATCGCCATTTGCATTGGTACAGTAATAGACTTTATCGTACTCATCTAAAGATTTATTTTTAGGTAAATTCCCTCCTGCTAGTTCGTTAGCAACTCGGTTAGCGAATGTAATTATTGCTGTTTCCGGCTCAATAAATACCGTGGGCGTTGGCATTAAATCTAAAACTGCTTGTAACCATTTCTGTTGGTTGTCTAAGGCTTCCGTTTGCTGTCTCAGTAGTGTTTCTGTTTGCTTATGCTCAGTAATATCTTGAAAAATGCCAACAGCGGCGAGGATTTGTCCCTGTTTATCTAAAATTGGGGTTGAACTGACTACAATAATCACCTGACTGCCATCATCCCGGTAGATCTCCATTTCCTCATGGAGAATCACTTCACCCGTTTTTAGCGATCGCACCAGAGGATATTCGCTGGGTAGGTAGATCCGGCCATCCAAACGAAATGCGGTAAACGGAGCAATGGGGCCGTAGTCCTCTAATTCACAGAATTGCTCAAAGTCATAATTGATAATCTGCTTGGCTTGATCGTTGGCTAATACCAACTGACCAGAGGTCGCATCGGCAATTAAGACCCCGGCGGGCATTTGTTGTAAAACCGTTTTAAACTGAGTGCGTTCCCGTTCCAATTCTTGCAGTAATCGTTCTCGCTCTATCTCTGCTTGCTTGCGTTCTGTCATATCCCGAAAATAAACGGCTATTCCTTTTTCGGAAGGATACGCATTCGCTTCCAGCCAGCATTGCCCTGACTCCCCAATTTCTTCCCATGCCACCGGAACCTGCTCTGCGATCGCTCGGTGCATAGCCTGGTATGCCACTCCACCCACCAATTGCGGAAAAACATCATTCCAGACGTGTTTGCCAATCAATTCTTCAGGCGTTTTATGCAAAATTTGGGCCGCCGCATGATTGACATAGGTGTAACGCCAGTCGCGATCGAAGGCCACAAAGGCATCGGTGATACTTTCTAGAATAGTGGCTACTGTGCGGTCAACGGTCTGGGTGGTGGCAGGCTGTTCTCTGTTAGCAGGCTCACCGTCAAGACTACGGGCAAACTGTTCAATGATTTCAGAGCGGGAAACTCCCCGTTTTTGCGCTTCTTGATCCAGCGATCGCCAAGCTGTTCTGGTTAGAGAGACACTAACTCGGTGTTTAGTCTCCAGATTCCAGTTGTTCACAAACTTTCCGGCAGCATCGCGTTTCATGTAGCATTCGTCCGTATACGTAAACGGGTATTTCTATTCAAGCGAATTTCTTTGTGGATAAAAATCCCTCTGAAGAGGGACGCTCTATTGAAAAAACACAATGTGTCTCCTACTGCACTGTATTCTTAGCTATACAGTCATAAACGCCTTTAGAGCCAGGAGCCGAATCGGTGTCAACTCCTCTGAATCGGCAATCTTATGCTAAAAGTTGTTTGCTGTTGAATGCTGCTGGCTGCGATCGTTCCCCCTAAATGTTCTATCAGCTTTTTCACCAGAGCCAATCCTAAACCCGTTCCCCCTTGCTGCCAGCGATCGGCCCCGACCACCCGATAAAACTTCTCGAAGATCCGAGGGAGTTCATCAGCAGGAATTTCTACCCCAGCGTTGGTAACGCTGATTTGGAGAGTGGCAAGCGGCATCACGGTGTCCAGTTCTGTCGATTGACTCAAGGATGGAGATGCCAGCGAGTCGTGAGACGATGGATCGAGGTGGGCTGTAATGGTAATGCTTTCTCCGGGTGGGGTGTATTTGCAGGCATTGTGCAGCAGTTCTGTGAGGATGCGGCTGAGGGCGCGAAAGTCGGAAAAAATCTGAGGGAGTGGAGCTGGAATTTCTATCTGTAACTGTTGCTGACGAGCCTGGGTACGTTCTTCAAAGGCATGGATTAAGGTGGGGAGCCAGAGATTCAAGTCAATCCAATCCATCATGGTGTCTTGCACACCTGCTTCTAGTCGTTGTAAGTCCAGCAAGTCATTAACAAGATTAATTTCGCGATCGCATTCCCGGTCAAGAATCTGTAAATAGTGGATAGCTCTTTGAACTGTTTTATTTGATGACACATCGGCTGCTGGTTCTGCCAAACTCACCTGCTTAATTTGATCAAGAGCCATTTCCAACATTTGAATGATTTGATCAAGAGCCACTTCTAACATTTGAATCGCCATCTTCATGTTCGTCACTGGCGATCGCAATTCGTGAGAAACCGTGCTGAGAAAATCATCCTTCAGCTGGTGCAGGCTTTCCAGGGTTTCCACCTGGGTCTGAACTGCCGCATACAACCGTGCTTGACGCAGGGCAATGGCACACTGGTTCGCCACCTGCTGCCCTAGCCGCACTTCCAGGTCTTCAAAGATGGCCTCCTTGGGCTTAAATAGCCATAAATCGCCAATCACGCCCTGATCATCGGCTACAGGGCAGACTAGGATCGCGAATTGGTAGCCAGTTTCACGGATCAATCGAGGTTGAACATAGCACAGTTGGATGCTTTGGTGTTGCAGAAGTTGTTGGTAAATCTCTGGGTGATCCTCCATCTGCACTACTAAATCCTGATAGTAAGGGAACGATGTGGTGTATTCAAATGCAATCGTTGATGCAGTTAGTTCAGCGTTGTAAATTCCGGCATTACAGCATTCAATCTGGAGGACATCAGCCAGTTCTTGAACCGCCGCTTGCAAAATCTGGCTTTCATCTAAGCTATCCCGAACTTTATCTGTAATGCGTTTGAGGGCCGCTTCAAAATCAAGCGATCGTTGCAATTGCTGGGTGCGCTCTTGCACTTGACGCTCTAATTGGGCGTTGAATTGTTGCACTTGATGATAGAGTTCTGATTGCTGAATCGCGATCGCGACTTGGGTAGACAGTTGCTTCATCAGGTCAATTTCCAGCGGCGTCCATGCTCGTGGCTGCACACATTGATTGGCGAGTAGCAGCCCCCATAGTTTCTCCTCTTGCACAATCGGCACAACTAAGTTCGCCCTCATTCCTAAGCCCGCTAAAAGATCAATGTGGCACTGAGACAGCCCCCCAGCATAAATATCCTCTAGGTTTTGAATCCGTCCTTGTCTGTATTGCTCAACAAAGCCTTTTTGAAAGCAATGATCAATGAAGGTTTTGCCGATAATGGAGTAATCATGCTTGGTTACAGACTCCACTACCACCACACCACTCCAATCTGACTCAAATCGATAAATCAGGACCCGATCGACGTGCAAAAGCTGGCGAATCTCGGCCACCGTGGTATTGAGAATAGTATCCAGGTCTAACGACTGCCGAATCCGTTGGGCGATCGCTGTGACCAATTGCTTTTGGTCTGACTGTTGCCGAAGCAACTCCTCGGCTCGCTGCCGCTCCCTAATTTCCCGTTGCAATTCCTGATTCGCAGCGTGAAGTTGAGCGGTGCGTTGCTGTACCCGTTGTTCCAGTTCAGCATTGAACTGGCGAATTTCTGCTTTGGCCGCTTGAAGCGCCAATTGATTCTCAATCCGAGCCAGAACTTCTTCAGTTTGGAAGGGTTTGGTAATGTAATCCGCTGCTCCCAATGAAAACGCCCGCACTTTGTCTAGTGGCTCATCCAGGGCACTGAGAAAAATAATTGGAATATCGCGGGTTTCTGGGGACGCTTTCAATCGTTGACAGACTTCATAGCCATTCATATCTGGCATCCGGATATCCAGCAGAATCAAATCAGGTGGGGCCGCCTGCACTCCCATCAATGCCATTGCACCGTTGATTGCCTTACGCACCTCGTACCCCCGCTGAGTCAATGTTGCATACAACAAATTCAGATTGTCCAACGCATCATCAACAATCAAAATCTTGCCTTTAGTTGCCCTAAACGGTTCACTATTCATGGCGACCCAACAGGTTGAGATAGATCGACGATCGTATCAAAACGCACTCGATTGACCAAATCTGTCAGGGCATTAGCAATGTCCGCATGTTCTGGGGGAATTGCTGCAATCAGCGAGAAAATTTGCTGCTCGTCGAGTTGCATCGCGGCCTGATGGAGTTGAGCCGTCCAGCTAGCAGGCATAACCTGAAGCGAAGCCGGTGACAGAAGGACAGATGTAACCTGATTCATCCTACTATTCACAACCCTGATTCCGGCGTTTTGCCTGTCGGCTGGATCAGTTTCTTCATAGAGATAACGGACTCCTAAATATTGAGCTATCTTCTCAAATACAGTTTCTTCCCAGATCGGTTTTCTAACAAAGTCGTTGCAACCAGCGGATAAGACGATCGCCCGCTCTTCATCAAAGGCACTGGCCGTGATGGCAATAATCACCGTTGCCTGACCTTGCAAATGGGATTTAATGTACCGGGTTGCTTCATAGCCATCCATCACGGGCATTCGCATATCCATCCAGATCAGATGCGGGTGCCACTCTTCCCAAAGGGCGATCGCCTGTTGCCCATTCTCGGCATCACGGACTTCAAACCCGATCGGCTCCAACAGCCTCAGTAATAAATGGCGATTTACCCAACGATCGTCGGCCACCAGAATCCGGTATTGTGGCTGGTTGGGGGCTAGCCCAATCACCCGGCGAGCGGGCTGCTGCACCTGAATCTCCGCCGGATCTCCCAGCCCGACTTGAATATCAAAGGCAAAGGTCGTCCCTTGATTGACGACACTGTCAACGGTGATCTCTCCTCCCATTAAGCGGACAAATTGCTGACTAATGGCGAGTCCCAATCCCGTTCCCTGTTGGGAGTTCTGCCCTATTTTTGTTTGGAAAAACGCCTCAAACAACTGCTGTATTTCATCAGTAGCAATTCCTGGGCCGGTGTCTTCAACATCAAAATAGAGGGTGAGGGGATGGGCCGATGGGGAAATGGGGGATGAATTGGATCTGACTCGCAAGATGACACGTCCCGTTTGGGTAAACTTAATCGCATTGCCCAATAAATTGAGTAAAACTTGACGGAGTTTCCGTTCATCGGTTCGGATATATTGGGGAACATCCGGTGAACAGTTAAATATCAGTTGCAACCCTTTCGATTCAGCCCGGAATTGCAGCATCTCTTCTAAGGTGTCAAGCAAGAGATAGAGGTCAAAACTGGTTTCGTTTAAAGTGACTCGGCCTGCCTCAATCTTAGACATTTCCAACACATCATTGACCAACTCTAGCAAATGCTCTCCGCTGCGCTGAATGATCGCGAGTTCTGAGGTTTCTGAATCTGAAGGTGTGTTACGAATTAGGAGTTGAGTAAAGCCGAGAATGGCATTCAAGGGAGTCCGGAGTTCGTGGCTCATATTGGCTAAAAACTGGCTCTTAGCCCGATTTGCCGCATCCGCTGCTTCTTTAGCTACATCTGCCGCTAACTTTGACTTCCGCAGTTGGGCCTGCTCAAACGATTGCACCTGCCACAAGACAACAATCATCGTCACTGTTAGTCCTGCTACAACGATCGCCATCAGGTTCAATGGTCTGAGTTGTGCCTCAATGTTGTCACGCGGAATCACTAGAGCAACCGACCAATTCGCTTCTTGAAGTGGCACGAATGCCAGATATTTTTGAGTGCCGTCAATATCAACCAACTGAATCCCCTGTTGTTTATCTACCATGCGCTGAGCGATCGCGGCCAAACTTGGATCTGCTGCCCCTAAAAGGCTTGGCGCTGGTTGTTCTGCGGTTGACATC
>DATNPU010000320.1:0-3087 GCA_036703105.1 Microcoleaceae cyanobacterium
ACTGATCCCTTGGGCATTAATCGTGGCGATCGCAGTGAGTGGCTGACCGATCGCTAAAATTTGCAATTGTTCAGAATCATGAAGTTGTAAATTGTGTAATTCTTGTCTTAAATATTTTAAGTGATCTGCATCATAGCCTCCCTTTAAAACTCCTATAAATTTGGAGGAATTCGGAGCATAAATCGCCTGAATTATCTCGATCGTTACCTTCTGAGTTGACTGATCAAATTCTGGTGTCCCAATCCATTTTTTTAGTTGCTTTCCACTCCGCCACCACTGCTCGTCTTGCTGCACAAAATCACTAGTAGGTTGGCTGAGAGCAATATTGAATCCATGTTTTTCTGTAAAGAAAAGTTCGGCAAAACCACCAATGAAGGCAATCTCTCTTAAGTAGTCATCGATTACCGGATTGGGCTGTAATCGCTTGGTTTTGGCAAACTGGGCTTCGAGCTGCTGAATCGATAACTTGGTTAGCTCTGCTGTCTCTACCGGCTTTTCACTAGCGTGAATTGCTTCTAAAATTAGTGGATTGATTGCGACTGATGATAGTAATGTGGTTTTATTTTCTAGATCGTTAGCTGTTAACTCAGCTGTGATGATAGACAGATTCCGTAGCCGCAATTCAGCCTGCTGAGCCGTTCGTTGATAAGTAAATATTGCACTTAATCCCCCAGCAATGACTAATGGTAGTAGCCCGATCGGGAGAAAGGTTAGCAATAGCTTTTTTTGCAGGGGCACTGTGGCTTGATTGGGCTGGGTTGATCGCTTAAGTGGCAAATAATTCATGGGCTAATGAGCTTAAATAAAGTTGCCAAACCACGCATGCTGATAAAAGTGAAGTTAATTGCTCGATCGCAATTTGCATTCACTGATCATGGCTAATGTGAATTGTTAAAATCCCAGTTCAAACGCAGCATTGGTACAGCATCGTGGCAACACATCTACCAGCGATCGTCCTCATGCGGCGCGTCAAAATTTAATTGGAAAAAGGGGCAACTACACCTGCTCACGGGGGCTTATTGCTCTAACTTAAACACTAATTGTGAAAATGGTGTGACACTTTCTCTGGTTTAGCGAATATTTGCGGCCTGTGCTTGTGCAAGTTGTGTCAATGGCCAAGACCTTTGGTAATATCAGGAATATCCCAGGGTGACTAGCGCAACGGTAGCGCATCGGACTCTTAATCCGCTGGTTCTGGGTTCGAATCCCAGGTCACCCATGTAACCAAGGTATTGGATGCGGATACTCGATAGCATGATCCTGCATTTTAGTGCTGCGACGCCTTGAAAGAAATGTCAGGCGATCGAGGTGAGTCTTCCGGATCTGCGATCGCTGGGGGAGTTGATTGTGAATGTAGATACTGAGATCTTTTCCCGCGGGAACATCTCTTACCCCCAGTTCAGTCACAAGGATGCAAGTAGCAACATAACAACGTTGATTCAGTTCATCGGTTGATTGCCCCATTTTTTTAGAAGAGCAAGGCATCAGTCTCTCCTAGATTTGTCCAACTATCAGGGAATGGACATCTCTGTATCTACCTGGCGGCATTGATTGAACTGACCCACCTGAAGTTTTAAGCAAGGTATATAGCCGTGAAATTGCTCTGGTTCCTCCCAGCCGTCCTGGGATCAATTTTGCTGTCCTCATCTGCCCAAGCGGCTAATTTGCAATATTGGCGCTTCGATCGCACTCAAAACCGTTTGGAATTGGCCACCGATGAGGGCATTCAGCCACGCGCCCAAATTGTTTCTAACCCAACTCGATTAGTGATCGATCTCCCTGGGGTAAAGTTAGGCGGCCCCAAACAGACTTTGCCTGTGGATGGCATTGTCAACAATATGCGAGTAGCGCAGTTTGATCCTCAGACGACTCGAATTGTGATGGAGCTGGCTCCCGGCTATACGATCGACCCCCGCCAAGTCAGATTTCAGTATGCCTCAGCTCGGCAATGGACAGTAGAAGTGCCACGGCCCCAGTTTGCGCCACAACGAGCCAGCGCCGCTCCTCCAACTCAGGCGATCGCGGTTCCCAATGCACCTGGGGTTGCCGTTGTCCCCACTCTTCCTCCTACATCGACGGGCAGACCGATTCCGAATTCTTCGCTGCCACCCGGTAGCATTGTTGTAGTGTCAGAACCACGGACGCCAACGCCCCCCCGTCCCTCTACCGGATCAACGAGACCCTTGCCGCGTCCCACTACGCCGCTGCCCAGTCCTAGTACTCCTAAACCCAGTCCAACCTTGCCGCAAGTTCCGAATGGTAAGTTTATTGTGGTGGTTGATCCCGGACATGGCGGCCCAGATCCAGGCGCGATCGGGATTGGTGGGTTGCGTGAAACAGATGCTGTGTTATCTATTTCTAAGCAGGTAGCGGCTTTATTAGAGCGCCAGGGTGTTCGGGCTGTGCTGACGCGGCAGGATGAACGTGATCTGGATTTACAGCCCCGAGTTGATATCGCCGATCGCGTCAATGCCACGATTTTTGTCAGTATTCACGCCAACTCATTTGACGACGATCGCCCGGATGTGAATGGCTTAGAAACCTATTACTACGATGCCGGTTACAACCTGGCTAAAACCATTCACCAAAGCATTATGGACAATACTGATATGCGCGATCGAGGGGTGAAGCAAGCTAATTTCTACGTGATGAAATATGCCTCGATGCCTTCTGTCTTAGTTGAAGTTGGCTTTGTCACCGGACGGGACGATGCTCGCCGCCTATCCGATGCAAATGGCCGCAGTCAATTAGCTAACGCGATCGCCCAAGGCATTCTGCGCTACTTACAGGGTGGTTAAGGTGGGTAATCAAAGGGGCAAGTTGTGCCGTTGAGTTAACCGTGTTGCTGGTCATGGCTCTACGTAACCTGCCCCAACCTTTGTTACTTACCCATGCCTAACTGTTGGGCCTTTTGGTACACCTTACCTTCCGTCAACAAGGATGGAGCGATTACCACTTCCACCTGTTGCATCTCTTTGATGTTCTTCGCACCTAAGGTTCCCATGCTAGTTTGCAATGCTCCCAGCAGGTTATGGGTACCATCATCTAACTGGGCAGGACCCCGCAGAATTTGCTCCAGAGTACCCG
>DATNPU010000324.1:0-16311 GCA_036703105.1 Microcoleaceae cyanobacterium
GCCCAGTGCCAGGAAAGCACAGGGGAACAAAAGCAGACCTGACCAGCCGATAAAGACGAAGCGATCGCGCTTGAGCCAGTCATCGAGAACGTCGAACCATCCTCGGGTCGGCTGTACGCGTCCGACTGCTATGGTCATGGATTCAAATCCTCTAGCGTTACTAAAATTGCAGGTTCTCTAGAGTGAACGAGTTTATATGTCTATACATCATAGGAGAAATCAGAATTTTTACAAACCGATACGTACCGTCTCAGACTTTTCCCTTCTCTAAAGCTGCAACTGATAAATCGTGATTTTTGTCAACACTCTTCAACAAACTGTTGCATATCCGGCAAATGTTGAAGTCGAACCCAGCAAGTGTAGGGTAAGGTGCTCTATCCGTTAAGATGTGAACTGACAGGATCGAGGATCTGCTTTTACTCCAATCAGCTGCTGTTCCGCTGACTCAGCCAGGAGTTGCTGTCTTTAGACCAGCGGCAAGGAGGTTACTCTAGCATCCTAGATCATCGCGACTTTACTCCTTAACTACTAGTGGCTCCATGACAGCACAGACAATGTCCACGAAACAAGAAATTCTTCGCCAAGAGATCGTTGGCTCTCGTCGGTTTAGCAATTACTGGTGGGCAACGATCGTGTCTGCTGGAGCAAGCGGCTTTTTCCTAGCAGCAATTTCCAGCTATACCAAGATTAATTTACTGCCCTTCTCCGATCCCACTCATCTTGTCTTTATTCCGCAAGGTATTGCGATGGGATTCTATGGCTCATTGGGGCTATTGTTCAGCCTATACCTTTGGCTCACCATTGGCTTAGATGTCGGCAGCGGCTACAACGAATTCAACAAAACTACAGGTCAGATCACCATTTTTCGGTGGGGCTTCCCTGGCAAAAATCGCCGGATTGAGGTCAAGTGCAAAACGGAAGATGTCCAAGCCGTTAAAGTGGACTTACGCGAAGGATTAAACCCTAAGCGGTCATTGTACTTGCGAGTTAAAGGAATGCGAGACATTCCCCTCACCCGAGTCGGACAGCCGTTAGCCCTGTCAGAGTTAGAGAACCAAGGTGCTACACTGGCTCGATTCTTGGGTGTCCCTTTAGAAGGACTGTAGAGAATTACTATGCCAACTTTATTTCAGCGCTGGTTCGCGCTTGTCTTAATTGTCGTTGCTTTAGTGAGTGGTGGTTGTACCTCCCAGGACACAGCAAACTCCTCCTCAGCTGGTAATACTAGTAATACCTCCTCAAATCAGGTCGTTACCCCAACGAGCGTCAGCGACTCCCAGATGGCAGAATTGCCTAAACTTCAGGGGAAAGCCACAGTAGAAATGATCGTGAAAGGTTCACCCATCACGATCGAGGTAGATGGTACTAATGCGCCCATTACAGCCGGAAACTTCGTTGATTTGGTACAACGTGGGGTCTACGACGGGTTAGTCTTTCACCGAGTCGTAAGAGAACCGCAACCATTTGTGGTACAGGGCGGCGATCCACAAAGTAAGAATCCTAATTTTCCCCCCGAACAGTTAGGAACTGGTAGTTTTATCGATCCCAGTACCTCTCAACCTCGTTACATCCCATTAGAAATTAAGCCGCAAACTGGCGATCGCCCGATTTACGGTAAAACTTTTGAAATGGCTGGAAACACGAGTAAGCCCAAGCTACGGCATACCCGCGGCGCTGTAGCAATGGCCCGATCGGCAATTCCCGACTCGGCTTCCTCTCAGTTTTATATTGCTTTGGCCGATCTCAACTTCCTGGATGGTAACTATGCCGTCTTTGGCTATGTGACTCAGGGTATGGAGGTCGTCGATACAATTCAGCAAGGCGATCGAATTGAGTCGGCCAAAGTTACGAAAGGGGCCGAAAATCTAAAACCAGGTAGCAAAGCATAGCGATCGCAAAACTGTAATGGATGTGGTAGTGACCGGCATCGGTCTAGTTTCAGCTTTGGGTTCGCTGGAAGCAACCTGGAAGCAGCTATTAGCCGGTCATTCTGGCATTCAGCTCCATCAACCCTTTCCCGAACTTCCCCTCCGTCCCCTGGCTTTAACAGGTAGCGAACCTGCTCACTTAGAGGCATTGACTGAAACGGCAGTAGTCGCTGCGCTACAGGATGCTGGATTACAGCCACCGTTAATCGATTGTGGTGTTGTGATTGGCTCTAGCCGAGGGAATCAGTCACAGTGGGAACGCTGGGCAAAACAGGTGCAGTATCAGGGTAACGATTGTCTTGGTAACTGGTTCGATACGCTACCCCATGCTGCCGCGATTGCCACAGCTCGATTGCTCCAAACACAAACCATCGTCTTATCTCCAATGGCCGCCTGTGCCACCGGGTTATGGTCGATCGCCCAAGCCTACGAACTGATCCAAATGCAGCGCTGTCAGCGGGTACTGGCCGGAGCCATTGAAGCCCCCATTACGCCGTTAACTATTACGGGCTTCAACCAAATGGGGGCATTAGCGACCACCGGCGCTTACCCATTCGATCGTGAGCGGGAAGGATTAGTTTTAGGAGAAGGCGGAGCGGTTCTTGTGCTAGAAACAGCTGAGCTGGCTCAACAACGGTCAGCTAAAGTGTATGGACAGATTTTAGGCTTTGGTCTAACAGCGGATGGCTACCATATCAGTGCTCCTAACCCCCAAGGGGAAGCTGCGATCGCAGCTGTGCAGGGTTGCCTGAACCGTAGTGGCTTAAAGCCCCAGGATATTGACTTCATTCATACCCATGGAACGGCCACTCAGCTCAACGATCGCAATGAGGCTCATTTAATTAGCCAATTATTTCCACACGATGTTTTTGTGAGTTCAACGAAAGGAGCTACTGGGCATACGATCGGTGCATCAGGAGCAATGGGCGCGGCGTTTTGTCTGCTCACTCTGACCCAACAAATTCTGCCACCCTGTGTCGGTTTATGCACTCCCGAGTTCGAGTTGAATTTTGTCCGAACCGCTCAGCTTGCCCAAGTCCAGCAAGCACTTTGCTTTAGCTTTGGCTTTGGTGGACAAAATGCCGTTCTCGCCTTCAGGGCTGTTGACCAGTAGCACGATCGACCGATACGGTAGAACCCTAACCGGATTTCCCTAGCTCCAACCTAGAATCATGCCTCCAGGAGCATCCAGGATGAAAGTCGCCCTTGTCCATGATTATTTACGGGAATATGGTAACGCCGAACGGGTGTTACAGGGGTTGCACCACTTGTATCCGCAAGCTCCCGTGTATACGGCGTTTATTGATTATCCCCAATTGGGCGATCAGGCTGATCGCTTTGCTGGTTGGGATCTACGCCCGACGATCGCGCAACAACTCCCTGGAATTGCTCAACAATTTCATGCCTATCGATTTGGACTACCTTATTTCTGGGAGTCTCTCGATTTATCTGAGTATGATTTAGTGCTCTCCTGCTCCAGCAGTTACCTGAGCCATGCGGTTCTAACGCATTCACATACTTTACATGTGAATTACTGTTTAACTCCCCCTCGTTACCTGTGGGAACCGATTCCAATTACGCCATATCCCCGCCATTGGTACACGCGTTGGCTCGACACCCGTCTCAGGCAGTACGACTTTTATGCGGCTCAGCGGGTCGATCGCTTTATTACTAACTCAGAAATTGCCGCCCGCCGTATCCGTAAGTTCTATCGGCGGCCCGTGGAAGTGATTTCGCCACCAGTGCCTGTCCAAGGATACGGAGAAGCCGGGGATCAGTACTACCTCTACGTCGGTTCGTTAACCTCAGAGCAACAGGTTGATCTAGCCGTTGCGGCCTGTAGTCAGCTGAATCGTCCACTGTGGATTGTGGGCACTGGCGAAGAAGCAGAACGGCTTCAGCAGTTTGCCAGCCCCTGTGTGAAATTTCTTGGCAGATTATCTGATTCGCACATCTCTGAACTTTACGATAGAGCGATCGCCGTCATTCATCCATCGGCCTATGAGGATTTTGGCTTTGTCCCGGTGGAAGCGATGGGGCGAGGGATTCCGGTGATTGCATCCGAACAAAGTGGGATGAAAGATATTATTTTGGACTTTCGGACCGGATTGTTGTTTCCTCAACCGACAGTCGAAAGCTTGTGTGACGCGATCGTGCAGTTTGAGAAACTCCGCTTTTCTGCTCAAGCATGTATTGAACGGGCTGAAGAGTTCGCTGAATCCGTCTTTACGGCCAAATTGGAATGGTTTATTGCCAAAGCCCTAGATGATCACCATCACGGCACTCTCACTTCAAATCTAGAGTCCTAACTTGGGAGCAGCAAGATCTGTCTTTAGAGAGATGTTCTGCTATTCTGGATCAAGTTTTTGGGCATCCTGAAACTGGCAAACCAATTCTCAGGCTTTCGAACTAGATATGAACAAGGTAAGCAGTCGTTCCTTTCTCACAATGCTAGTCGTGTGTAGCGTTGCTGGTACTGTGCTAGGTGGAGTGAGTAGTTGGGTAGAAAGCGATCGCTGTCTCCAATCTCCCAATCCGACGACTCAATGTCTCACCCAAAGCCCCATCTACAAAACCATGCAAGGAGCCAGCGTTGGCATGGTCGCCGGAATCGGAGCAGCAGTTGGTGCCACGTGGCAAGCTACTCGCAGAGGGTAAACGATCGCCGGCATCCCTAAAGTTAGCTGAAAACTAGCTATTTACGGGGGCGCATCATAGCAGCATTATTCGCCCGCGCGATCGATTGCTCATTCACTAGCTGCTGACGGCCATTGCGAATCACTCGTAGCATTTCAGCAAGTTGCATTTCCATATCTCGCAGTACGCGTTCAGCATACTCATCGGCACCTGCCTGAATTTCTTCACATTCTGCCATTGCCATTTGATGCATTTCTTCCAGCTCTTGCTGGGCCTGTCGCCGCATCCGCTCGATCTCGTTGATCGTTTGATCCCGCACAGCGTCACACTCTTGCTGGATATGTTGGCGGATTTGTTGTGCCTCCATTTCCGCCTGCCGCACAATCCCCGTTTCATTTAAGATCTGAGCTGCCCGTCGCTCTGCCGTCTCAATAATTTCTTGCGCATATTGTTCGGCTTGCAGAAAAATTTCTTCCTTGTGCCGCAAAATACTTTCCGCTTCATGAAAGGCATCGGGCAAGCTGAGCCGCACTAAATCGAGCTGCTCGATCAGTTGCTCCTCGTCGATGAGAGTGCGACGGCTTAATGGAATCCGAGGACTTTCAAGAATGATTTCCTCTAGCCGATCTAATTCTTGCTGAATGTCTACGCTTCCTACTCGTGCAGAGCCTCGGGCAGAGACTCCGTTTTGGGAAGCTCCAGCATTGGAGTTGATTCCATGTTCGGGACCGATACCGGATGGGTCTTGGCGTAACATCTGTAGATATCTGGGGCGACAGGGCTGGGAACTAAGTGATCAATAGAACCACCAAATTTAGCAATTTCTTTCACCAGACTACTGCTTAAGAAGCTGTACTCGTTAGAAGTTGCTAGAAAAACCGTTTCAACACGGTGTGAAAGTGTTTTATTCGTATGGGCCATCTGGAGTTCCATCTCAAAATCAGACAGCACTCGCAATCCCCGTAGCAGCACCGTTGCCTGTCGCATTTCGGCATAGGTAACAGTCAATCCATCAAAACTATCCACTTCCAGATTGGTCAGGTGGCGAGTGGAACGGCGAATTTGCTCCATGCGTTCCGCCACAGTGAATAGTGGCGTTTTATTAGGATTCCGCAAGACTGCCACAACAACCTGATCGAATAAACGGCATCCCCGCTCGATCACATCTAAGTGGCCAAGCGTGACGGGGTCAAAGCTGCCAGGATAGATCGCAAGCACAGGCAGGCACCAAAAACTATCATGAGGGGATTATAGAAGCAAATATCAGTTTAGAAACCGTTGAATCAGCAATAAAACTCAAGCCGAGGCAAGCGGGGGCAGTAAGCCTAAGAGATAATATTCTAACCTGGCAGACCAGGGTTAGTTCTCCACTCCGATCGCACACATGGTTTCCGCTTCACCCGCAATTAAGTTTCTTCAGCAACCCACTTCCCAGGACTGGATCGAGCAAGCATTGGCCAACTTGGATATTATCCTGCTCGATCATTCTCATTGTGAACGCAAGGCAGCAGGTGTCGCCCTCAACCTCATGTTTCGTTATCCATCTAGCACTAAGCTGGTGCGGACTCTGACCACGATCGCCCAGGAAGAGTTGCAACATTTCGAGCAAGTGAATCAAATTCTAGAACAACGGCAGATTCCGTTAGCGCCCTTATCAGCCCCGCCTTATGGTGCCGGTTTAAAAGCCCAAATTCGCGTCCAAGAACCCGATCGCATGTTGGATTCGTTGCTTGTCTCCGGTCTCATTGAAGCTCGCAGCCACGAACGACTGGGACTGCTAGGGACGCATTGCCCCGATGAAAAATTGGCGAAATTCTACCGTAGCCTCATGGCATCAGAGGCCCGTCATTATGGGGCGTATTGGGTACTAGCAACAACCTATTTTGATCGTGATGTTGTGCAAGCACGGTTAGAGGCTCTGGCGATCGCGGAAAGCGAACTTTTATCCGCCCTATACCCAGAGCCAAGAATTCATAGCTAACCCAGCATCGTTAGACCACACAGTAACAGCGCTTCTGTCCACTCCACCACTGCTCCATAGGTATCTCCGGTATGGCCACCTAACTGATGGTGAAACCAAGCTCCAGGGACTAGAGCTAAACCAGCGCCACCTAGCGTAATTCCGACGACCAAACTCCAGTGATTAGGCTGGAGATAAAACATAATTCCACCCAAAACCAGGAGCAGCACAGTACTGGGCAGAATATCCCAAGCAGACCGAATCGCCGGTTTATGAAAGGCTCCCTTGCCCGTGGGTTTCAGGTAAGGATAACGCACGATCGCCACTAATTGCCCCCATCGCCCCCACCCGGCAGCGGCAATTAAGGCAATCCAACGATCGGACTCCAAACTTCCGAGAGCAGTCACTTTGAGTAATAGAATCATTGCTGCCGCCATCACTCCAAAGGCTCCGGAGTGACTATCTGCCATCACTTCTAACCGCCGTTTCGGATCAAGTACGGCTAAACCATCCGCCGTATCCATTGCCCCATCCAAATGTAAGCCGCCAGTCAAAGCCAGCCAAACTCCGACAATAACCGCACTCCGAACGAGAACTGGCATGGTTAGTTGTTGCAAGCCTAAATCTAATAAACCTAATAAACTACCGATCAATAGTCCAACGGCTGTTGCCCAGCGAGCAATTCCATCAAAATTTAATGACCAGTGATGGGGAATGGGGAAGCAAGTGTAGAAGGCGATCGCACCTAATGCTGTCTTAGCCTGCCTGCATAAGTGAAATTGTGAAGCGGGATCGTCTGTCATGAAACTTCATTTTTCCGTACTCTGGCGGAGGTAGCGATCTACATCTAGTAGCGAGAATGAATCCAACCCGGCATATTTATGTGATCCCTAACGGGATCATCAATTGATCTCACTCAGTCCAAAATTTCACCGTCGAACTCTAATAATTTGATCGACTGTCAGCCAGAGATCTTGGTATAGAATTGTCTCATGGGCTACTGACCTGTAGAGGCATCTTCTCAGTTCTGTGACTCTTCTAACCCCCTAGAGTATGAAGTATCAGGCATGATTGAAGATAAACCATTTGCAGGAATCATTCTCTCTTCTGAAAGTTCCTGAGCAGCCCTCACTCTGTATGCATTCTTGATCTATTCCTAAGTTCTCCGCCGAGTGTTACTGACGTTTTGTCAGCGATTCTTTTGCATTCAAATTCAGGCTCGTTTAGACCAGAGGCTTTCTCTCCATGAGTCACAACCAAACTCCCGGTAGTAAGCAATTGCCAGCACCTTGCATTGTCGATACTGGAACGATCGTGGACAAGCAAGATATGCAGCGGCTTCTCGCGGATTTAAACCGTGTTCGCTACATTCATACCCAGGATGGGGTAATGACAAGTCAGGGGGAAGGTTATGTATTGGAGGTTTTTGCCGATCCCAAGCGATCGACTCTGGTCGCCAACCATACGCTCTACCTGAACGTTCAAAGTTTTGACTATCTTGAATTAGGCCAATCTGAGGAACAAGAACCCTGGTTTGATTTGATTCAAGACAGCCGCCAATTACGGCTGATTCCCCAATCGAATCCGCTCCAAGAGCAGCACAATCGTAGTTTAAACGTGGCCGCATTAGAAGCGGTGGTGGCCGAAGTGCTTTCCGCCAGTTGGGATGTCCAAATTGACGATGAAGAACACTTTTCGTTCTAGAGACTAACCTACCCAGCCAGCTTACCCACTGTCAGCATAGAAATGCGACAATGAAGTTTTTGTGGCAATTGTCGTAGCTAACATTGAGTACCAAATTTCGGTTTGAGTGTCAAGCCCTTTGCTGTGATACACATGCTCGGGCTGGGGTCTTTTCCACTCCCCACGGCCAGGTAGAAACACCCCGATTTATGCCAGTAGGAACGCTGGCAAACGTCAAGACGGTCACCCCAGCGCAACTTCAGGCAACTGGGGCGCAAATGGTATTAGCGAATACTTACCATCTGCACTTGCAACCTGGGGAAGACATTGTGGTGCAGGCTGGTGGTCTACATCGGTTTATGGCTTGGCAGCAGCCAATTCTGACCGATTCCGGCGGCTTCCAAGTTTTTAGCCTGAGCGAGCTACGATCGATCTCCGATGAAGGCGTAACATTTCGATCGCCCCGTGACGGCCAATTAATCCATCTGACGCCTGAAAAATCGATCGCGATCCAAAATGCTCTCGGTGCAGATGTGATCATGGCATTTGATGAATGTCCACCCTATCCTGCTAGCCGTGAGGCGGTGATTGACGCCACGGAACGCACCTACCGCTGGCTCAAACGCTGTATTCAAGCTCACGATCGCTCGGATCAAGCCTTGTTTGGCATTGTTCAAGGTGGAGTTTATCCCGATCTACGGCGCACTGCGGCGGAACAACTCGCCGATCTGGACTTGCCAGGATATGCGATCGGGGGAGTCAGTGTTGGTGAGCCCCCAGAATTGATTGAGCACATTGTTGCCGCTACCGCCCCAGCGCTCCCCCCAGAAAAACCGCGTTACTTAATGGGAGTCGGCACTCACCGAGAAATTGTGCAGGCAATCGCGGCAGGCGTCGATTTATTCGACTGTGTGATTCCAACTCGATTAGCACGGCATGGCAATGCGATCGTTGGCGGAGAGCGTTGGAACTTGAAAAATGCTCGCTTTCGGCAGGATTTTGCCCCCTTGGATGAAAATTGTTCCTGCTACACCTGTGAAAATTTCACTCGCGCCTACATCAGCCACTTGCTGCGATCGCAAGAGCTATTAGCCTATACGCTACTCTCGATCCACAACATCACTGAGTTAGTCCAATTTACACAGCGAATTCGATCGGCGATCTTCCAAGGTCGCTTCAAGGCTGAATTTGGGCATTGGCTATCCACTCCCAACGTGAGTCAACCAACCCACTAATCTAAAGATTCCTCTAAAGGAACCATCCAAGCTGAATCAGGATCAGTTACTATAGCTAATTGCGGTGATGCGGACATGCCCAAACAATGGACGTGTCCGCATTGCCTCTCAAACTCTTTCTAGAGTAGGTTTTCCCTCCTCACTGCCCACGCAACTGGATCACGATAACACCGATGAAAGTTACCCAGGAAAAACTTCCCGCCAGCCAACTTGGCTTGGAAATCGAAATTACGCCCGAAATGTCTAAAAAAGCTTATGAACAGGTGCTCCAAAAGCTCACCCGTTCTGCCAATATTCCTGGGTTTCGGAAGGGCAAAGTACCTAGACAAGTGTTGATTCAGCGGTTTGGCTCTGAATACATTAAAGCCAGTGCCGTCGAGGAGTTAATTGACAGCAGCCTGAAAGAAGCCATCAAACAGGAACAGATTGATGCACTGGGTAACTTCCAACTCCGCTCTACTTTTGAAGAGCTAGTCCAAAAATTTGATCCGGGTCAGGCACTCACCTTCTCTGCATCCGTCGATGTGCCACCGGAAGCCACGTTGAAGCAATACACTAACCTGTCGGTACAGGCAGAAGAAGTGAAGCCCGATCCAGAGCGTGTTGATAAACTGCTCGAACAATATCGGGAACAAATGGCGACGTTAGTCCCAGTTGAAGGGCGATCGGCACAGATGCAAGATGTGGCTGTGATCGACTTCAAAGGCGCATTACCGGGAGAAGATCCGGATGCGGAACCCGAGGAATTCGCGGGTGGACAGGCACAAGACTTCCAGGTCGAACTGGCAGAAAGCCGCTTCATTCCTGGGTTTGTCGAAGGCATCGTTGGCATGAACCCTGGTGAAACCAAGGAACTCCAACTGAAGTTTCCTGACGAATATCCCCAAGAAGATTTAGCCGGGAAAGACGTAATTTTCACAATTACGCTGAAAGAACTGAAGGAAAAAGAACTGCCAGAACTCGACGATGATTTTGCGCAGGAAGCCAGTAAGGACGAGTACGAAACTCTAGCAGAGTTACGAGAAGCCCTAGAAACTCGGTTCAATAAAGAGGCCGAAGAGAAAACTAAAAACAATCAAGAGCAAGCCATCTTGAATGAATTGCTCAAGCATATTGAGGTTGACCTGCCGGAAACGCTGATCGATCGCGAGTTGAGCTATATTCTCAACCAGACAGCGCTGCAATTGCAGAATCAGGGGATTGACATCAAGCAACTGTTCAACCAGAACACCATTCCCATGTTCAAAGAGCGCTCGCGTCCCGATGCGATCGATCGGATTAAACGGACTCTGGCATTAGGTGAAGTTGCTAAACAAGAGTCGATCCAGGTCACACCTGAAGAAGTCTCTGCCAAAATCACAGAACTGCTAGACGAGGTGTCTGAACAAGAACGGCGGAATCTGGATGAAGATCGCCTACGCACGGTCATTGAAGATGATCTACTGCGGGAAAAAGTGGTCAATTGGTTGATTGAACATACCAATATTGAACTTGTGCCTGAAGGAAGCCTCGCTAAACCCGCTGACGCTGAGGAAACAGAAACAGCAGAGGACGCAGAAATTGCAGAAACTGCTCAATCAGCAGAAGCTCCCGCTACAGAGACGACCATCACTGTTGAAGCCACTGAAGTCGTTGAATCTGAAACAGTAGCGGAGCCAGCCACAGCTAAGGCTAAGACCAAGGCGAAGAAATCTTCTGTTGGTGCTGAGCCTGCTGCCGAAGCCGCAGAATCTTCAGAGGCGACCACCTCTAGCAAATCTACCAAGTCTCGTAAAAGCAATAAAGCGAAATCCCAATCGCCTTCAGCCGAATAAGAGGCCCAGCCAACCAGGGCAGGATTTCTCCAACGAAAGCTTGCCAGAACAGAGCCATCCAAGGCTAAAATGGCGACACACATTCTGCTCAGCAGCCCCCAGTCCTAGATGAGTTGAGGCATAATTTGGATAGAAGAGTACGATCGCCGCACATACCCGGTATACCGCAACCAATCAGTACACCCGAATAACGGCGACACCCCATGACCGACTCCACTATGTTTGTATCCAGTTCATCTGACTACTCAATTAACAGCCAGAATTCCCTGGATGTTGGCTCTCCTAGCCCGTCCAACATGATTCCTATGGTTGTAGAACAGGCGGGTCGCGGAGAGCGAGCCTTCGACATCTACTCGCGGCTGCTGAGAGAGCGAATTGTGTTTTTAGGAACACCGATCGATGATGCAGTGGCCGATTCGATCGTGGCTCAACTCCTATTCCTGGAAGCTGAAGATCCCGAAAAAGATATTCAGCTCTACATCAACTCTCCGGGTGGCTCTGTCACAGCCGGTATGGCAATTTATGACACGATGCAGCAAGTTCGCTGTGATATCGTTACAATTTGCTTTGGGTTGGCTGCCAGTATGGGCGCCTTCTTGCTGACCGCCGGAACTCATGGTAAACGGATGTCTTTACCCAACTCTCGAATTATGATCCACCAGCCTCTTGGAGGTGCCCAAGGGCAAGCCGTGGATATCGAGATTCAGGCTAAAGAAATTCTTTATCACAAGCGGACGCTGAATGAGCTACTGTCTTATCATTCTGGGCAACCGTTTGAACGGATTGAGGCTGATACAGAACGTGACTTTTTTATGTCCGCTGTCGAAGCCAAGGACTATGGGTTGATTGATCAGGTCATTTCCAAACATAATCTTCCCAAGACGGGAGAAGCTGTTACAGCAATTAAGTAAGAGGCAGATATGTCTAAGTACGACTCCCACCTCAAATGTTCCTTCTGTGGCAAGTCTCAGGAGCAAGTTCGTAAGTTGATTGCTGGACCGGGAGTCTACATTTGTGACGAGTGCGTTGATTTATGTAACGAAATTTTAGACGAGGAATTGTTCGATTCGAGTGCTACAGCGCCTCAGCCTGTACCTCGACGAGAGCCATCCTCAGAAAAACGCAAGTCACGATCGGCCAACATTTCGCTCAGCCAAATTCCCAAGCCCAGAGAAATCAAAAAGTATCTGGATGAGCATGTCATTGGGCAGGATGATGCCAAAAAGATCCTCTCCGTAGCGGTTTATAACCATTACAAACGGTTGAGCTTCATCCAGGCAAAAGGGAGCGGTAAAGTCTCGCCGGATGATGCCGTTGAGCTACAAAAGTCCAACATTTTACTGATTGGACCCACAGGTTGCGGTAAAACTCTCCTGGCTCAAACTCTGGCAGAGATTTTGGATGTCCCCTTTGCTGTTGCCGATGCCACTACGCTGACGGAAGCCGGCTATGTTGGAGAAGATGTGGAAAATATCTTGCTTCGTCTACTCCAGGTGGCGGATCTGGATGTGGAAGAAGCCCAACGTGGCATCATCTATATTGATGAAATTGACAAGATTGCTCGTAAGAGCGAAAACCCATCTATCACCCGTGATGTCTCTGGTGAGGGAGTCCAACAGGCATTGTTAAAGATGCTGGAGGGCACGATCGCCAATGTGCCACCGCAAGGAGGGCGCAAGCATCCTTATCAAGACTGCATTCAGATTGACACCAGCAATATTCTATTCATTTGTGGTGGGGCGTTTGTCGGCTTAGATAAGGCGATCGAACAGCGGATTGGCAAAAAGTCGATCGGGTTTATTCAACCGGGCGATACTCAGTCCAAGGAAAAACGAGCTGCCGATGTCCTAAAACATCTAGAACCAGACGACCTCGTGAAGTTTGGCATGATTCCTGAATTTATTGGTCGGGTTCCGGTGATGGCGGTTGTCAATCCATTGGATGAAGATGCGCTCACGGCAATCTTGACTGAACCGAAGAGTGCGTTGGTGAAGCAGTATCAAAAACTGCTGAAGATGGACAATGTGATTCTAGAGTTCCGTCACGATGCAGTGCGGGCGATCGCGCAGGAAGCGTATCGACGGAAAACTGGGGCACGGGCACTCCGCAGTATTGTGGAAGAACTGATGCTAGATGTGATGTACGAGCTGCCTTCCCGGAAGGATGTGACTCGCTGCACCATTACTCGCGAAATGGTTGAGAAGCGATCGACCGCCGAACTATTGATGCATCCATCTTCAATTCCAAAACCTGAGTCAGCTTAATTCGTTGGCCATTAGTTTATTAACGAATTTGAATTCTGTAGAGACGTGAGCGATCGCGTCTCTACAATGTTTTTGGGATATAACCATTTAAATTGAGTGTTAATCGCATGGCGTGTATTCAGGTGCGTGGGTTCAACCATTATTACGAGTGGATTACTACAGCCGAAAACTCAGAGCCCACCGGAAAACCAGTTATGGTCTTTCTGCATGGTTGGGGTGGTTCAGCCCGCTACTGGGAAAGTACTGCTCGGGCGATCGCCGATAGTTTTGATTGTTTACTCTATGACATGCGCGGGTTTGGACGATCACAGCGGTCAGCTTCGCCAACAACCGAATCTCCGGAGGTCGTCGCTTCTGCGATCGCTAACCCACTTAGCTACGAGTTAGATAGCTATGCCGAAGACCTGGCAGGATTATTAGACGCTTTAGACCTTCAACGGATTTATCTCAATGCCCACTCAATGGGTGCCTCCGTGGCGGTTTTTTTCCTTAATCTCCATCCCGAACGGGTGGAACGGGCCATCCTCACCTGTAACGGCATTTTTGAATACGACGAGAAAGCCTTCAATGCCTTCTATAAGTTCGGTGGTTATGTCGTCAAATTTCGGCCTCGGTGGCTGTATGGCCTACCTTATATGGATCGGCTATTTATGCAGCGCTTTCTTCACCGGCCTTTGTCTCGCGATATTAGTCGGGCCTTCCTGAATGACTTTTTAATGGCCGACTATGAATCAGCGCTAGGAACGATCTTCACTTCCGTCAGCAAAAAAGCTACTGAGATCATGCCTGAGGAATTTGCGCGCATTACTGTACCCACACTGCTGGTTTCCGGCGAACAAGATATTATCATTCCCGCAGAGATGGGCCGACAAGCGGCTGCTCTCAACGATCGCATTGAATATGTCGTGATTCCTAATACAGCCCATTTTCCCATGTTAGAAGATGCCCCAACCTATCTTCAGCACATTCGGGAGTTCTTAGGGGTCAATCAACTTTCGGTTGCCAATCATCAGACTTAACATTGCCTAGCTGACCAACTGTTCCTTGCTTCAGCTTACGCTCACTTCAATAACCGAGCTATCCAGGCTTTCAGCCGAGTCATGAGAGATGGTTTTTGCAGTTGTAAAACTTCCTCATCAATATATTTAGCCAAGAATAACCATAGGCTAAACTTCAGCAAAGCTCGAATGATAAAGTTGGTTTTGAATGAATCGACAATCAAACTTAAGCGATCGAGCAACCGATCTCTCACGGCTCGTCGGACTTCAGGACGAATATTATTCAGGTTGACATTGCCGTAATCAACATCCGGGTGGCGTAAGTCTTGACCCGAGCCAGTCACAGTCAGATACAACTCTGCCTCTCCCTGGCCCTGTTGATGCATTTTTTGCAGGTTTTCGAGGAGCCAAATCGCTTTCGTGCGCCCAATGAAATAATCGTAATCTCGCCATTTGCGATCGAAGAATCCACCAAAGGCTGAAAGTTCTTCTCCCGCCAACTCAACATTTTCCGAGGTAATTGTATATACCTTCATCGGATCTTTAGGGCCAAGATTCTGAAGTTTCTCCAGAATTTGAATTGTTTTCAACCAGGTATTTGCCAACTGAGGATCTGTTTGAGCCAAATCGGAATAATCTTCAGCAAATTGATGCTTCAATCGTTCAAAATCTTGCGTTTGATCTAACACCCCAGTTTGAGATTGATTACCCGTATGGTGATAGAGAGTATGCAGTAACGTATCAGCAACACCATCGAAATTCTGCTGTTGTGCTGGTTCGGTTTGGAGAACTTGCTTTAAACGATTCGCCTGTTGCTGAAACTGAGCTAATTCCTGGTTAATCTGACTGGTCATAATCCAGTCTTGAAATCGAGCCTGAGTAAAGATTGCTCCAGTTAGGGCTTTGGCAGTTTCTAGAAACACTGCCTGTTCAGCTGTAAATTTTGTATTAGTTGTGGAACCTTTAGCTCCAGGTGCAACATAGAGATAAAAGCGATTTTTATAATCCCGATGCCCTGGGTCAAGCTTATCCACCAGATTTTTAGCCATCCCCAGAGGTTCATTTTCAAATACACCACCATCGGTATAGGCAAATTTATAAACCCGATCGCTTTCTGACTTCAGATCATTTTCAACAATTGATAAAACAGAGCCTTGATACGTTGCTCGTTCATCTACATTCGTTGGATCATTCGGTTTCCGTTCCACTTCCAATACTCGAAATGCAAAGGGAAAAGCCCCCGACGATCGACCAATCAATTCAATTTTTTGCCATATATCCTGATGATCATCTAAAGCACTTAATCGCTTAATAAAACAATCTTTATGGCGGGTATAGACAAAATTTAACTGATTTAAACTAGTTGTTAAGACCTGATTGGGTTTATAGAAAGACGGTCGCTCATTTGCATCCGGCTTTGATAACCGCATAAAATTATTCAGGTTAACCGCATAGTCAACGCCATTCAGGTTAGACATGGCTAGCCCTAAATAAATTTGCTTGGCACTAGCCGGATGAGGTGATTGAGTTGGCGTCACTGAAGCATAGCGATCGAGCAAATACCGTTTGCCAATCTCAGCAATCAGATCAGATGAAAAAATCGCTAAATTGGGATTTTCACCTTGATTAAACTGAAGGAGTTTTTCAATATCAACATCTTCTACCCAGGAGTGATAAAGGGCATTATCATACGGCTGTCTGAGAGCAGCACCATCAAACAATAGCTTTTGCGCTAAGATACAAGCTGTCATAGCGCCAGCAGAAGCCCCAGTAATTACATCAATTTCAATCC